>JBEHXI010000070.1:0-29254 GCA_048498775.1 Actinomycetota bacterium | reverse complement strand
GAATCCGCGGTCGAATCCGCGGTCGAAACCGCAGTCGAATCTGCGGTCAACCTGTCGATCAGACGGCGGCAGTCGGGTTGCGTCCGCCGCATGACCATCTTGCATCGCGACTCGGTGTATACGTTCGTCATCATGCGTCAATATCTGTCACTGTCATGATCAGTCGGATGAACAAAAAGGGCAAAAAGATCAATACGGATCTACTCGTCGCTCCTTCCGTATCTTTATCGGCTCTGCCGTACCATCCCTGATGGGTGCCCGTCTTCCGGGTACACAATGGGCAGTTGCCGCTCTGTTAACAGCTGATGAGCAGATGATGCATGGCAGGGTCAGGCATCCCCGGAATGCGGGATTGTGAGAAGAGATCGCGGGAACGTCGGCCCACGGCCGTGGACATAGGGCCCGTGCGCCGTTCTCGTCGAGAATCCGGGCAGGGCCGATCGGCTGCCGAGCCGCGCGAGTTCCGTCCCGCGACTCGGCAGTGGGGCTCGGGCCGCCCGGCGGATCAGGGTCGCCGCGCGGTCGAGAACGGTTCGGTGAGCGACAACGTGCGACGCGGGTCACTCATCGTGCGGGCCGGCTCCGCCAGGCGCGCGGTCACCGTCACGCGCGGTCGGACCGGGCGGTGGTCTTCTGGAGGCCGTCTTCCCGGCTTTCCCGGCTTTCCCGGCTTCGGCGAACAACGGATGCCGGTCGCCGGTCATCCGTCGGCCTGTCAGGTGATTCGTCCGCCGACCTCCCGGACAGCAGGCCCATTTCACGGATCCGGAATCCGGCCTGCACCCTGTTCCTGGCTCCGAGACGGTCCATGATCGCGGCGATGTGGCGCTGGGCGGTCCGCACCGACATACCCATCCGGCGCGCGATCGCCTTGTCGTCGGCCCCGTCCACCAGCAGGTACATGATGTCCTGCTTGACCTGCTCGGACGCGGCGATGGCCTGTTCCCTGCCGTGGCTCGTGGGGAATGGCGTCGCCCTGACCCAGGCCTGTTCGAAGGCCGCGACCGCGAAGTCCACCACGCTGGGATCGCGCACGATGACGGCGCCCTGTGGTTCGTCCCTGACGGCCATCACGGCCACCGCGCGGTCGAAGGCTATCAACCGCATGAAGCCGTCACCCAGTGTCCGCACCTCCGCGCCGAGCGGCGCGACCTTCTCGACGTAGGCCACCGTGGACTGGGAGAACAGCGCGGTGTGCTGGTACAGCGTGCGGATGCGAACACCTCGGCCCAGGATGTTCTGCGTGCGGGCCATCGCTTCGCGCAGGATCTGCTCCGGGCGGGCGCCGCCCGGCTGCGACGTGATGACTTCCTGCTCGGCCAGCTCCGAGAATTCGTTCAGCCGCTGACGAACGGTGGCCAAATCCGTGACGATCTCGATGTGCTCCCCGCGCCTTCGGCTGGCGAGGCCGGAATCATACAGCGCCGACAGCTCCGACATCGTGTTGCGGGCGCTCTCCACGGCCTGCTGCAGGTGCGCCATCGCCTGTTTCACCGGCCACGTCATATGGTCGAACGCGCTGTCCGGCGAGATGACGCTCACCGCGCCCCGCCTGCCCTCCGTCCAGCGGAGGAGTCCCAATTGCTGCAGGATGTTTGCGGCATCCTGGACCTCGGCAGTCGGCCTGTCGGTCCGATCGGCCAGTTCTTCGATGGTGACGGATATTCGCGACGCGGCGGCCTCGTAGACTTCACGCTCGAATTCACCCAGTCGCGATAAGGTATGCAGTAAGTGGTCGGCTTTGGTGGAATTCCGGTCCCCCGTGTACAAGACTCGCTCCTCCGGTCGACTAGCCGCAGTTGGCGATCTTCGAGCCTACGGAGGAACACCCCTCCCTGCAACGCAGTTCCGCGATGGGCGTGCCGAGTACGTCACACGGAACGCCGGCGTCCGGCTGGGCCGGAGCACGATCGCACGGTCGGATACCCGGACCAGGCAGGCGCCATCTGTGGCCGGTATCGGCCGTTGGCCGGCCGACTTTCGGTATCGTCTTCCCAGCAGCGGCTATGGACGGCCCGCTGGCCCTGTCCCCGCCATGGAAACGGACCATGCGCCTCGTCATTTCCCCATCGGCTCTCCAGCTCGGTCTCCGCCACGCCAGAGCCTGGCGGCTGAACTCACCGCACCCCCTGCTGGACGGCGGAGGACTGCCGGCCGAAACCGCACTGGCCGCCTGTGGCCCGCAGTCGGCGGAGTCGCCCGCCGGCTACCGGAAACTCCTGGTGGAACTGGGCTACGAAGGCACTGTGCCCGCCGGTGAGCGGCTGCGGGAAACGGTCACCACCCGCGGTTGGCGGTCGCACGGAATCGTGATCGACGCGATCAGCATCGCCACGCTCCGGCACGGTGGCGGTGTGGGTCTGCACCACCTCACTCCGGCGGACCTGGAATCGGACCTCCTGGTCACCCGGGCCGCGGGCGGCGAGCGCATCACCCCGGCCTTCTCGTCCAAGTCGCGGCCGATCCCCGCGGGTGATCTGGTCTACGGCACAGCCGCCGCCGACGGCTCCCTCGCGGAGCCGTTCGCCTGGCTCGGGAAACGGGACTGCGACGCGGCGGCACGCCAGCTGACCGAGGAGAGCCGACACGCGCTGGTCGTCGTGCTCGGTTGCCCGGACGAGCCGGCTTCGCACAGCGAACGGATCGGTGCGACGATCGCCGGCATCCTGGCGGAGAACCGGCCTGACATCGCGATCGCGCCGGTTCCCGTCATCTCCTGCTGAGAGCTCGCCGGAAGCCGACGCGCCGGCTTCCGGCGAGCACTGAGCCCTCAGCGTCCGGGTGCCACGACAGCGCCGCAAACGGACGCGGCCAGCTCGGCGTTGAGCCGGGCGCCCTGCTCGAGGACGGCCTCGTCGATCCGCATCTGGGAAGCGTGGCACGGCGCCGCCGCGGCCGGATCGACGACACCGGGCGGACACGCACCGAGCAGGGACATACAGCCTGGCCACCGTTGCAGGAAGTAGGAGAAGTCCTCGGAGGCCATCACCGGTTGCGGCAGCTCCAGCCAGGGCAGCCCCAGGGCGGCCGCGCCCGCCCGCACGGTGTCCACAGCGCCCGGGTCGTTGACCGTGCACGGGTAGCTGACCAGGGACGACAGCTCCGCGGTCGCTTCGCCCGCCACCGCCAGGCCGTCCGTCCGCAGCCACTCAAGGGCGGCGAGCCGGGACTCCTCGTCGAGGCAGCGCAGCGAGAGCGACAACTGCGCGGTGTCCGGGATCACGTTGTGGGCCGTACCCGCCCGCAGCCCGGTGAGCGTCAGCAGGGTGCGCTCGGTGGCGGTGAAGCGCGCCATGAGACCTCCGGCGACCTCCACCAGAGCCGGCACCGGGTTCACGCTGAGCTGCGGCAGCGCGGCATGTCCGCCCCGCCCGCGCACGGTGACCGACAGGCCGTCCGTCGACGCCATCACCGTCCCGGGCCGGGAGGCGACGGTCCCGGACGGGAGGTTGGGCGTGATGTGCAGCGCGAACGCCCGGTCGATGTCGTCCGGCCCCAGGAGGCCCTCGAACGCCTGGTCGGCGAGGAGCTCCCGGGCCCCGTCGTGTCCCTCCTCGCCCGCCTGGAAGGCGAAGACCACTTCTCCGCAGAGCGTGTCCCGACGCGCGGCCAGCAGTCGCACGGCCCCGAGCAGCATCGCCACATGGGCGTCATGCCCGCAGCTGTGCGAGACCCCTTCGACGGAACTGGCGAACGGCTCACCGCTCTCGTCGGGAACCGGCAGCGCGTCCGTGTCGGCACGGAGCAGAACGGTGCGGCCGGGACGCCCGGTGGCCAGCCGGGCGACCACCGCCGTGCTGCGGACGCCCCGGTGGAGCTCCAACCCGCCGACGGCCTCCAACTCGTCAAGGACGTACCGCTGGGTGACCGGGTTGCGCAGTCCCAACTCCGGGAAGGCGTGCAGGTCCCGGCGCACCCGGATGGTGTACTCGCCGATCCGGTCGTCGTCACCTGCCCCGCCTGCCCAGGTCACGCGGGTGCCTTGGCGGGCTGGGGTACCGACACCGCCGACGGCGAGCGCCTGGGCCCCGGGATGGTGGCGACGATCAGCGAGGCGGCCACGGCCACGACACCGGTGGTCAGGATCACCGGCACGTAGGTGTGCGCCCGGTCGAAGACCACACCGCCGAACTGGCTGGTGAGCGCCGCTCCGATCTGGTGCACGGTCCAGATCAGGCCCATCGCGACGCCCTTGACCTCGACCGGGAAGACACGGAGCACCCACACCGAGGTGGCCACGACCGTCACCAGATAACTGGCGCCGAACACGGCCCCGAAGACCAGCAGCAGCGTGGTCGTCGGATGGATGGCGAGCAGGAACATCGACAGTCCCCGCACCACGTACCCGCCCATCAGGACGCCCTTGACCGACGAACGGTCGCACAGCTGGCCGGCGATGAGCGAGCCGACGATCTCGCAGGCCCCGAGGAGGACCAGGCTGGCCGAGGAGACCCCGGCCGGAACGCGCATGTCCTCCAGGTACGGGATCATGTGCACGTCGATGAACGCCATGGTGGCACCGCAGGCGAAGAAGGCACCGGCGAGCCGCCAGAGCACGCTCGACCCGACCACCATCCGCCACCGCTCGGCGGCCGGACGCGGAGCCGACCCCGTGCCGGACGCCCGGGCCGTTTCCCTGCGGGAGAGCAGGAGCGTCAGCGGGGTGATGGCGACGAGGAGGAACACCCCGAGGCCCTCGAACACCCGTCGCCAGTCGGTGACATGCCCCAGCCAGGTCCACAGGGGCACCAGCAGCATGAAGCCCGCCGCGGTCCCGTTGGTGAGCAGCGCGTAGAAGAACCCCTTGCGGCCGTCCTTGAAGAGCCGGTCCACCAGCACGCCGATCGGTACGTAGGACAGCATGGCGTACGCGAACGCCGCGCCGATGCCGTACACCGCGACCAGGACCGGGAGCGAGGACGACACACCGCACAGCAGCAGCGAAGCGCCACCCACCGCGGTGCCCGCGGTCAGCACCCAGGTCGGCCCGATCCGGTCCGCCAGCATGCCGGTCAACGGCGCCGCGACGGCATAGGTGATCGCGAAGACCGTGGTGGCGATGGCGAAGGTGCCGCGTGCCGCCCCGAACGAGTGCGCCATGGGCTCGAAGAACACCTGGACGGTGTTCTTCATGGAGGAGCCGAGCAGGCAGACGATGAAGCCGAGCAGAACCGCGAGGAGCAGACCCATCGACAGCCGGTTCCGCTGCTCCGCTGGTGCCGTCATGCGCCGACCGCCAGGTGCCGCTCCGCCACGCCCTCGTACATGCCCTGGAACAGCTTGCAGGTGTGCTCTACCACCTCGAGCGCCTCCTGCTGCATCCGCGCGTCGGTGCACAGGTCCACCACGAGCGCGACGCCCTCGCGGACGTGCCCGACGTCCTCCTTCGCGTGCACGGAGAAGAACAGCGTGTCCTGGTCGGTCAGTCCGTAGACCTTGCCCAGCAGGGAGTGGCGGTTCTGGCCCGCCTTGTCCTCCAGGTTCTGCCCCTCGCTGGCCACCATGACGGCGGCGGCACCCAGGTGGTAGCGGGACGGGTCCTTCACCAGGTCCATCCGGTAGTCGATCAGCTCCTGCGTCTGCGGGTAGGCCACCGCCGCGTCCCGCGTGGCAT
This sequence comes from Actinomycetota bacterium, assembly GCA_048498775.1. Lineage (GTDB taxonomy): Bacteria > Actinomycetota > Actinomycetes > Streptomycetales > Streptomycetaceae > JBEHXI01. The sequence continues at coordinate 23,640 of JBEHXI010000070.1, read as the reverse complement.
CGTCGACCCTGATGGCCCGTATGAAGTCCTGCATCAGCCGCACGTGGTTCTTCGTGCCGGAGAGCCGGCCCGTCTCCTCTTCGTACATGTTGACCAGCAGGGCCTTCTTGTGCTTGGGCAACGGGCAGTAGAAGAAGAGGTGCTCTATGTAGGTGAGGAAGTTCTTCGTGAGCTGGTATCCCTGCAGGGTCAGCGCCTGCAGCAGATCCCAGTTGGCCTGCGGCTTGACCAGTTCCGACACCAGGGGGTGGTCCACGGAGGTGTGCTCGTCCAGGACCCGGTAGAGCTTGTCGCGAAAGTCGGTCGGGTTCAGCATCCTTTTCACCTTTCAGATGTGATGTGGGTCTTGAGGTGGGCGACCGTCTGGGCCAGGTAGACACCCGCGTAGCTCTCGCCCGCGACGCGCCCGTAATCCGGCAGCCGGCCGTATTCGGAGAAGCCGAACTGCCGCCACACCTTCTCGGCGGGGATCCCCTCGCGGACGTCAAGCCGCAGGAGTTCGACACCCGTGCTCTCACAGCGCTCGACGATCGCCGCGAAGGCGTCGCGTACGATGCCCCGGCCCCGGTGGTCCGGATGAATCGCCCCGGTGGTCAGTTCGGCGATGTGCTTCTGGTTGGCGGTCGACGCCCTGGTCATCGCGACACAGCCGACGACCGTTCCCGCCGCGTCACGGACCGCCATCAACTCCATGAGCCCGGAGCGGAGTCCGGAGCTCAGGCGCGCGGTCAGTCTCGCCAACTCCGCGCCGCTGGGACGGGACGGCAGGCCGACGAACGGATCGGTGGCGGACACCTCGACGATGAGCTGCGGGATGTCCTCGGGCAGCGCTTCGGATCGCTCGGCCCAGTGGTAGGTGTACATAGGTCCTCTGCGGGTCTGCGGGACGGGGGAGACCTGACTGACGGCCGCGGCCGTCAGGAGCTCTTAGCCCGCCAGCGACGGAACGCCCATCGACATCTGCTGCTCCGCTATCGAGTTCAGCAGCGGCGTGGTGGCCGGCCCGTATGGCGGGACGAACAACTCGCTGTCCCGGATCGCCCGGGCGGCGCTCTCCATCGGCAGCGGTTCGAGGCGGGCGGCCCGGTCGTGCAGCTCCGGCAGTGAGCACCGCACGTCCAGCCCGCGCTCGGCCAGCCAGTCGTCGTCGTAGACCGTCTCCAGGTAGCGCTGCCCGGTATCGCTGAGCACGCAGACGATGCGCGCGCCGGGCCCCGCCTGCTGCGCCAGACGCAGGCCGGTGAACGTGACCGAGCCGCTCGATCCGCCGGCGAGCACCCCTTCTTCGCGGGCGAGGTGGCGGCATGTCGCGAACGCGTCGCCGTCGCCGACCCTGTACAGCGTGTCCACGAGGCCGAGGTCGAGGTTGGACGGCGGCCATGCCAGGCCGATCCCCGACTGGAGGTAGGGCCGGCCTGCTCCGCCGAAGGCTCCGGACCCGACCGCGTCCACCGCGACGATGCGGGTGCCGGGTGAGTGCTGCCGGGCGTACTCCGAGAGTCCTCGCAACTGGCCGGCCGTGCTGACAGCCATGACCAGGTAGTCCACCCAGCCGTCCATCTGCCGGAAGATCTCCGGTCCGGTCTCCCGGTAGTGGGCTGCCGCGTTCATCAGGCTGAAGTGCTGGTCGGGCCGGAATGCGTTGTCGATTTCCTGCGCCAGCTTGTTGGCCGTCTCCAGGCGTGGCTTGAAGTAGCCCCCGGAGTCGTCGGGAGTGGTCACCTCCACCAGTTCCGCGCCGTACGCGGCCATCACCCGTCGGTGGGCGGGCGGCAACTTCGGGTCGATCACGATGATGACCCGGTGGCCCATGGCGGCCCCGATCATGGCGAGGGCGATGCCGAAGTTGCCGCTGGTGGATTCGATGATGACGCCGTCGGGCTTGAGCAGGCCGAGCCGCTTCGCCTCACGGATCAGGAAGTACGCCGGGCGGTCCTTGACACTTCCCCCCGGGTTGAGCCCCTCCCACTTCGCAAATAACTTCGCACCGCCGGACGGAACCAGCCGCTCCAGACGTAACATCGGGGTTCTACCGATGTTGCTCAGTATGTTCACTTTCTTCCCCAGTGTCGTCAGAAGGCGTCTGCGTTCTCACTGTGCCTCCTCTTCTGTGGGGCGAGCGACCTCAGTGAGGTGACGCAATCGCGATCGACACGTTCGGATGTGTGCATGAACCACCCCAAGCGGGCTTTCGTTGGGCAATTCGGTCCCGGCTGCTGCTCGGGGGTGGCGGTGCGGCGGATCGTCAGACGGCACTCGGCCGCTACGGCAAGGCCGCCACCGCAAAGGCCGCCGCGAAGCCGGCGCCGGCTCCCCGCCGACCGACTCGAAGTCGCCGTCCTGTAGGCCCGCCAGGACACCTCCGCCGACACCGACCTGGTCGCCGAGGCCACCGCAGCCGCCGACGAGCGTCGTGCCGAGGGAAGCGATCGTGTGCACAGCGAACCGGAGGCCGTGACCAAGGGGATCCCCGCCGCCGAGGCGGGCGTCGATCGGTACCTGAACGCCTTCGCGGCCGGCGATCCCCCGCGGAGCGTGTGCGGCCCCCGCGTCCGGGGGTGACGGCGGGCCGAGGACTTCAACACGCACTTGACGCGGCCACCCGCGTCAAAGTGCGTCAGCCGCATCATCCGGTTACCTGCCCGGGCATGTATAAGAGTGGCGAATATCTGGAGCCGCGACTGGAGAATCAGCGGTCGCGGCGCCCATGGTTTTGCCTGTCATCACCGGACACACAGCAACTTATTTGCCCCTCGGTCGGGCTCGTGATAATGTCGAGACCAGTTGCAGTTGTGGTTCCCAGGATTTCGGGTGTCCTTGCTGGATTTTTCGTCACGGCGAGGACGACTTTTTCTTTTTCCGGTGCTCTCCGGAGGGGCGATCATCGCGGCGACGCGGGGCACGCGCAAGGCGGCCCCGAGTACTGCACCCAAAGGAGATCGACATGACTACTGGCACCGTGAAGTGGTTCAACGCGGAAAAGGGCTTCGGATTTATCGAGCAGGACGGCGGCGGCGCCGACGTGTTCGCCCACTACTCGAACATCGCCGCCCAGGGCTTCCGTGAGCTCCAGGAGGGTCAGAAGGTCAGCTTCGACCTCACCCAGGGCCAGAAGGGCCCGCAGGCGGAGAACATCGTTCCCGCCTGACGCTGACGCGTACCACGGCGCTGGGGCCCGCACACCTTGGGGTGCGGGCCCCGACTCGTTGCGTCGAAGCGTCCACGCGCCGTGACCACGATCGGCGGGAGACGGCACCTCTGTCGGCGAACCGCCCCGGACGGGGACGGTATCAAAGCCGCTGCCGGCCTCTTTTCCAGCACTCTCGTCTTTCGGTGGACGCACACCACATGTCGACCTGGGGAAAGAATTCGTCTTTCCTGTTTGTTTTCGCTTTTTCTTCGGCCCGTGCTTGTGGTTCTCCTGCGGCTCACCGCCGCCGAGAATTCCTCGGTACGTGCCGCACCGAGGAAGGTTCTCGCATGAACCGCACAGCTCGCACGAACGATCGCACATTCCGCACCGCCGGTGCGGGCAGGGGTGGCGGCTATCGCTCGCAGGCCCCGAGCCGTACCGGCTCCGCGAACCGCTCCGGTGGCTACGGGCGTCGTCCCGCTGTCCGCCAGGGAGAGTTCGCGCTCCCGGTCACCATGACCCCGGCGCTGCCCGCCGCCCAGGCGTTCGCCGATCTGGACATGCCCGCCCCTCTACTGGCGGCGCTCAAAAGCGAGGGCGTGACCGTCCCGTTCCCGATCCAGGCCGCCACGCTGCCGAACTCGCTCGCGGGCCGCGATGTCCTGGGCCGCGGCCGTACCGGGTCGGGCAAGACCCTTGCCTTCGGGCTGGCCCTGCTGGCGCGCACCGCGGGCCGGCGTGCCGAGCCGCGGCAGCCGCTGGCCCTGGTCCTCGTTCCCACCCGGGAGTTGGCGCAGCAGGTCACCGACGCACTCAGCCCGTACGCGCGGTCGCTCAAGCTGCGGCTGGCCACGGTGGTCGGCGGCATGTCGGTCGGCCGTCAGGCGTACGCACTGCGCGACGGCGCCGAAGTGGTCGTCGCCACTCCCGGCCGGCTCAAGGACCTCATCGAGCGTGGCGACTGCCGCTTGGACCGGGTCGACATCACCGTGCTGGACGAGGCCGACCAGATGGCCGACATGGGCTTCATGCCCCAAGTGGTCGAACTCCTCGATCAGGTGCGCCCGGACGGGCAGCGGATGTTGTTCTCCGCCACCCTGGACCGCAACGTCGACCTCCTGGTCCGCCGGTACCTGCACGACCCGGTGGTCCACTCGGTCGACCCCGCGGCGGGCGCGGTCACCACGATGGAGCACCACGTCCTGTACGTCCACGGCGCCGACAAGTACGCCACGACCACGGAGATCGCCGCCCGCGACGGACGGGTGATCATGTTCCTGGACACCAAGCACGCCGTCGACGCGCTCACGAAGCACCTGCTGTACAGCGGGGTGCGCGCTGCCGCGCTGCACGGCGGCAAGTCGCAGCCGCAGCGCACCCGCACCCTCGCCCAGTTCAAGGAGGGCCATGTCACGGTGCTGGTGGCCACCAACGTCGCGGCCCGCGGCATCCACGTCGACAATCTCGACCTCGTCGTCAACGTCGACCCGCCCAGCGACCACAAGGACTACCTCCATCGCGGCGGCCGCACCGCCCGCGCCGGGGAGTCCGGCAGCGTCGTCACCCTGGTCCTGCCCGGCCAGCGCCGCGACATGGACCGCCTGATGGCCGACGCCGGCATCACCCCGGAGACCACGCACGTCCGCTCCGGCGAAGCCGAACTGAGCCGCATCACCGGCGCCCAGGCTCCCTCGGGTGTGCCCGTCACCATCACCGCGCCGGTCGTCGAACGTGCGAAGAGGGGTGCCTCCTCGTCCCGCGGGCGACGCAGCCGCCCCGCTCAGGCGCGCCGTTCCGCTGGGTCGCCCGGCTCGGCGGCAGGGGCGCCTCGGCGGAAGTCCTCATTCGGCCCGGTCGCGTAGGTTCCGCGGACCGCCGCTCCCAACAGCCCTCGCCTTCTCCCGTGATCCGGCTCGGGCCGCGACCCCACTGAAGGGCATCAAGTCCGAACCGATCACCGGCAGGTTCGTGATCACCGGTCGCAGGGAGTACCCCGCCAAACAGGTAGGTGGAGTGATCACCAAGCAGGACCGTCGTGACGTCACCGCCGAGGAGGCGACCAGGGCGCTGACCCGCCGTGGGTTCGTGTGCCGCTCCGCCCCTGTCCCGGCCCCGCTGGAGACGGCGTCGGTGCTGCCGGGAACGTCGGGCACACCCGTGTGACCTGATCGGCACAGTGAACCGCGCAACGATGAGGGCCCCGGCCGGCAACGGCTCGGGGCCCTCATCCGTCTCTCCACGTCCGGCCCCCCTCGTCCGGCCTCGCCCAGCCTTCGCCCCCAGCAGGCCCTCCCGCACTCGGCACGCGACAAGCGAACTCCGTGGACTGGAGAAAACCTGCAGTGGCCACTGTAGACATCGGTGACTGTTGGAGTTAAGGTTTCTCTCGTAGCCAAGAACATCACGTGAGGCGCGGTAGACACGAACTACCGCGCATGCAGGTCGAAGCAGGAGCGGCGCGCCGGCGCAACGGCGTGGAGGCCTGAAACACCGGGCCTCCACCCGCCGGGCCGGCGAGCCGAGCGGCACTCAGCGGCCGCACGCAGTACCGCAGTACCAGATCGATTGATCAGAACGAGCAAGGAGGCAGACGCCATCAGGATCGCCCGGGCGAGGTGTCAAGACCGCCCGGGTACCGCAAGACCCCGGATTGGAAGGTGGTCCCCGGTCAGGCATACGCGATCCCCGCGTCCCCGTCGTTGTGGGCGGGCGTGCGGAAAAAGGAAGCCGGCGCACCAATAGGCCGGCAGATGGTGTTGAAATCCCCTCGGGACCCTGGTGCCACACCGGCACCAGGGTCCCTCGACGCGTGACTACGAGGTGTCAGTGACAGCAGAAGACCACCCCGGCTCAGCCGGCCGTCTCGATGACGACGACTACCCGGCCTACACCATGGGCCGCGCAGCCGAAATGCTCGGCACCACCCCCGCCTTCCTGCGGGCCATCGGCGAGGCCCGCCTGATCACCCCACTGCGCTCGGAAGGTGGCCATCGCCGCTACTCCCGCTACCAACTGCGCATCGCCGCACGGGCCCGCGAACTCGTCGACCAGGGCACCCCCATCGAGGCGGCCTGCCGCATCATCATCCTCGAGGACCAACTCGAGGAAGCCCTGCGCATCAACGAACAACTACGCCGCTCGGCCACTGAGCCCAGCCCGGAAGGCGGCACCTGAACCACCGATCGCGGATCCCGTGGGCTTCGCCCCCCTCCGCCCGTCCACCGCGCCCATCCCTGCACGTGAGGCGCCCACAACCCGCCGTCGTCGGCGAACAGCGCGTCCTCCCGGCCTGTAGGGTGCCGAAACTCACGTACAGCCCTTGAACAGGTACTTTGTGGCTTCAGAGGAGCATGGCAGGCTCGGGGTGCATGACATCCCGGCCGACGGCGGCATGTAGGCGGCATGAGCCTGGGCCGGGCACAGGTCTTCGTGTCGATCTTCCTCAACTCCCGGGACCGGCGTCCCGTTCTCGTGAACATTGGCCTCGCCGTTCTGCGGGCGCATCCTGCAGTCGCGAACAACTGCCGCTGTCACTCGTGAACAGAAACCAGAGTCCGGAGTCCAGGGCCGCCGCGAGCATCCGCCTCATGTCCTCCCGGACGAGCGAGGTACCGACTGTCCGGTGCATCCTCTTCGTACTGCGCGCGGACGCGCCTCCGGAGGTCCCATGGGGGCATGAGAACGCGAACTGCGGTATCGCGACCGCGATGTGGGAAGGGCTCTCGGACCCCGCCGGTCATGGTCGCCGCTTCCGAAACCGTGCCGCTGACCGCCGAGCAGGAACAGCGGGCCGTCGCTGCCCTGCGTACTGCTTGCCCCCAGCGGCCGGCCAACCGCCGGCTACGGCCCAACGAGATCACCCGGGATCCGACCTGGAGCGGATGCCGGGTAGTGGCCGAGGACGTGAGATTTCGTCTACTGACAAGTAAAGGAGTGGCGGGGCAAGATCGGAAACCTTGAGTTCCCGCAGGTCAGAGCGGTATTTCCCGCTCTGACCGAGGAAGAGTGCCCCCGGCGGGACAACGCGCAGAAGGTTGCGGGTCCGACCAGCGGTTTCTTGAAGGGCGGCTCGTCCTGCAAGGGCAGTTCCAGCCCAAGGCGCGCGAGGGGCGGCTGCTGTGATGGCCGCCGGAAGGATGAGGGACGCGCGTACCCCTGCTGGCGCTCTACTTGAACGAGATGCCACCTTGCGGGCGGTGACGGTGATCATGGCGACTGTGGTCGGCCTGACGTTCCTGTTCGGTTTCGGCAACGTGTGGACGCTGGCGCTGCGCCTCGGGGTTCCTCCGTGGGTGGCTCCGCTGGTCGCCCCTGCTGTGGATCTTTCGGTCCTGGGGCTGTTGCTGGGGACTCGGTATCTTGCGCTGCACGGGGCGTCCGCGGAGCACCTGCGCCCAGCGCGCCGGCTCCTGGTGTTCTCCAGCGTGATCACGTTGGCGTTGAATGTGGCGGAACCGCTCATCACCGGGCAGTTAGGCAAGGCCGCTTTCGACGCGGTGGGGCCGCTGCTGCTGATCGGGTGGGCGGAGGTAGGCCCCGGCTTGCTTCAGTCCATCAGCGGAGTCCAGGCGGGGGAGCAGACCACGACGGCACATTCCGTCGAGCAGCCTCTGGATGGGACAGCGTCGCCCTCGGTCGGTGCGAGCGATCTGGAGGTGAAGGATGCCAGCTTGCCCCTTCAGGAAGAACGCGGGCAGCCCGAACCAGTACCGGAGGGTGATCTCCTCGAACGTGCCCGCTGGGAAGATGCTTGCCACTGGAAGACGCATCAACGGCCCATCTCAGCCGAAACGCTGCGTAAACGACTCCGGATCGGGGCTGCGCGGTCTCGGATGCTGGTGGCCATGGTGCGGGCGGACAACGGTGGTCGGCCAACTGCGGCCAGCGGGGCGTCGGGCGCTCAGCGGTCAGTTGATTCTGGCCCGGCGGTCCCTGTTGAGGCGAGTGAGGAATAAGAGGTTTCCACCTTGAAAATCGCTACTCACTGAGCCTGGTGCGAGCCAGGGGTGGGGTGCTCGCGTTGGTCGTCTTGCTGATCGTTTGCCATGTCGAGTCAACGGCTGATCTCCGCGTTCAGCGACTAGTACCTACCCGCAGATATGAACGGCACCCATCAAGCATCACGTACTCCATTCGGTAAACATGACGCGCTCCCGGAGCAGCGCGGCGGCCCCCTCAAGGTCGGCCAGACGGGCGGCCAGGGTCGCCTCGGCCAACCGGGGCGGAAGCGCCGCACTGAACTTCAGCCCGTTCAGAGCGCCAGGGTCAACAACAGGCAAACACAGCTGCCCGGCACCCGTTGCCCTTGCCTTCCGCCATTCCTGGGGTGTGACGTCTTCCCTCAGCCGGACATAAGCATCTGTGGGCCGCTGAAGAGGATCGGCGACGGAGGCGAGGGTGGCGGCAAGGGTGGCGTTGGCTCGATGCCCAGCCCAGGTCCACCAACGGACGTTGGTGTCGCGGCCACCGCGGACGATGACGGTACCGCCCGGGCTGACTACGCCGGCGTTGTCCTCGCGAGTCCGGGCGAGGGCACCTTCGGCGCGGCGGGTGAGCATGACGGGAGGGATGGCGCCGAGCAGGACCTCCCGTGCCGCCCTGGTCAGCTCGTACGAGGCGGCACGGGCAAAGCCGAGTCCGTTCCACCGGGCCTTGCCGCCTGTCTCCACCGGCTCGACGAAGCAGCGGCGCCGCGACCAGTCGATGTATGTCACCTGCCAACTACGTCCGGCGAGCAATAGCCGCCGGGGGCCGGCGAGCTTCTCGGTAAGCAACGCCGGGTCCGTCGTCCCGATCTCGGTGCGACCTGAGAGCACCGTAAACTCCGGCGCCGCGGTGAACACTGCGGTGAGATCCATGAAGTGCCGGTAGCCGAAACGCCGTTCGGCCTCGGGGCCGATGAACAGCATTCCGCCATCCTGGTCCAGATAACCCTTGTCGACCAGGTGCCGCACGATCGGCTCGGCAGAGGGACCCAACAGGCCAAGACCGCCCCACCACTCCTGCCACAGCCGGTCGCCGACCCGGTGTTCTTGTAGACAGAGCGCAAGCACCTGCTGGGCCGCGATGTGCCGGGGTTCCTCAGGTGCGATGACCGGTTCGACCCAACCGCGGGACCACAAGAGGAGGAGTGCTGCGGCCGACAGCAGACCGGACTCGTCGACCGCGAGGAACAGACAGTTGCGTGTTGAGCCGGTGCGCCGCCCGGTGCGGCCGAGACGTTGCAGGAAAGCGGCAACGGTGCCGGGGGCATCGATCTGGATCACGCGGTCCAGATCGCCGACGTCGATACCGAGCTCCAGGGTGCTGGTGGAGACAATCACGCAGTCACGCGCCTCGGCGAAGGCTCCTTCGGCTCGCCTACGCTCGTCCAGGGACAGCGAGGCGTGGGAGAGGAAGGTGGTCACCCCTCTGGCGTGCAGTGCGGCGCCAAGTTCTTCAACCTGTTTGCGTGACTCGCAGAACACCAGACGCTTCTCGCCCTGGTGCAGAGCCGCGATCAGCGTCGCTGCGTTGGCAAGAGATCCCACATAGTCGAGCTCGATGTCCCCGGGCGGCGGCAGTTCGGGCGTGGTGGCTCGTAGCTGGGGGGCAACGACCTGGGCCGTTCGCTGACCGGCCTTCGCCCCCTGTAGCCAGGTCAGCAGCTGCTGCGGGTTTCCCACCGTGGCGGAGAGCCCGACGCGCTGGACCGACCGTCCGGCCACCCGCTCCAGCCGCTCCAGGACAGCCAGCAAGTGCCAGCCCCGATCGTCCCCCGCGAAGGCGTGCACCTCGTCGACGACGATCGCATGCAGCCCGGAAAAGAACGCTCGGTGGTCGACATTGACGCTGACCAGCATCGCCTCAAGAGACTCCGGCGTGGTCAGCAGGACATCGGGGGGCTCGCGCAGGATGCGCTTGCGGCGCGCCTGGGAAACATCGCCGTGCCAGAGTGCCGCTGTCCGTCCCAGCCAGGAGGTATATGTCTCTAGGCGCGGCAGCAGGTTGTTGAGCAGTGCCTTGAGCGGACAGACGTAGAGCACCGAGGTGCCGGTCCAGTTCTCCTGTGTCATCCGCGACAGCAACGGAAAACAGGCAGCCTCGGTCTTCCCGCCGGCGGTGGGGGCGAGGAGCAGGGCGTCCGAACCTGCCGTCAGGGGCCCGATCGACTCTTCCTGGAGGGGCCGCAGACCGGGCCAGCCCAGGGAGTTCACGATGTGGTGGACCAGTCCCGGGTGCAGCAGGTCCACCGGCTCGGACGCCTCGGTCATGGAAGTTCCAACCTGATGTCGTCGGCGTTCACGCCCGCCGCGGCGTTGCGTTCGACCCCGCTCAGTTCCGCCGCGTCTACCGTCAGCGCGTAGTGTCTGCGCGGATCGAAGTCCTCGAACTGGTCGACGCGGTCGAGAACGTCCCCGACCAGCTTCTTCAGGAACAGCCGGGGCGCAACGCCCACCTTGCCGCCGAGTGCTCCGCCGACCGCCTTGGCTAGATCGGCGATATAGCCGTCGTCCGCGATCCGTCTGACCCGGTCGGGATCAGGGGAACCGTCCGCGTACAGGTCACGGATGGTCACTCCCAGACCCACCAGCGATTCCAGGGTGAAGCCGGGCAGCCGTAGCTGCACTGCTCGCGGATTGTCGAAGCGAGGGTCGGTCGTGAAGTCGGTGGCCAGTCGCTGAGCGAGCGGAGCCAGACGTTGGACGCCTGCCGTGCCGTCGTAGAACGCTGGTGTCCCGGTGATCAACAGGTACAGACCGGGGAAACGCCCGGAGTGCACCTCGTCGATGAGTTGCCGCAGCGCATTCAGAGCCTTGTCGCGGGCGTCGGAGCGCACCCGCTGAAGCGTCTCCACCTCGTCCAGGACGACGAAGAGCCCCGGGTGTCCACAGTCACGCAACACGGTGAGCAGCCCCTGCAGAAAGCCGAGGGCACCGAAGTGGTCGAGATCGCCGCGCACCCCGGCGGCCTTTCGCGCCGCGGCGGCCACATGCGGTTGCCCCCCAAGCCAGGCCAGCACTGCCGCGGCGGTGGCCTCGTCCCCTGCGGCGAGCGCCGCGCGATAGCCGCGCAGCGCGGCAGCGAACGACGAAGTGTGCCGGGAGACCTCGCCGAGTCTGGCCGACATCAGCCGTTCGACCTCGCCGGGTAGGTCGGCTTCCGAAGCTCCGGCGGCAAGTACGTCCTCCTCCAGAGCATAGAACCACGCATCCACGACAGGGCGCAGTGCACTGGGCGGAAATCCCGAGGTGGCCAACCGCTCGGTGAGGCGGCGATAGACGGTCTCCAGCTTGTGCAGCGGGGTTTCGGTCTCCGAGATCTGGATCTCCGCAACGGCGAAGTTGCGCCTTTTGGCACGCTCGCTGAGCCATCGGGTGAAGAAGGTCTTGCCGGACCCGTACTCTCCTCGAACCGCCTTGAACACCGAGGCTCCCGAGGCGACGGCGGCGAGTTCCGCATCGAGTGCAGCCTCGAACCGGCCCAGACCGGTCGCGAGCAGATCAAGACCGGTTTCCGGGACGGCTCCTCGCCGCAGGGCGTCAAGCACGTCGCGGCGCCGGGCGGCGCTGACCGGGCCGGTTCGATCGGGGCTGGCTGTGCTCACCCGGTCAGTGTCCCATCCCCCCGGGCGATGGTGGGGCACGGTCGGTCAGGTCGGAGGATGTGTGCTGCCGGCCCGTCGAGCGCCACCATGGGTGGCTGGATCCGTTCGGTGCTGCGTGGGGAGCGCTTGGAGCGCCTTGACGCTCGATTGACTGAGGCTGTCGAATTTCCCGTTACGCCGCAGCGCTGCATGGTGCAGCGGCATTCACGTTCGGGACGGGGAAGACACAGCGTGGCGCTCGACAGTCAGAAACTCAGCGATGTCCTCACACAGGTCGCTTCCGGCGCTCTGCAGCTTCCGGATTTTCAACGCGAGTGGAAGTGGGATGACGAGCGCATCAGGGCGCTCATCGCGACGGTCACGCTGGACTATCCGCTCGGCGTCGTGATGGTGCTGGAGGTCGGCGAGAACGGTTCGCCGTTCAAGGCGCGCACGCTCAAGGGTGCTGAGGCCGCGGACGGCCGGAAGCCAGGCATGCTGCTGTTGGACGGGCAGCAGCGGCTGACCTCACTCTTCCAGGCGCTGCATCGGGAGAATCCGGTTGAAACGGTTGATACCCGGGGTAAGCCGCTCAAGCTCTGGTACTACGTGGACATCGCCAAGGCGGTCGGGGCGCCGGCCGACCGCGACGACGCCATCGTGTCGGTGCCCGAGGACCGGATCGTCAGGGATTACGCGCGTCGGGTCGTCGTCGATCTGAGCACCACCGAGCTTGAGTGCAAGGCCGGTTACTTCCCTCTCCACCTGGTGTTCGACACGCAACGGGTCAACGCCTGGCACCGGAAGTTCTCCCGAATTGACGATGCGAACTGGGACCTGTGGGGGGAGTTCCAGAAGTACGTCCTGCACCCCATGCAGTCCTTCCAGGTGCCGATGATCAAGCTCGCGGACTCCACCACCATGGACGCCGTATGCGCCGTGTTCGAGCGGGTCAACACCGGTGGTGTGCCGCTCAACGTCTTCGAACTACTCACGGCCACCTATGCGGGCAATCAGGGGTATGTCGAGACACACGGGCACTACTACCAGCTTCCGGTGCAGTGGCGGAGCATCAAGAAGGACCTCACCTCGTCCCATCCCGTCTTCGGACGTCTGGAGGCCGGCGTGGAGGACGGCCTGAGCAGCAGCGACTTCCTCCAGGCTGTCGCCTTGGTGCGCACCTGGGAGGAGAAGCAGGAGGGTCGGCGTACCGCGGTGTCCTGTAAGCGTCGTGACCTGCTGGAGTTGCCGCTCGCCGACTTCCGGCGGCTGGCGCCGAGGGTCGCGAAGGCGTTCCAGTGGGTGGGGGGCTTTCTGGAGCGGCAGTGCATCGTCCGGGGCGCCGACTTGCCGTACCGCACCCAACTGGTGCCGCTGGCCGCCGTGCGGGCCATCCTGGGGGAGGAGACGGACACGTCGGACGGCGATGAGCGGATTACGCAGTGGTACTGGTGCGGCGTGCTCGGTGAGATGTACGGGGGGTCGACGGAGAGTCGCTTCACCCGCGATGTGGAGCAGTTGATCGACTGGATCCGGGAGCCGGAGTCGAGTGTTCCGGACACGATCGCCGAGGCGGCGTTCTTCGATGACCGACTGGACAGCCTGAGTACCCGCAACAGCGCCGCCTACAAGGGGATCTACGTCCTGCTGATCAAGCAGGGCGCGGTCGACTGGTACTTCACGGACGCGCCACTGGATGCCAACCGACTCGTCGACTACGGCGTGGACGTTCGGCAGATCTTCCCCAAGACGTTCGTCGACCGGAACTTCCCCGCTGACGCCAAGCGAGCCAACTCGATCGTCAACAAGACGCCGTTGTCACTCCGGGCCAGCAAGGGTTTGACCGGTTCCCCCGCCGGGTACCTCAAGTCGCTCGCGCTCGAGTCGGGCCTGCGTCCGGAGTGGTTCGACGACGTTCTGGCCACGCATCTGATCGACCCGGACACGCTGCATTCGGCCGACTTCGAGCGCTTCTACGAGACCCGGTCCAAACACCTGATGGACCTGGTGATGTCCGCCATGGGTAAACGCACCGTCTTCCGTGACACCACGGGGCGGTGAGGGACGACATGCCACAGCCCCCTTCCACGGAGGCGCTCCTTGACCTCAAGGGGCAGAAAATCTCAGTTGTTGAGCTTCTCGGGCTTTTCGGCACCCGAGTGCGCAACGATCACACCATCCTGCTGATCTCGCAGGCGCTGAAGGACGTCGGACTGTCGACCCTGCCGTACTTCGCCAACTGCGGCAATGGCGCCGACATCCACGTCGTGCCGCTGGAGTCCGTGGCACCGACCGTCCCCGACGAGCCCGACGAGGACGACGGCCTGTCCCGGGGAGCGCTGCCGCAGCAGGCGTTCCGGATTGGTGACATCCTGTCCGTCGACAAAGGGCTGGACTCTGTCCTGCCGAGCACGCCGCTCACCCAGGTCACGTACCTGATGCGCACCATGAACTACTCGCAGGTTCCGGTCATCGACGGCCAGTCGACCCTGTGCGGAACAGTCACCTGGAGCTCGGTGGCCAAGATGTACGAGACCAATGCCGAGCCGCTGCTGGCGAACGCCATGGTGACCGACCCACCGGTCGCCGAGGAACACCAGGACTTCTTCTCCCTGCTGCCCATGGTCAGCGAATTCGGCTATCTGCTCGTCCGTGGCAACCACGGGCGGTTCACCGGGATCGTGACGGCCTCCGATATCGCCGACCGTTTCAACGCGACGGCCTGGCCCTTCTTCGTGATCGGAGAGATCGAGTTCCGGTTGCGCAAGTGCCTCGGCTCGAAGATCGATACGGAGGCCATCCGGGCTGTCCAGCGGTATGAGAAGACCGGTCAGATCGCCGACCTGATGTTCGGCGACTACGTTAGGCTGCTCAAGGCCGACCAGGACAGGGAGGCGCTGCGCGTCAGAGCGGACCAGAACTGGAAGGCGCTTGGCTGGAGCGGGGTGGACCGCGCGCAGTTCGTCCACCAACTGGACCGGGTGCGCAGGATCCGCAACAAGGTCGCCCACTTCGACCCCGAGCCGCTGTCGGCCAAGCTGAGCGGCGAACTGCGCCAGTTCGTCAATCTGTTGCGTCAGCTCACCTGAGGCGGCGGTTGAGAGCCGGTCCCAGTGATGGACTGGCTCTCCGTCATCCCAGCTCGAACTGATCTCGCAGGAGTCCCACGTTCAGCCGCAGGGTCCGCCCGTCCGGCAGGGTCTCCAGGACCTGCACGCTGTCGTGGTTGAGCAACTGCCGCAGCACGGCCGCGAAGCCGTCCGCCCGGGTGACCCCCAGACCGATGCGCTGGGCCAGAGCCGTCACCGGCAGTGTCCCGCCCGCATCCAGCAGCACGCGGACCGCCTTCTCCACCCGGGACAGATCCGGTTTGCGGGCCAGCAACTGTACCTGGGCCTCAAAGACCTCGGACGCCAGCAGGCCGGTGACCAGCGCGTCAGTCGGCGAGCTGACCTCCACGGAGAGCAGCGAGCCATCCTGGGAGCCTTCTTCGGCGGGTACCAACTGCACCTCGAAGAGTGAATCGTGGCCGCGGGTGATCTCGGCAGCCTTCTTGCCGCGCCTGGCGGACTGCTTCGGCGTCGGGGTGGCGACGGCTGCGGACGGCTGCGGCGCTTCTTCCCCGCGCGCGGCCAGCGACCACCAGGACGGCTGCTGACTGCCCAGTTCTCGCCAGCCGCTCGGTGGCTCGGCCCCGAAAGGCAGAAACGCCAGCACCGGAATGGCGAACTCAGCCAGGCTCGTTCCACCGTGGTAACCCGCCTTGCGGTCGGTGTAGCGGGCATCGGCATCCCAGAGGGCGACGATCTCGCCGCCAGGCTCCGGGGTCAGGACGCGCGAGCCGCCGAGCACGATCTCCTGCTCGGCGAGCGGGCCCCCGGGTCGCCGGTGTCGGGCCGACAGCACACCGCCAGGGACGTCCCCGGGCCCAGCCTGCGCCTCCTGCCCCGCTGCGCCTGCCACGTCGACCTTCACCCCGTGCCGGTCGATGACGTGACCGTGGTCGCTGGTGAGGATTACCGCCCGGCCCTGCCCGGCGGCGAACCTCAGCAGCTCCCTGAGCTTGCCTATCTCGCCGAGCCGCCAGGCGCCGTCGCCGAGCTTCGGCTCACTGGCCAGCCGGTCGTCGATGGTGTTGAGGACCACGGCGACATGTGTACGGTCACTGCTGAGCGCGTCATAGAGCTCGGGGCTGAGGGTGGCGCCGCCGCTGTCGGCGCGCAGGTCATCCTTGTGGAAGACCGCCGCGTCCGTCTCGCCCCAGAAGCGGTGGGCGGGAAACAGGCGCCGCTCGTCGGCCTGCGTGCCGGTCGTCAGACAGGCGGCGAACAGCGAGGTCCGGCATACCGCCGTGACCGTGGGCAGCGCGGCGGCCATCGCCCGGCGCCGGGGCGCGTCCTTGGCCTTGGGTAGCGGATCGTACTCGACCCAGTGCTCGCGCAGCTCCTCACCCAACTCCGCCGCGATCGCCGCACTCATCCCGTCCAGGACGAGCAGCAGGACCCGGCGCCTGCCTGCCTTCGCGATGGGAGCGATGACAGCGGGGAGGAAGGTCTCCACGGTCAGCATGGTCCCCGGGTCACCGCCGCTCGCCGTCCACACCGCAAGCGCCCGGGCGAACTCCCGGTCGATCTCGCGGCGGTGTGAGCGCGTCGCAGTGCACACCGCGTCGTATGCGGACTTCAGCGTGGGCTCCGGGTCGCCTCCCGCCTCGATGTGCTCAAGCGCGAGATCCACCCAGCCGGTCTCGGCGACATGCCGGGCGATCCCCGCCGCCACCGTCTCGCTACCGGTTGCCGGAGTACCCGCCAGCCACTGGGCGAGCCGCTGTGCCATCCGGGCCCGTTCGATCCGGGGCCGGGCGTCGGGGTCCGGAGCGAGCCGGTGCTCGCCGAGCGCCTGCACCGCCCGTGCGGTCCGCGACAGGTCGCCGTCGAGCAGCGCCTGCCCCACCGCGGCGAACCGCGCCTCGAGCCCGGCCGCCAGCACCACAGAGGTCCGGGAGGCGCGCTCCACGCCGAACTGCCGCGCCAACGCGGCAGCCCGGTCCAGGACAGAACCGGTCAGCCGGCGGGCGGACGCGGAGACCTCGTCGAGACCGGACCGCCCGGTCAGCAGCAGCGCGGAGACGAACTCCTCGCAGGACCGACCGAAGGCCGCGGCGAGCGCATCCAGGGCCGCGCCCTGCGCCGGCGGCTCGTCGCCGAACCAGCGCTCGGCCCGACCCCTGGCACGGTAGACCTCCGCCTCCGCCGCCGCGTCGACATCTCCCCACAGCACGGCGCAGACCAGGCCGAACGCGACGGCATCGGGCCCGTGCTCGGCCTCGACGAGGGCGAGCAGCGCCCGCCCGGCGAGGCCAGCCTGCTCCGCCTCACCCAGGAAACGCGCGAGCCCGGCCCGCTCAGGGACCCGCAGCGCCAGATGCCGGTCCGGCCCACCGGGTGCCAGCGACCAGCGCAGCAAGGTATGGATGTCGATTCCGGTACCGCCGGTGGTGGCGGCCGAGCCGGCGAGCGCGTCGTCGTCCGGATCGTACCGGCCCATCCCCAACCTGCGGAGCGCAAGCGTCCCCAGTGCCTCGCGCCGAGAGAGCAGCCCACCGGCCAGCTGCGGCCAGCCGCCCGGCGGGGTGGCGTCCAGCAGCGCTTCGGCGGCCCAGTTCTCGTCGAACAGCCGGGGGTCGGTGCCGCCGGCGCCGAAGGCTTCCCGCACCACATCCCAGGTGTTCACGGCGTTGACCCGCTGCCTGTGCACCCTGGCCAGCAGGTCGGGGCCGAGTTCGGCCTCCTCCCGGTCGGTGAGCACCACCAGCACCTCGGGCCCCGAAGCACCGGGGGCCTGGTGCGCCAGCACCAGTTCGTACACGGCCAGCGGGGAGGGCGCTGCCTTGACCGCGGCCTGCCGCTGCTCGCCCCACGTCAGCTCGGCGGGGCCGGCCCACACGGGTGCCGCACGAAGCAGCACCACCCTGCGCCTGGTCGCCTTCAGACCGGACTGGGTTGCCAGGTACTGGGTGATCGTGGCGGCGTTGAGCCGCACCGCGCTGGTGGCGCTCGCCGTCCTCAGTTCCGCTGTCATTCCACGACTCGCCAACTGATCTCGATGGTTGCGTCGGGCTCGGCGGCCGTCAACTCGGCTAGCTCCGCCCGCAGTTCAGCGATCGCTCGGGACGCTGTCGTTCGCCCGCCGCCCGACCGGCGTGCGGCGCGGGCAGCCGGCGGGTGACTGGAGGGCACCGGCGGCCGGCTGGTGCTGCCGCTCAGGCTCACCTCGTCGGGCGTGGCCAGCGGCGGGTGGACAGGCGGCGGCGCGGGCCGCCGGTCGGCAGCGGCGGCCTGGCTGGCTTCGATGACGGCGACGATAGATCGCCGGGCCTGCTGCAGAGCGTCCTTGAGGTTTCTGGTGCGCTGGTCGACGCGGGCCGCGCCGCGCAGCTCCTCCAGTACCGCCTCGCCCTTGGGGCCGTAGCTGGGAGCGAGCCTGAGCATGTCCCAGGCGGCGGTGGCCAGCGCCGCCGCGACGGCCTGGGCCTGCTTGACGGAGTCCCCGTAGCGACCGGCGGACACCTCGCCGAGGTCGAAGGCGGCGAAGGCCGTGATGACCTGCTTGGCCGCCGCAGAACCGCCCGCCACGCCCCGGTCCAGGCCGCGCAGCTCCTCCAGCAGGGCGCGGGCCCGTCGGGCGATGGCGAGCCGACTGGTCTCGTCGGCCTCGTCCAGGCCGAGCAGCGCAGCGTGCTTCTCCAGCTCCCGCACCAGATCGGCCGCGTGCGGCTGGAAGGCGCGGGCTCGTTCCAGCAGCTGCCGGGCGAACTGGGTGACCATCCGGCCCCGGCGTAGCTTCGGCGGCTGCTCGCCGAAGATCTCCCAGTAGCGCCGCCCGGCCTCCTCCCAGACCGTCTCCTCCGGCAGCGGCTGGGTGCGCAGCGCGTACTGCGGCTTGATGGCCGCCGGCTCGGGCGCCGGATCCAGCGGTGCGCCGCCGTGCACCCAGACCCGGTCGTCCATCTCCGCGTAGGAGGCGATCACCAGGTTGGCGAGGAACGGCTCAAGGCCCATCGGCTCGGGCCGGTCCAGCCACTCGGTGAGCTTCACGACGCTCAGGTCCCCGGGGCCTGCCGCGGTGCGAGCCTGCAGGGCGAAGTGCTCCACCCAGCGGTTGGACAGCCGGAAGTACGCCTCCTTCTGCTGGCCGAGTCCGAGCGGTGCCGCGATCCGTCGCATCACCGTGCGGTCCTTGGCCGGGATCTCGGCCTGCCGGTCGCCGGCCTCCGCCGCCGCCCTGATGTGCCCGAAGACGATCCGGGCATCGCCAGGGCGCACCGCGGTACCGGTGCCGTCAGGGTCGAGGTCGGGGTGTGCCGGGAACTGGTGGGCCAGCAGCTTGCCCGCCACATGCCGGATGCCGTCACCCAGCGACTGCCCGATGGACACCCGCAGGTCGGGAACGTCGGGCAGGGCCTGGAAGTGCTCTTCGAAGGCCACATCGACATCGCCCGGCTTCTTGTCCGCGCAGCCGTACGCCTGTTTGAACGCCGCCTTCACCGTCTTCGTCAGGGACTCCCGTTGGCCTTCCAACAGGGCCTTGGCGCGGGCCCGGTTGTCCGCGTTGAGGTGCTGGGCGTAGACGGTGTCGAAGCGCCGCTGGTCGGCCAGCGCATAGTCGAGGATCACCAGGCGCTGGAAGTCCTGGAACCGGGCGGTCGACAGATGGGTGGGGATCCATGCCACGGTCCGCGGCGGCACACCGGGCAGCTCGCGCAGCCCCTGCATCCGGTTGACGTCGTCGACCGGCCCGTACTCGCCCTCGTCGTAGGGCAGGTCGACGACCAGCCGCCACAGCCCCTCCTGACTGGGGGAGAATTCGTGGTCGGGCAGGTCGTCCCGGTCCGCGACATGGCCGAAGACGACCTCCGCCACCCGGTTCGAGCCGCGCCAGACGAGCTTCAGCTCGTCCGCCACCAGCCGCTCCTGCAGATCGAGCCGCAACTCCTCGGCGAGCAGCCGCTTGGCCAGGGCCCGGCGGTTGGAGCGGTTGTTGTTGACGTTGGCGTTGGCGATGACGGAGTCCACGTCGACGCCGGCCAGCTCCAGCCGCACGCCCGGGTTCAGGTCGGTGCCGGTCGGCTTGATCTCGGCGAACCGCGACGCCCACTCGTCGACCTTCGCCTTGATCACGCCGACCTCGGCCCCGGGGATCGGCGAGATGACGGAACCGTGGTTGAGCGCGCCGAGCCGGCGGATCGTCAGGTCGCGCAGGGCGGGCACGCTGGGCGCGAGCGCGGACAGCAGCAGGGTGCACATCAGCCGGTTGTCGCCGATGAAGCCCTGGCACCGCCCGATGAGCTGCGGGTCGGTGATGGTCTGCGGCCGGTGCCGGTAGCGCTCGACGTCCTCCTCGGTGATCTCGTACGTCGCCAGCAGGTGGGGCCGTAGCTTGCTGCGGTACAGCTTGTCCGCGGCCTGGAACTCCACCTTCAGGCTGTCCACGAACGGCTTGTCGCCGCCGTCCGCGATGACCGGGTAGAGATCGCCGAGCGGAATCAGCTGCTCCAGCGTCGCGTCGTCACGGTGATCGGCCAGCAGCTGGCCCATCAGCTTCAGACCGGTACGGGAGCGCTGTAGCGCGGAGGAGATATGGACCAGGGTGTCCATGAAGGCGGGCGAGAAGGGGTAGGTCAGCCGGAACGACTCCTCGTCCGCGCCGGTGGTGCCCTCGTCGGAGCCGAGCAGCACATCCCACACCTGCGGTCCGACCCGCTTGATCCTGGCGAACGCCGCGTCCAGCTTCGCTGCGGCCTGCGCGTCCTTGGGCCGCAGCAGGCGGGCGTGCGCGATCTGCGGGAGGTTCCGGTCCTCCAGCGTGATCTTGTCAAAGCGGCCGGACGCCAGGTTCAGACTGTCCTGGATCGCGGTCTCGGCCGCCCCGGAGGTCTCCTCGCCGACCAGTTCGCGCAGGTCGCGCTGGCGGGCGATGAACGACACGATCGGGATGGCCCGGCGCGAGTCCGCGCCCTCCACAAAGTTGGTGATCTTGTCGGCTTCCCGGGAGACGAACTTCTGGTCGTGTATCCGGTTGGCGAGCCACAGGATCAGCTCGTCCATGAACAGGATCAGCCCGTCGTACCCCAGCGACCTGGCGTGCTCGGCGATGACGGCGAGGCCGGCATCGAGCGAGATGAAGCCGTGCTCGTCCTCGGCGGCGTTCTTGGCGAACCCGGGGAACCAGGTCGCGCACGCGTCGTTGACCAGCTTGGCGCGCAACTCGGCCGGGGTGCTCGGGTTGACCAGGTTCAGCGCGACCTGCTCACCGTCCAGTTCCTCGGCCGCCAGCGCCGCATCCAGCAGGGCCGGGGTCCAGGCGAAGCCGTCACCCCACTCGTCGCCCTCGTCGTCCTCCGCTGCGGGGGCCCCGGCATCGGTTTCGGCGCTGGCCAACCCCGCGATGAACGCCGCGTCCCCCATCCGCTGCCGGTGCGAACGAATGTCCTCGAAGAGCGCGTCGGTCCGGTACACCTGCGGGGTGTCCGCCTCCGGATGCAGGGCCTTGACATGGCTGACATAGCCGCCGAGCACCCGCTGCTCCAGGGACTTCGCCCCCAGCATGTGGTACGGCACCAGCAGGAACCGCTTGCCCTCGGTGTCCAGCCAGGCATGCTTGGCCAGCACCGGATCAAAGTCGGCTCGGGCCCGAACCGCCGCGTCACCGCGCAGCAGCGCATGCAGTACGGCCATGAAGTGTGACTTACCGGAACCGAACGAACCGTGCAGATACGCGGCCTTCGAGGTGTGCCCGTCCAGCGCGGCCCTGATCAGGCTCAGCGCCTCGTCGAAGTTCTCCAGCAGGCGCTCGGTGACCACGTAGTCCTGCAACGCGCGTGCGGCGCCCTCCGCGGTGACCGCCTCGGCGAGCTTCAGGACGAAGTCGGAGGTGGAGATGGAGGGCTTGATGTCGATGACATCGCGGAGCAGGGGGGCCGCGGGCGCGTTGGGTGCCATGCTGTGCTGTTACCGTCCCAATCCTTGTGTCACCGACGACGACGTACGAGGTGGCAGGCGCCGGCGGCGGAGGATTCCGCCGCTCGGTGGCCATGCAGCACTTTAGGCGCATCGCGGGCAGGCCGGGTGCGGAGATCGTCCAGTTCTTCGCGTCGGGACGGTTCGGTGAACGGCGACGGACCGGCGGCGCTTGCCGACAACGGCCATGCTGCTGCAGTGAGCACTGGGGCATTTCATGATATGTGTGGCATGCGCGACATGGTGGGTGCAGCGCATCGCACATGCCGCGCTGGGACATCGGGCGGCCCGAATGACCGGATCGGCTCGGGCTGGCTCCGATCGGTTCGGCCTGGGTCAGCCAGGGTCGGGCCGGATCGGGCAAGCGTCTGGGGCCGCGCAGCGGCCTCGGTTCCGCTCGTTTCGACTCAGCGGAGGTAGGCGAGGAATGCCTCCCAGGCGTCGGGGGTGAAGCGGAGCACTGGACCGTCGGGGTCCTTGCTGTCCCGGACGGCGATGAGGCCGGGGAGGTTGTCGGCTATCTCGACGCATTCGTTGTTGCCGCCGCTGTACCTGCTCTTGCGCCACCTTGCGTCTGAAAGGTCCGGTATGTTGGGGTGTATGCTCGTCATGCTCTGTGCTCCTTGGCCCTGCGCTGGATGATGGCACGGGATTCCACCGGAGAGAGTGCGGACGTGCGCGCGGCGTCGAACAGGTCCCGGTAACGGGCGACCTCCCCCTCCCGTTCCAGGAACGTCGAACCGATGGGATTGTCGACCAGCACAACGTCGAGCGCGCCCTCCTCGGGGAAGCTCAACACC
Source organism: Actinomycetota bacterium (assembly GCA_048498775.1). GTDB lineage: Bacteria > Actinomycetota > Actinomycetes > Streptomycetales > Streptomycetaceae > JBEHXI01. Next base: position 1,122 of record JBEHXI010000070.1, on the reverse strand, counting down.
ACGTACGGGCCGAACATACTTGCGTGTGCGCCGCGGGCGAACGGCAACACCTGGACGGTCACGTTGGGGTTCTCGGAGGCTGCAAGCAGTTGCTGTAGCTGTCCCTTCATGACTTCCGCTCCGCCGACCTGTTGAAGGAGCACTGCTTCCGAGATGACGGCCCAAAGACGTGGTGGGTGGTTGCCCGTGAGGCGTTCTTGCCGGACCATGCGTACTTTGACGAACTGCTCGATCTCGTCGGCGGTCTGCCGCTGACGCGAGGCTACAGTCACGGCGCGGATGTACTCCGGAGTCTGGAGCAGACCTGGCACCAGCTGTGCTTGGAATGTGCAGATCGATCCCGCCATCGACTCAAGCGCGATGTAGTCGCGATAGGTGTCCGCGAGGATCGAGCCGTACTGATTCCACCACCCGTCCTTACGGCGGCGGTTGGCTTTCCTCGCGAGAGCACTCAGGCGTTCCCGAAGCTGGGGGTCTGTGGCCTCGTAAGCCTGCAACATGGCTGCCAAGTCCGGCAGTCGGACTGCGACCCGGCCGTTCTCGATCCGGCTGATCTTGCCCTTCGTGCAGTCCAGTGCTTCAGCTGCCTGGGTGGTTGTCAGCCCTGCCCTTTCGCGCAACCGACGCAGTTCATCGCCGAGTTGGCGCCCGAGGACAGTTGATGGGTTCGGGGTCGTGCTCTTCGCAAGCATGTCGACAGGTCTAGCAGAGACAAGAGTTCTAAGAGCCGAATTGACACGAAAGGGTGAACATTGGGTTGATTCCAATCGGCAACGTTGCAGATGTGAGTGATGTGTATGCATGCTGCTGGTCCTGAAGTCCGGTGTTCTGCAGCGCGGGTGGCGACCTCGCGCTTTGGTGGGAGCCGGTCAGACACCGACCCCTGGGGGCCACCATGCCTGCACTGAGCGAGATCGGTTTCCGTCTGTCTCGTCGACGGCAGAGCGTGCCCAGAGCGCGGGCGCTGATGCAGGGAGCGCTGGAATGTTGGGGCGTGGGTCAAGAGGTGGCTGAAGAGGCCGAGTTACTGACTTTCAAAGCGTGATGTCGTCATGGCGGGGCGAGCACGAGTCCGGTTCCGGTGAGGCAGCCGTCGAGGACGTCGTGGCGGTATTGGAGTTG
>JBEHXI010000069.1:0-29396 GCA_048498775.1 Actinomycetota bacterium | reverse complement strand
GAGGAGGACGACCCGGACGACGGAGAGCCGCCGCGCCCGCCGCCCGACGACGTCCCCGAGCGGCGTCCGCTGCCCGAACCGCCGCTGCCGGAACCGCCGCTGCCCGAACCGCCGCTGCCGCAACCGCCGTTGCCCGCGCCACCGCTGCCCGGCCCCCCGCCGGCCTCGCGCGCGGCGGGCACCGCGGCCGCCGGCGCGGGGGCCAGCCCGCAGGTGTCGCAGTACACCGCGCCGCCCCCGACGTCCTCCAGCGTCCCGTCACAGCCCGGGCGCCCGCACCTCATCGTCTGCCTCCCTCACCCGGATCCGCCGGTACCAGTACCTCGGCGATCGCCTGCTGGTAGCGCACCACCGCGTGCTGGGCGGCGCGCAGATCGCACGGCGCGCTCCACAGCAGCCGGCGCGCCTGGTCGTAGCGCTCCACGAGCAGCGGGTCCTCGGCGACGCCGTGCCGGGCCGCCTTCGCCTTGTAGGCGTCCAGCCGTCCGCGCAGCTCGGCGCGGACCGCCAGCGGCGCGGCCACCGCCGACAGCGAATCCCGCGCCCGCTCCAACTCGTCGTCCGCGCGCTGCTCCAGGCCGTCGAGCAGCGGGGAGAGCAGATGCCACCGGCCCGCTCTGCTGTACTCGACGGCCGTCGCCAGGTCGTCGCGGAGCGCGGGGGCCGGGCCGCTGACCGCGGGCACGTCGACGGCGGCGATTCTCGCCAGCACCTCGCCGCGGGCGGTGCGCGCCTCGGCCAGGGTGCGGTCGATGCGCGAGAGCACGTCGCGCAGCCGCATCAGCCGGTGCTCGGCGTCCTCGCGGACGTGCAGCACCGCCTCCACCTCGCGGCGCACGTCCTCCAGTTCGTGCTCGGCGCGCTCGTACCGCGTCAGGTCCGGGCGCCCGCCGCCGCGGCCCGAACCCGGCAGCCAGAACGCCAGCGGGTCGGCCATCACCTCGGCGCGCAGCACACCCAGGTCCGCCGTCAGCCGCTCCAGGTCGTCCCCGGCCGGGTGCTCGCCGGGCACCACCCCGACCGACACGGCCAGCGACCGCACCCGCTCGGTCTCGGCGGCCAGCAGCGCGATCCGGGCCGGAAGCGCCGACCAGACGGCGTCGGCCGCCCCGATCACCTCCATGATCCGCGCGTACCAGGCGTTCATCCGTTCCACGAGCTGTTCGAGGCTGACGCGTTCGTCGAGCCGGGCCGGGACGTCCGGCGGACCGTCGGGCTCCGGCAGGGCGCCGCCGTCGACCGCCACCCCCGCCCCGCGCAGCAGTTCGGTCAGCTCCGCCAGATCCCCGGAGGACGGCCAGCGGCGGCGGGCCCGCACCTCACGGGCGGTCCGCAGGGCCGTGCCGTACGTCTCCAGGTGGGCCCACAGGGCGGGCAGTGCCGGCTCGACGGCCGCCCAGCGCTCCTTGGTCCGCCCCGCGAGTTCGGCGCCCTCCAGCAGTCTGCGGCCCGAGTGGTCCTGGAGCGCCAGCAGGGAGGACTCGATCGCCTCGTGCTCGGCGCCCAGCCGTGCCAGCGTACGGTCGACCTCCTCGCGGCTCATGACCGGACCGGTAGGTCCCGCTACCGCCATCGGACTCCCTCTCCCGCCTCGTGTGCCGCCTGGTGTGCCTGCTGGTGATCGGATGCCGTGGCCGGCCGCTCCCGGTCAGTCCCGGTACAGCGGTGCCGGGGGGCCGGATATGCCCGGCAGGTCGTGGGCCAGCCACCGGTCGTACGCCTTCATCCAGGCGCTGTCGGCACCGCCGCCGCGGTAGTCGTCCAGCACCTTGTTGACGCGCCGGACCAGGTCGGTGTCGTCCAGGTTCATCGCCACGGCGTAGGGCTCGTGGGTGAGGGGGCTGCCGATCAGGTGGACCGAGGGATCCTGGGCGGCCTGGCCGGCGGCCAGGGCGTTGTCGGTCAGGACCGCGTCCACCTGGTCGAGCTGGAGCCGCACCAGGCAGTCGAGCTGGTTGGGCACCAGCACGATCCGCTCGCCGTGCGGTTGGCTGTCGAGTAAGGCCTGCCCGGTCGACCCGGACGCCGTGCAGACCGCCTTGCCCTTGAGGCTGTCGTCGAAACCGGTGACGGACGAGCCGGTCCTGGGCACCAGCAGCTGCTGGCCGGCCTCGAAGTAGGCCGTGGAGAACGCCACTTGGCGGATCCGCGCGCAGTTGACCGTCATGGTGCGCACCACCATGTCCACCTCGTGCCGCTGGAGGGCGGCGATGCGCTGGTCGGTCGGCACGGTGCGGAAGACGATCCGGGCGTCCGGGCCCAGCAGGTCCCTGGCGATCGCCCGGACCAGGTCGATGTCGAAGCCGACGATCTGCCCGCTGGCCGGGTCCAGATAGCCCCACAGATAGCTGTTCTGGTCCACGCCGACGATCAGATAACCGCGCTGCTGGATGCGCCGGACCGCGGGACCCGCGTCCGACGAGGGCCGCAGGCTCGCCTCCGGATGCGTGCAGGAGTCCTCGGCGAGGGCCTGCCGGGCCCGGGCCACACCGGTGCCGCCCGGCACCGCGCCCCCGCCCGCCGCCGCCCCGCCACCGGACGCGGCCGGCACCAGGACGGCCGTCAGCGCCAGCAGGCAGGCCGCCGCCATCGCGGCCACCCCGCCCCAGCCGCGCAGCCGGCGGACGGAGACCGGCCGCACCGCGCGCCGGACGCCGGCCCGTCCGCCGCCACCGCGGAACGCCCTCATCACCCGCTCCCCTCCCCGCTCACCGGTACTCCGACAGCCGGCGCCCGATACCGAGCACCGCGCCCGCCGCACCCAGCACCGCCAGCACCGCCACACCCTCGGACAGCCCGGTCAGCGCCGAGCGCCCGTCGTCCGCCGCCCGCTGGAACGCCCCCTGCTCGTGGTCGACCGCCTGCTGCAGACCGCCGTCCACCGCGTCGAAGGACTGCCCGGTGGTCGCGGTGATCTCGTGCCCGGTGGCGTCCTGACCGCCGATCACCCGGGCCACGGCCGTCTGGTAGTCGCCGAGCGTGTCGTCCTGGTGGGCGGCGGCGTGCCGCGAACGCCACTGCGCCGCCGCGCCGATCGCCGTCCGCACCGGGGTGCGCCCGCCGGAGTCGTCCGCCAGGAGCAGCGCCCGGCCGAGCAGGCCAGCGCCGGGACGGCCGCCGGCCAGCGCCGCCATGTCGGCGGTGTACCCGGTCTCGTAGGCGGCGCCGGCGCCCCGCGCGACCAGCGTCAGGTTCTCGTTGCCGCGGGCCTGGAGGGCGTCGATCCGCGCCTGGTTGAGCACCTGAAGGGACTCGGCGCCGCGCGTGAAGGAGTCCTCCAGCTCCGCCCGGGCCAGGGTGTGCCCGGCGGCCAGCCACAGCAGCGCCAGCCCGGTGGCGGCCGTCCCGGCCAGCAGGCCGACGTTGAACACCCGGTGGGTGCGCAGGTACGTCCGCCGCTGCGCCCAGACCAGCGCGGACAGCGCGGCCACCCCCAGCACCCAGGCGGCCCACGGCAGCGCCTCGGCGTCCGCGTAGTCCTGCCGCAGCCGGGCGGTCTCCGCCTGGTAGAGCCGTTGCGCGGCCGGCAGCAGGGTGCCGCTCATCCGGTCGTTCGCGTACCGCAGATAGGCGCCGCCGAGCGGCAGGCCCTGCCGGTTGTCCGCGCGAGCGGTCTCCACCAGGCCGGTGTAGACCGGGAGTTCACCGCTGAGCACGGACACCTCGGCCCGGCCGTCCGACGGGCCCTGGCTGCTGGCGGCGGCCTTGGCGATCAGCTGGGCGGCGGTGCGCACGTCGCCGTCGTACCGCCGGCGCACCGCGCGCGGTTCCTGGCCGCCGGTGAGGAAGCCGGTGGCCGCGGTGGTGTTGGCGTCGGCGAGCGAGCGGTAGATCTCGGCGGCGTCGGCGCTCAGCGGTTCGCTGCCGGTGGCCACCGAGCGCGCGGCCGCGGCCCGTTCGGTGACCTGCCAGGCGGCCAGCGCGCCGAACGCGACGACCAGCAGCGCCAGCACCGCGCCGATGATGCGCAGCCGCCCCGGCTCGGTGGTCGCCGCCGCGCGGAGCCGCTCGGCCACCTCGGCCCAGGCGGGACGGCGCGGTGGCAGCACGGCACGGCCCGCAGACGGCCCATGCGGCCCGCCCGGCCCCGGCGGCGCGGCGGTCACCGGCCCCGCCGGCGGCTGCCGTGTCGGCATGTGTGTCACCCTGACCCTCCCCCATGGGCGCTGACCGAGCATCGTCCCCTCCCGGCCGAGAGCGGGGCAACACTTCTTTCTCCACTTCTTCCGGCCGGCTCGCTCCGAACCGCCACCGGACGGCGTACCGCTGCGCGTCCTCCCCAACTCGTCCGTTCTGCCAGCAGTATGGCCACCGGGTACGACATCCACCTAGCGATTGTTGCGATCTTGGCCTGGCGGCAGGCTAAACCACCCGGGCAGGGGGTCCCCCGGTACGTAATACGCGGGTCAGGGAGGGTCGGTTCCGCCGACGGCCCCGGAGGCCCCAGAGCCCCCTGCCGCCCCGAAAGCCCCTGCGGCCCCCACCGCCCCACCGGGCGCCACGCCGTAGTGCGCCCGCAGCCGGTCCCGCGCCCCGGCCGGCGCGCCCAGCCGGTCCAGGCCGAGCAGCCCCGCCCCCAGCACCGGCGGCGCGGTCACCACCCGCGGCACCGCGCGCGGGGCCCGGGCGGCCAGCCCGTCCACCACCGCGTCCAGCAGCAGCCGGTGACCGGCCGCCAGCACGCTGCCGCCGAGCACCACCGGGGCGGGCCGCGCCAGCAGCCCGAGCCGGTCCAGCGCCACCACGGCCATCGCCACCACCTCCTCGGCCTGGCGCGAGACGATCCGGCACGCGACCGGATCGCCCTCGTCCGCCACCCGGAACAGCACCGGGGCCAGCCGGTGCCGCTCTCCGGGCGCGATCCGGCCCAGATGCAGCGCCTCGATCAGCGCGTCCATCGAGCCCAGGCCGAAGTGGGCGGGCAACCGGGCGGCGAGCGCGGTGGGTTCGCCGCGTCCGTCCGCGGCGCGCGCCGCCCACCACAGCGCCTCCTCGGCCAGGTGGGCGCCGCCGCCCCAGTCCCCGGAGATCCGCCCGACCGCGGCGAAGCGGGCCGTGCGGCCGTCCGGCAGCAGGCCGGCGCAGTTGATGCCGGCCCCGCACACCACCGCGACACCGCACGGCTCTTCGACCCCGCACCGCAGGACCGCGAAGGTGTCGTTGGCGACCCGGGTGGACCGGCCCCAGCCCCGGCCGTGCACCGCCGCCCGCAGCGCCTCCTCCTCCACCGGCAGATCGGCGTTGGCCAGGCACGCGGAGACCAGTTCGACCAGCGGGCGGCCCCCGGCGGCCGGATCGTGGCCGGCCCGGCGGGCGGCGCGGGCGACCGCCCCGGCCAGTTCGTCCACCGCCCGCGCAACGCCCACCGCGGGCGGCCGGAAACCGCCGCCCCGCGCGGCCCCGACCACCCGTCCGTCCGCGTCGACGATCGCCACGTCGGTCTTGGTGTTGCCCGCGTCGACGGCGAGCACCCCGCCGGGCACCAGCGGCATCGGTGCCCCGCCGGTCAGGCCCACGCCAGGTACTCCCGGTTGTGGGCGAGCAGCCGGTCGGTCAGGGCGTCGGCCACCGCGTACTGCCCGACCAGAGGGTGGGCCAGCAGCGCCCGGAAGACGCGGTCCCGCCCGCCGTGCAGCGCCGCCTGGAGTGCCAGGTCCTCGTAGGCGGCCGTGTGGGCGACCAGCCCGGCGAGGAGCGGGTCGAGCGGGGCCACCGGCAGCGGCCGCGGGCCCCGCGGACCCACCCGCGCCGGGACCTCGACCACGGCGTCGTCGGGCAGGAAGGGCAGCGTGCCCTGGTTCGCCACGTCGACCACCTGCGGCGCGTCCGGGCCGCCCGTGCCGAGCAGCGCGCCGGCCAGGGCGACGGCCGCCTCCGAGTAGAACGCGCCGCCGCGCCTGGCCAGCAGCTCCGGTTTCTCGTCCAGCGCCGGGTCCGCGTACATCCGCAGCAGGTCACGCTCGATGGCGGCGACCTCGGCGGCCCGCGACGGCCGGGTGCGCATCTGCTCCACGACCTCGTCGTGCGCGTAGTGGTAGCGCAGGTAGTACGAGGGGACGGCGCCGAGCCGGTCCAGGACCGGCCGCGGCAGCGCCAGGCGTGCGGCGATGGCGTCGCCGTGCCCGGCGAGCAGCTTCGGCAGGACGTCCTCGCCGTCCGGCCCGTCCAGGCGCACCGCCCGCTCCCAGGTCAGGTGGTTGAGCCCGACGTGGTCCAGGTGGACGCGCTCCGGCGCGGTGCCGAGCAGCTCCGCGAACCGCCGCTGGAAGCCGATCGCGACGTTGCACAGGCCCACCGCCCGGTGGCCGGCGCCCAGCAGCGCCCGGGTGACGATGCCGACCGGGTTGGTGAAGTCCACGATCCACGCGCCGGGCGCGCTCCGGCGCACCCGCTCGGCGATGTCCAGCACCACCGGGACGGTCCGCAGCGCCTTGGCCAGCCCGCCCGCGCCGGTGGTCTCCTGGCCGACGCAGCCGCACTCCAGGGGCCAGGTCTCGTCCCGCTCCCGGGCCGCCTGGCCGCCGACGCGCAGCTGGAGCAGCACCGCGGCGGCGCCCTCGGAGCCGGCCGCCGGGTCGCCGGTGGTGGTCACGGCGGCCGGATGGCCGTGGCGGGCCAGGATCCGCCGGGCGAGCCCGCCGACCAGGGTTAGCCGGTCGGCCGACGGATCGACCAGCGCGATCTCCTCGACCGGCAGCACCCGGCGCAGGCGCGCGAGCCCGTCGACGAGCTCCGGGGTGTAGGTGGAGCCGCCCCCGATCACGGTCAGCTTCATGCGACCAGCTCCCTCCGGGGCCCTTCGGCACCCGTCGGGTGAACGCTTCCTGTCCCGGGCGCGCCCGAAACGTCCCCCCGGTGGCACCGGGGGGCGCGCCTCAGTCCTTGCCGTCGTCCGGGGCGATCGGGAGTTCCCTGCCGATCGGGACCGCCCGTTTGCTCTGCGCGGACTCCGGGTCGGCCAGGGCGGACGGCGGCGCCGCCGCCACGGCCTCCTGCGGCTCGTCCGGATCCGCGGCGGCCGCGCTCGGCGTTCCGCCGACGATCGCGATGCCGGCCGCGTCGAAGGCCTTCTTGATCCGCCAGCGCAGCTCCCTGGCCACGCCGGCCGCCTTGCCGGGCATGGTCTTGGCCTGTGCCTGGATGACGACGCGGTCAGCGGAGACCGACTCCAGGCCGAGCACCTCGACGGGCTCCCAGAGGGCCTCGTTCCACGGCTCCTCCTTGGTCATCTCCTCCGCGGCCTCGGCGATCACCGCGCGGGCCCGCTCCAGGTCCTCGCCGTAGCCGACCTGGACGTCCACCACGGCCGTCGCCCAGCCCTGGCTGAGGTTGCCGATCCGCTTGACCTCGCCGTTGCGCACGTACCAGATCTCGCCGTTGTCGCCGCGCAGCTTGGTGACCCGCAGGCCCACCTCTATGACGGTGCCCGACGCCACCCCGGCGTCGATCACGTCGCCGACGCCGTACTGGTCCTCCAGGATCATGAACACCCCGGAGAGGAAGTCGGTGACCAGGTTCCGCGCGCCGAAACCGACCGCCACACCGGCCACCCCGGCGCTGGCCAGCAGCGGCGCGAGGTTGATGTCCAGCACCGACAGCACCGTCAGCGCCGCCGTCCCCATGATCACGAACGAGGCGACGCTGCGCAGCACCGAGCCGATCGCCTCGCTGCGCTGCCGCCGCCGCTCGGCGTTGACCAGCAGTCCGCCGAGCGCGCTGGTCTGGCCGCTCGTGGCGTGGCGGTTCATCCGGGCGATGAGCTGTGTGATCATGCGGCGGACCACGGCGCGCAGCACCACCGCGATCGCTGTGATCAGCAGGATCTGCAGCGCGGAGCCGAGCCAGGACTGCCAGTTGTTCTCCACCCAGCCGGCGGCGTCAGCGGCGGTCTTCTGGGCGTGGTCGACCACTGCCGGATCAGCGGCGGCGATCATGGACCAGGACCGGAGCACAGCACAACCCTTCCCTCTCAGGCCCGCGCACCGGCGCGGCGCGGGGCAACCAACCACCCTAACGGGGGCAACGTCTGCGACCCCCTCCATGTTCGGCTCTGGCCGACGGCCGCCGGGTCGTGACCGGTCCGGAATACGGGGATGTAAAGAGGCGTGCGGGAAAACACTCTGATCTCGTTACCTGGTCATGGTGGCGCCACGACCAGCCTTCCGGCGACACTGAGGAGAGATCGTCCCGGCGCGAGCCACGCGCCGCCGGCGTATAAGGAGGCATACGTGCCGCATGTCCTGGTCCTGAATGCGTCGTACGAGCCGCTCGGTGTCGTACCGCTCCGACGCGCGCTCATCCTCGTGCTGAACAACAAGGCCGTGTGCCTCGAGGAGTCCGGCGCCCTGATGCACAGCGCGACCTGCGTTCTTCCGGCCCCCAGTGTCGTCAAGCTCACACGGTTCGTGCGGGTCCCCTTCCGGGGTCCCGTTCCTCTTACCCGGCGGGCGCTGTTCGCCCGCGACGGCGGCAAGTGCGCGTACTGCGGAAGCGCCGCAACCAGCGTCGACCACGTCATTCCGCGCAGCCGCGGCGGCCAGCACACCTGGGAGAACGTGGTCGCCGCCTGCCGTCGCTGCAACCATGTCAAGGCCGACCGGCATGTCTCGGAACTCGGGTGGCGGCTGCGCCACCAACCGGCCCCGCCCTCCGGCCTCGCCTGGCGCATCATCGGCACCGGCCATAGGGACCCGCGCTGGCTGCCATACCTACAGCCATACGGCGCGGACGACGCCCTGGCCCGGATAGACGGCATATCCGCCTGATATCCGGGCTTTCGCGTACCCGGGGTCCCGGAACGTGCCGCCCGGCGGCCGGGACCCCGGCCGGGCGCTGCCCGCGCGGGGAGAAACGATCAGGCGGGCCTTGAGGACACCGGAGTGCAACGGAGGATTGGCGTGCTGGAGGTCACCGAGGGCGAGGACGGGATGATCTACATCCGGGAGACCGAGGAACCGGACGTCGTCGCCGTCACCACGCCCACCAAGTGGGACGCCTTCGTCAAGGGCGTCAAGGCGGGTGAGTTCGACCACTTCGTCGAGGGGGTGGAGGGCGTGGGGGAGCCCGAGCCGATCTGAGCGGGCCTTTCCCCGCTGCGGCGGCCCCCGACGCCGTACAGTCGGCGCCATGGCCGAACCCCATGAGCTGACCATGCTGGAGCAGGCCGCCGCGGTGCGGGCCGGGGAGATCTCGCCGGTGGAGCTCGCCGAGCACTATCTGACCCGCATCGAACGGCTCGACGGCGCGCTCGGCGCGTACCGGACGGTCACCGCCGAACGTGCCGTGGACGAGGCCCGGCGCGCCGAGCGGCTGCTCACGGCGGGCGGCGACCCGCCGCCGCTGCTGGGGGTGCCGGTGCCGGTCAAGGACCTGACGCCGGTGCCGGGCGTGCGCTGCGCCTACGGCTCGGTGATCTTCGCCGACCGGGTGGCCACCGAGGGCACCCGGCTGGGGGAGCTGCTGGCCGAGGCCGGGACGGTGCTGCTCGGCAAGACCAGCACCCCCGAGTTCGGGCTGCCCGCCTACACCGAGGGCCGCCTGGGGCCGCCCGCCCGCACCCCGTACGACCTGCGACGCAATGCCGGCGGCTCCAGCGGCGGGGCGGCGGCCGCGGTCGCCGCGGGCCTCGCGCCGGCCGCGCAGGGCAGCGACGGCGGCGGTTCCATCCGCATCCCGGCGAGCTGCTGCGGCGTGGTGGGCCTCAAGCCGTCCCGGGGCCGGGTCAGCCCCGCGCCGCAGGGCGACGTCAACGGCCTGGTCGTCGCCGGGCCGCTGGCCCGCACGGTCCGCGACGCCGCCGCCCTCCTCGACGTGATGGCGCGGCCCGTGCCCGGCGACCCCTTCCCGGCGCCGTGGGACGGGCGCTCCTTCCTCGACTGGTGCGAGGAGTACGACCGGGCGCCGCGCCGGCTGCGCGTCGCCCGCTGGGCCACGCCCGACGTGCCGGGCGTCACCGTGGACCCCGAGGTGCTGGACGCCTACGAGGCGGCCTCGGCGCTGCTGGCCGGTCTCGGGCACGAGGTGATCGATGTCACGCAGCCCCTCGCGCCGGGCGACCGGGACGCCTTCACGCCCGTCTGGGCGGTGGGCGCGGCCGCTGTGCCGGTGCCGCCGGACCGCGAGCACGAGCTGATGCCGCTGACCCGCTGGCTGCGCGAGCGGGGCCGGGCCGCGACCGGCCTGGAGTACACCGCGGCGCTCGCCGCGATGCAGGCCGTGGGCCGCAAGCTCGCCCGGGTCGCCGCCGGGTACGACGCCGTGCTCACCCCGACGTTGGCGCAGGTCCCGCCGCTGATCGGGGCGATGCGGGACGACGCCGACCCGGCGGCGGACTTCGCCGCGCAGATCGCGTTCACGCCCTTCACCGCGCCGTGGAACATCGCCGGCCTCCCGGCGGTCTCGCTGCCCCTGGGCTGGTCGGCGTCCGGCCTGCCGATCGGCATGATGCTGGGCGCCGCGTACGGTGCCGAGGGGCCGCTGCTGGCCCTGGCCGCCCAGGTGGAAGCCGCGGCCGGCTGGGCGGGGCGCGGCGCACCGGAGGGTTTCGCCTAGGCATCCTGGGTAGGGCTGATCCGTCCCCATCTCCCGATCTGAGCGCCGGAGGCACCCTGTGGCCGTCCCGACAGACGTGTACAAACCCGACTTCCAGCTGCCGCGGCCGCTGACCGCCGAGCCCCCGCTCGGCGAGCAGACCCCGCTGACCAGCGAGCCGCCCCTGTCCGACGGGCCGGCTCTGACCAGCGAGACGACCGCCGAGCTGGAGCTCGTGGAGCTCTGATGGCCGCCTCGGACGGGGCACCGGAAGGGCTGGCACGTCTGGCGGCCCTGCACGGCGTCGCGATGTCCTACCAGCCGGCTCCCGACCGCGTCGTGCACGTCCCGGAGAGCACCGTGGTCGCCGTGCTGGCCGCGCTGGGCGTCGACGCGTCCACCCCCGAGGCCGTGGACGCGGCGCTGGAGGCCCACGAGGAGCGCCGCCGCACCCGGCTGCTGCCGCCGTGCACCGTCGTGCGCTCCGGAACGGTGCCGCGGCTGCACCTCCCGGCCGGCACCGAGGCGACCGTCGAACTGGAGGTCGAGCTGGAGACCGGGGAGACGCTTCCCTGGCCGGCGCCGGAGCTCCCCCTCGGGCACCACCGGCTGCACGCCCGCTCCGCGCGGGGGCAGAGCGCGACGGGCGCGCTGATCGTGGTCCCGGAGCGGATCCCGGTGCCCGCGGAGCGCTCCTGGGGCTTCATGGTGCAGCTGTACTCGCTGCTGTCGGCCCGCTCCTGGGGCATGGGGGACCTCGGCGACCTGGCCGATCTGGCGGCCTGGGCGGGACGCGACCCGGGTGCCGGGTTCCTCACCGTCAACCCGCTGCACTCCGCCGTCCCCGGCGAGCCCACCGACCCCTCCCCGTACCGGCCCTCCTCCCGGCGCTTCCCCGACCCGGTGTACCTGCGCGTCGAGGACGTCCCGGAGTACGCGTACCTGACCGGGCCGGACCGCGAGCGGGCCGCCGCGCTGCTGGCCGAGGCCGCGGACCTGCGCGAGAAGGTGCTGTGCGACGGGGCCCTGATCGACCGCGACGCGGTGTGGCGGCTCAAGCGCGCCGCGCTGGAGATCGTCCGGCAGGTGCCCCTCAGCCCCGGCCGCCGCGCCGCGTACCGGGCCTTCCTGGCCGAGCAGGGGCGGGCCCTGGAGGACCACGCCACCTGGAACGCGCTCGCCGAACGGCACGGCTCCGACTGGCACTCCTGGCCCGCCGGGCTGCGCGATCCGCGGTCCCCGCAGACCGCGCGGGCCCGCGCCGAGTGCCAGGACCGGGTGGACTTTTACTGCCGGCTGGCCTGGCTGACGGATGGTCAGCTGGGCGCCGCGCAGGCCGCGGCGGCCGACGCGGGCATGCCGGTCGGCGTCGTGCACGATCTCGCCGTGGGCGTCCACCCCTCCGGCGCCGACGCCTGGGCGCTGCGCGACGCCCTCGCGCCGGGCATGTCGGTCGGCGCGCCCCCGGACGCGTTCAACGCCCGCGGCCAGGACTGGGGCCTGCCGCCCTGGCGTCCCGACGCGCTCGCCGCCACCGGGTACGCCCCCTACCGCGACCTGCTGCGCGGCGTCCTGCGGCACGCGGGGGGCGTGCGCATCGACCACGTCATGGGGCTGTTCCGGCTGTGGTGGGTCCCGGAGGGACGGCCGCCGACCGAGGGCACCTACGTCCGCTACGACGCCGACGCCATGCTCGGCGTGCTCGCCCTGGAGGCCCACCGCGCCGGGGCCGTCGTCATAGGGGAGGACCTGGGCACCGTCGAGCCGGGGGTGCGCGAGCAACTGGCCGGCCGGGGGATCCTGGGCACCTCGGTGCTCTGGTTCGAGCGCGACTACGCGAACGCCGGGCGCCCGCTGCCGCCCGGCGCTTGGCGCGAGGCCTGCCTGGCGACCGTCACCACCCACGACCTGCCCAGCACCGCCGCCCGCCTGACCGGTGAGCACGTCGAGCTGCGGCACCGGCTCGGCCTGCTGACCCGCCCGCTCGCCGAGGAGCAGGCCGCCGACGCCGCCGAGGTCGCCGAATGGCTGGACGTCCTCACCCGGCTCGGCCTGCTTCCCGAAGGCCCGCGGGACGAGGAGGGCGCCATCAGGGCCGTCCACCGCTTCCTGCTGCGCACCCCGGCGCGCATGGTCGGCGTCTGGCTGCCGGACGCGGTCGGCGACCGCCGCCCCCAGAACCTCCCCGGCACCTGGGACCAGTACCCGAACTGGCGGCTGCCCATCGCCGACGCCACCGGCCGCCCCGTCACCCTGGAGGAGCTGGCCGACTCGCCGCGCCTGCACGCCCTGGTGGCGGAGTTGCGCGCGACCGGAGGCGGCTAGCAGCTCTTAGGCGACCCTGGGCGCGCGAGGTTGCGCCCGGTTCGCTACGTTGGAGGGGTGTCCAAGAACAACGCCCTGCGTGCCGGTACCGTCGCTGCCGGTACGGCACTGATGCTGCTGATGTCGTCCCCCGCGTTCGCGGTCATCTCCGACGACGGTGAGGACCCGGGACCGGGCCTGAACGTCGGACAGACGCTCGGCCTGTACGTGGGGATCCCGCTGGTCATCTTCCTGGTGATCGTGGGCCTGGTCGCGGCCCTGGACAGGTCCCACAAGAAGCCGTCCCCGGAGCAGTAGGCCTCCGCTTCCGCGCCGCAAGCGGCCGCGCCCCCCTGTGGAGGGCGCGGCCGCTTTTGGCTGAGTGGGTCGCGGGTGCCCGTCAGCCGCGCTCGCCGGCCGCGCGGTCCGCGGCCTGGGCGCGCAGCGCCCGCTCGACTCCCGCCCGCTGCTCGGTCACCAGCCGCCGCAGCGCCGCGTTCGGCTCCGCGCTCGCCAGCCACGCGTCCGTCGCGTCCAGGGTCTCCTGCGACACCTGGAGCACCGGGTAGAGCCCGACGGCGATCTGCTGGGCCATCTCGTGGCTGCGGCTCTCCCACACGCCCTTGACGGCCTCGAAGTACTTCGCCGTGTACGGCGCCAGCAGCTCGCGCTGGTCGGTCTGGACGAAACCGCCGATGACCGCCTCCTGGACGGCGTTGGGCAGCTTGTCGTCCGCCACGACGGACGCCCAGGCCTCCGCCTTGGCCTCCGGCGTCGGCCGGGCGGCCCGCGCGGTGGCCGCGTGCCGTTCGCCCGCCGCCGTCGCGTCCCGCGCCAGCTCCGCGTCGATGGCCGCCGCGTCGGCGCGGCCGGTCGCGGCCAGGCGCTCCAGCAGCGTCCAGCGCAGCTCGTCGTCCACGGCCAGCCCGGGGATCTCCTGGCTGCCGTCCAGCAGCCCGGCCAGCAGGTCCAGCTGCTCGCCGGTGCGCGCGGTCGCCGCGAAGGCCCGCGCCCAGGCCAGCTGGTGGTCGCTGCCCGGCTCGGCGGCCCGCAGCCGCTCCAGGGTGGCCTCGGTCCAGCGGGCCAGCCCCTCCTCGCGCCACTCGGGCGCGGCGTACAGGTCCAGGGCCAGCTTGACCTGCCGCTGGAGCGACTGCACCACGCCGATGTCGGTCTCCCGGGCCGCGCCGGAGAGCACCAGCTCCAGGTACTCGCGGGTGGCCAGCTCGCCGTCGCGCGTCATGTCCCAGGCCGACGCCCAGCTCAGGGCGCGCGGCAGCGACTCGGCGAAGTCCGCGATGTGCCGGCTGACCACGGCCAGCGAGTCCGGGTCGAGGCGCACCTTGGCGTACGACAGGTCGTCGTCGTTGAGCAGGATGACGGCGGGGCGGTGGCGGCCGACCAGCTCGGGCACCTCGGTCAGCTCGCCGGTGACGTCCAGCTCGATCCGGTCGGTGCGGATCAGCCGGCCGTCCTTCATCTCGTAGGCGCCGACGGCGATGCGGTGCGGGCGCAGCACCGGCTCGCCGCGGGCGCCCTCGGGCAGCGCGGGCGCCTCCTGCTGGATGTGGAAGGCGGCGATCACCCCGTGCACGTCCAGCTCGACGCGCGGCCGCAGCACGTTGATGCCCGCGGTCTCCAGCCACGCCTGGGACCAGGACTTCAGGTCGCGGCCCGAGGTCTCCTCCAGGGCGCCGAGCAGGTCGGTCAGCCGGGTGTTGCCCCACTTGTGGCGCTTGAAGTACGCCTGCACCCCGCGGAAGAAGGACTCCTCGCCGACGTAGGCGACCAGCTGCTTGAGGACGCTGGCACCCTTGGCGTAGGTGATGCCGTCGAAGTTGACCAGCACGTCGTCCAGGTCGCGGATGTCGGCCATGATCGGGTGGGTGGACGGCAGCTGGTCCTGCCGGTACGCCCAGGTCTTCATGGAGTTGGCGAACGTCGTCCAGGACTGCGGCCAGCGGCTGCCCGGCGCGTCGGCCTGGCAGGCGATGGAGGTGTAGGTGGCGAACGACTCGTTCAGCCACAGGTCGTTCCACCACTCCATGGTGACCAGGTCGCCGAACCACATGTGGGCCAGCTCGTGCAGGATCGTCTCGGCCCGCGCCTCGTAGGCCGCGTCCGTCACCTTCGAGCGGAAGACGTACTGGTCGCGGATGGTGACGGCGCCCGCGTTCTCCATCGCGCCCGCGTTGAACTCGGGGACGAACAGCTGGTCGTACTTGGCGAACGGGTACGGGAAGTCGAACTTGCGCTGGAACCAGTCGAAGCCCTGCCGGGTCACCTCGAAGAGCGCGTCGGCGTCGAGGTGCGCGGCGAGCGAGGGACGGCAGTAGACGCCCAGCGGGACGCTGCGCCCCTCGCCCTCCCAGCTGGAGTGGACGCTGTGGTACGGGCCCGCGATGAGCGCGGTGATGTAGCTGGAGATGCGCGGCGTCGGCTCGAAGACGTGCCGGGTGGCGCCGCCCTCGGTGGTCTGCGACGCGGCCGGGGAGTTGCTGATCACCGCCCAGCCCTCGGGCGCGGTGACGGTGAAGGCGAAGACCGCCTTGAGGTCGGGCTGCTCGAAGCTGGCGAAGACCCGCCGGGCGTCGGGCACCTCGAACTGCGTGTACAGATAGGTCTGCTTGTCGACCGGGTCGACGAAACGGTGCAGCCCCTCACCGGTGTTGGTGTACGCGCAGTCGGCCACGACCCGCAGCTCGTTGCGTCCGGCCCGCAGCCCCGGCAGCGTGATGCGCGAGTCGGCGAAGACCTCGTCCGGGTCCAGCGCGGTCCCGTTCAGCACGACCTCGCGCACGGCGGGCGCCACCAGGTCGATGAAGGTGGACGCACCCTCCCGCGCGGCGTCGAAGCGCACCGTGGTCACCGACCGGAAGGTGCCCCCCTCCCGCGCACCGCTGAGGTCCAGGTCGATCTCGTACGTGTCCACGGTGAGCAGGCCGGCGCGCTGCCGCGCCTCTTCCCGGGTCAGGTTCGTGCCAGGCACGTGTCGCACTCCTTCGTCAGACTGCCGCAATCCTCGCACGGGGGACGGCCGCGCGGCGGGTCTAGCGCGGGAGCACGACGATGTGCGCCCGCGCCCCGCGTTCCTGGGCGTCCACCAGGGCGGTGCGCACCACGGCCGCCTGCCCGGCCAGGGACGTCCGCAGCCGCTCCGGGGTGGTCTCCACGACCACGACGCCCAGCCGTTCCAGGTGCTCGCGGCGGCGCGCGGCCTGCGTCCACACCCCCTCGGCGCCGTGCCCCGCGGCGCCCGCGCCCAGCTCCAGGGCGACGGCCTGGTCGGGCCAGTAGGCGTCCACCGGGCCCAGGTACGGGCCGCCGGGCACCTGGAGGTCGACGTTCCACACCGGGTCGGGCAGGCAGTGGCCGCGGACCATCTCGTACAGCCGCCGCTCGGCGAGCGACCGGTCCTCGGCGAGCAGCGCGTCCACCGCGCTCGCCACGTGCGGGTGGCAGGTCAGCCCGGCGGCGTCCAGCTCCCCGATCACCGTCGCCGCGTCGCAGTGCCCGCCGCGCACCGACTCGATCAGCACGGCGCGCACGGTCGCCACGTCGTCGTCCAGGCCGGCCACCGCGTCGGCGATCGCCCGGGGCACCGGGGCGCACGGCACGCCGTCCACGCACTGCGCCTGCGGCAGGGCGGCGGTGCGGCGCAGCCGTACGTCGCCGGCGTTGCGCACCCGGCGGTGCCGGGGCACCAGCACGTCGATCCAGTTCAGGCCGGTCAGCGGCGGTACGGCCGCGAAGCGGTGCACGGCGAGCGCGGCGGGCCCGGTGACCATCGCGTCGACGCTGCCCGCGGCGCCGGCCGGCGGGCGGCGGCCGGCGTACAGGACGGCGGCGTGCAGCCGCTCCTCGCCGGTGGGCGGGCCCTGGTGCAGCAGGAAGACCTGCGGCAGCAGTTGCTGCCACGGGCCGCCGGGGGCGCTGTTCTCGGCGAGCACGGCGGCCGGCACCCCGTGGGCGCGCAGCTCCCGGGCGGTCATCACGCGCCGCCGGGAGCGTTCGAGGTGGACCAGCGGGTGGGGGCCGAGTGAGGTCTCGTGGTTCATGACCGCCCAATTCCCGGGCACCGGCCGCTGCTTAACCGCTGTTACACGTTCGTCGACAAACCAGGACGGTACGGAGCTAAAGGACGAACGTTCGATCCCCGATAATGCTGCGCCATCCGGGTGAAGATCACTGCGCTGCGTCACACTCCTGAGCGGACAGTGCCCGGGCGAGGTCGTCCCTGGCCTCCGCCACCAGGCGCCGCAACGCCGGCGCGGCCGCCGGATGCCCCTCCAGCCAGGCATCGGCCGCGGCCAGCGTCTCCGGCGCGGCCTGGAGGTTGGGGAACAGTCCGCTGACGATGGCCATGCCGATCTCGATGGAGCGCTCGGCCCACACCCGTTCGATCGCCGCGAAGTACTTCGGCGCGTAGGGGGCGAGCAGCTCGCGCTGGCCCGGCTGGTCGAAGCCGGAGATGGTGGCCTCCACCAGCGCGTTGGACAGGCGGTCGGACTCCACCACGTCCGCCCAGGCCGCCGCCTTCACCTCGGCGGACGGGCGGGCCGCCAGGCAGCGCACCTGGTGGCGGCGGCCCGAGGCGGTGTCGTCGCGGGCGAGTTCGGCGGCGACGACGTCCTCGCCGGCCACCCCGCAGGCGGCCAGCGGCTCCAGCAGCGTCCAGCGCAGCTCCTGGTCGATCTCCAGGCCCTCGACGGCCGCGGTGCCGTCCAGCAGCTCCCGCAGGAACCGCAGGTCCTCCGGCGCGGCGGCCACCTGCGCCAGGAAACGCGCCCAGGACAGCTGGTGGCCGCTGCCCGGCTCGGCGCCCTTCAGCTCGCGCAGCGCGCTGGCCGCCAGCTCCCGCGCGGCGGCGTCCCGGTGCCCCGGGGCGGTGTAGTGCACCAGCGCGGAACGCGCCCAGGAGTGCAGCATCTGGAGCACCCCGATGTCGCTCTCCCGCCCGGCGAACGCGGTGACCAGCCGCAGGTACTCGCGGGCCGGCAGCAGTCCGTCCCGGGTGAGGTTCCACACCGCCGACCAGCACAGCGCCCGCGCCATCGGGTCGGCCACCTCGCCGAGCCGCTCGCGCAGCGTGTCCAGCGAACCGGCGTCGAAACGCACCTTGCAGTACGTCAGGTCCTCGTCGTTGACCAGGATCAGCTCCGGCCGCTCGGCCCCGGCCAGCTCCGCGACCACGGTGCGCGGACCGCGGACGTCGAGCTCGGCCCGCGCGTACCGCTCGATCGCCCCCTTCGGGCCGCGCCGGTACAGCCCCACCGCCACCCGGTGCGGGCGCAGCCGCGGATGCGCCGGGCCGGCCTCCTGCACCACGGCCAGCTCGGCGACGCGGCCGTCCGCGCCGTAGGAGACCTGCGGGGTGAGGGTGTTGACGCCCGCGGTCTCCAGCCAGGCGGCGGACCACTCGGCGAGGTCCCGCCCCGAGGTCTCCTCCAGCACCGCCAGCAGGTCGGCGAGCCGGGTGTTGCCCCAGGCGTGCCGCTTGAAGTAGCGGCGCGCGCCCTCCAGGAAGGCGTCCCGGCCCACGTACGCCACCAGTTGCTTCAGGACGCTGGCGCCCTTGGCGTAGGTGATGCCGTCGAAGTTGAGCTTGGCGTCCTGCAGATCGCGGATGTCGGCGGTGACCGGGTGGGTGGACGGCAGCTGGTCGGCGCGGTACGCCCACGCCTTGCGGCGGTTGGCGAAGGTGATCCAGCCGTCGGTGAAGCGGGTGGCCTCCACCAGTGACAGGGCGCCCATGAAGTCGGCGAAGGACTCCTTGAGCCACAGGTCGTCCCACCAGTCCATGGTGACCAGGTCGCCGAACCACATGTGGGCCATCTCGTGGAGGATCACGTTGGCCCGGTGCTCGTAGGACGCCTGGGTGACCTTGCCGCGGAAGACGTACTCCTCGCGGAACGTCACGCAGCCCGGGTTCTCCATCGCGCCGATGTTGTACTCGGGCACGAACGCCTGGTCGTACTTGCCGAACGGGTACGGGAAGTCGAAGTGGTCGTGGAAGAAGTCCAGGCCCTGCCGGGTGACGGCGAAGATGTCGGCGGCGTCGAAGTGCCGGGCCAGCGAGGCGCGGCAGAGCGCGCCGAGCGGGATCTCCAGCACCGTCCCGTCGGGCAGGGCGCGGGTGTAGCTGTCGCGTACCACGTGGTAGGGGCCGGCGACGACGGCGGTGATGTACGTGGAGATGGGCCGGGTGCGGGCGAAGCGCCGGATCTCGCCGTCCTGCTGCGCCAGTTCGCCGTTGGAGATCACCGTCCAGTCCTCGGGCGCGGTGACGGAGAAGCCGAACGGCGCCTTGAGGTCGGGCTGCTCGAAGTTCGCGAAGACCCGGCGGGCGTCGGCCGGCTCGTACTGCGTGTACAGGTAGACCCGGCCGTCCTCCGGGTCGGCGAACCGGTGCATCCCCTCGCCGGTCCTGCTGTACGCGCAACGGGCGTCCACCGTCAGCTCGTTGGACTCCGCCAGGCCGTCCAGGGTGATGCGGGCGCCGTCGAAGACCTCGGACGGATCCAGGCGGCGCCCGTTGAGCACCACGGCGTCCACCGCGGGCGCCACCAGGTCGACGAAGGTCGCGGCACCGGGCCGCGCGCAGCGGAAGCGGATGGTCGTCACCGAGCGGAACGTCGTCTCCCGCGGCTGCGTCGCCGACCGCAGGTCCAGGCTGACGTCATAGCCCTCCACGGTGACCAGCGCGGCGCGCTGCCGGGCCTCCTCGCGGGTGAGGTTCTCGCCGGGCACACTGACTCCTTCGTCGCTACCGCCGGAATGGGATCGCATCATCGTATGGGGCACCCGTCTCGATGATCCGGGAATGGCGCCCCGATCACCCGGTGTTTTCCCAAGCCGAGCGCAACGCCGGTAGTACCCAGCCGCCGACCCAACGGGAGAAGCCGTGACCGACTCCGCCAAGACCACCGCCGACTTCTGGTTCGACCCGCTGTGCCCGTGGGCGTGGATCACCTCGCGCTGGATGCTGGAGGTCGAGCAGGTCCGCCCGGTCGGCGTGCGCTGGCATGTGATGAGTCTGGCGGTGCTGAACGAGAACAAGCTCGACGAACTGCCCGAGCAGTACCGCGACTTCCTGGTGCACGCCTGGGGCCCGGTGCGGGTGTGCATCGCCGCGGAGGAGAGGTACGGCGCCGAGGTGCTCGGCCGGCTCTACACCGCCCTCGGCACCCGCTTCCACGTCAAGGACGAGCCCAGGACCCGCGAGACCATCGTCGCGGCGCTGCGGGACGCGGGGCTTCCGGACGACCTCGCCGACGCCGCCGACACCGACGCGTACGACACCCGGCTGCGCGCCTCCCACCAGGAGGGCATCGGCCTGGTCGGCGAGGAGGTCGGCACCCCGGTGATCGCGGTGGACGGCGCGGACGGCGAGCGGGTGGCCTTCTTCGGGCCGGTCGTCACCCCGGCGCCCAAGGGCGAGGCGGCGGCGCGGCTGTGGGACGGCACCCTGATGGTCGCCTCCACTCCCGGCTTCTACGAGATCAAGCGGACCCGCACGGTCGGGCCGATCTTCGACTGACCGCATGCCGTGGCGCCTGGCTTTTGGGCCGGCGCCACGGTGTTTTGTCGAAGCCCCACAGTCGGGTGCCGCCGGCCGGCACGTGCCCTGAGCGCCCCTCCCTGGGCAGTCGCGCAGTGACGAGCATCACTGCGGCACGCGGTTTCCGGGCGCGTTTGTAGGAATGCCATCACCACCGGGTTCGCGCCTTTGTCGGCGGCAGACCGTGAGCGGAAAGGGTGCCCTGGGCTACCGTCACGGTGTCCTGACATGTCCCTCATCCCCGCGGAGTCCCGATGAGCCTCGCAGCCGCCCCGTCCGCCGTCCGTACCGGAACGGTCCTGGCCGACCTGCTCCCCGCCGCCACCGTGTCCCGGGCCCGGGTGCGCGACGCGGCCCTGGTCGTCGGCGGCGCCGTGCTCACCGGTCTCGCCGCGCAGCTGACCGTCCCGGTGCCCGGCTCCCCGGTCCCGGTCACCGGCCAGACCTTCGCCGCCCTGCTGGTCGGCACCGCCCTCGGCACCCGCCGCGGCCTCGCCTCCATGCTGCTGTACACGCTCGCGGGCGTCGCGGGGCTGCCGTGGTTCGCGGGCGGCGCGCACGGCGCGGCCATGGCGAGCTTCGGCTACATCGTCGGCATGGTGCTGGCCGCCGGACTGGTGGGCGCGCTGGCCCGGCGCGGCGCCGACCGCAGCGTGTGGCGCACGGCCGCCGCGATGGTGGCGGGCGAGGCCGTGATCTACGCCGTCGGCGTGCCGTACCTGGCCGTCGCCGCGCACCTGCCGTTCGGCCAGGCGGTCGCGCTCGGCCTGACCCCGTACCTGATCGGCGACGCGCTGAAGGCCGCGCTGGCGATGGGCCTGCTGCCGGCCGCCTGGAAGCTCGCCGGCCGCCGCGGCTGACATCCGCCGCGGGCGCCGCCCGGGGGTCCTCGCGGCCCGGGGCGGCGCCCGTGTCACACTCGTGCCCATGCGCGTGTACCTCGGCTCCGACCATGCGGGCTACGAACTCAAGAACCACCTCGTCGAGTGGCTCAAGGCCAACGGCCACGAGCCCGTGGACTGCGGTCCGCACATCTACGACGCCCAGGACGACTACCCGCCGTTCTGCCTGCGCGCCGCCGAGCGCACCGCCGCGGACCCCGGCAGCCTGGGTATCGTGATCGGCGGCTCGGGCAACGGCGAGGCCATCGCCGCCAACAAGGTCGAGGGCGTGCGCGCCGCGCTGGCCTGGAGCGAGCAGACCGCCGCGCTGGGCCGCGAGCACAACAACGCCAACGTCATCAGCGTCGGCGCCCGGATGCACTCCACCGAGGAGGCCACCGGCTTCGTGGCGACCTTCCTGGCTACGCCGTTCTCCGGCGACGAGCGCCACATCCGCCGCATCGACATGCTCAGCTCCTACGAGACGGGCGGCGGCCTCCCGCCGATCCCGGCCCACCACCCGCAGCAGGACTGAGCCCCGGCATGCCGGAGGGGCACACCATCCGCCGGCTCGCCGACGACTGCCTGGACCGCTTCGGCGGCCGGGCGGTCCGGGCGAGCAGCCCGCAGGGCCCGTTCGCCGCGTCGGCCGCGCTGATCGACGGCCAGGAGCTCAAGGAGACCGACGCCCACGGCAAGCACCTCTTCCTGGGCTTCCCCGGCGCCGGCTGGGTCCACATCCACCTCGGCCTGTACGGGAAGGTGGCGTTCGGCGCGGCACCGCCCCCGCCGCCGGTCGGGGCCGTGCGCCTGCGGCTGGTCGGCGACGAGCATGTGATGGACCTGCGCGGGCCCACCGCCTGCGAACTGATCACCCCGGCGGAGAAGCAGGCGATACACGACCGCCTCGGCCCCGACCCGCTGCGCACCGCCGACCCCGAGCCGGCCTGGCGGCGCGTCTCGCGCAGCCGCACCAGCGTCGCCGCCCTGCTGATGGACCAGAAGGTGGCCGCGGGCGTCGGCAACGTCTACCGCGCCGAGGTGCTGTTCCGGCAGGGCATCGACCCCTACCGCCCCGGCCGCGAGCTGACCCGGCGGCAGTGGGACGCGATCTGGGCCGACCTGGTCGCCCTGATGCGCGAGGGCGTGCGGAACAACCGCATCGACACCGTCCGCCCCGAGCACACCCCGCGGGCCATGGGCCGCCCGCCGCGCGTCGACGACCACGGCGGCGAGGTCTACGTCTACCGGAGCCTGGGGCGCCCCTGCCTGGTGTGCGGCGGCGAGATCCGCACCGCCGAACTCGCCGCCCGCAACCTGTTCTGGTGCCCCACCTGCCAGCGGTGACCGCTCAGAAGCCGTGCGGCAGCCACGGGGCGACGTCCCACGCGAACGCCCGGGACGCCGCCGCCAGCGCCCCCGGCCGCAGTTCGCGCACCCCGCCCGCGTCCGCGATGGCCCGCAGCGTGTGCCCGCCGAGATAGGCGGTGCCCAGCTCCCGCACGCCGATCGCCAGGTCCGCCGGATCCGTGGTGCGCTCGCACCGGGCGCCCCCGGGCCCGCCGCTCAGCCGCCAACGCCCCGCGTTCCACGGGCAGAACGCGTCCGCCACGTCCAGCACCACGTCCACCTCGGCGGCGTACGCCCGCGCCGCCAGCGCGGCCCCGACGTCCACCAGCCGTACGTGCATCCCGTCCCGCGGAGCGGGCAGGCAGCGCCGGACGTCGGAGACCAGGTGCAGCAGCGGGTCGTCCACCGGCCGGTTCCAGGCCTTCAGTCCCGAGGTCAGATCGATGCCGAACAGGTAGTCCCACAGCGCCGCGTACGCCGGCGGATCCAGCGCCTCCAGGTCGCGCAGCTGCACCATCCCCGCCGCACCGGCCATCTCCCACGCGGGCTTGACCGTGTACCGCGCGAACCCCACGGTCCGCCCGTCGCGTTCGGCCAGCACACACAGCAGCTCACCGAAGCCCTCGGCCCGCAGGCCGTTCTCCAGCAGCGGAAGGAACTCCCAGCCGGGCTGCCGGGCGACCATCCCCGGTCGCAGCGGTACCCGGCGCGCGTACACCTCCTCGCACGCCTCCACCGCCTCCTGCGGGCGCACCAGCCGCAGCCGCACCCGCTCGGCCCCCTCCGGCAGGGCGACGCGGACCCGGGCGGTGTCGATGTCCAGCCGCAGCTGCTGCACGCCGTTGCCGTACCCGAACCGGCCGTAGATCGCCGGCTCCGACGCCGTCAGGACCGCCAGCGGCTCGCCCAGCGCGTGGACGTCGTCCAACTGCCGCCGCATCATGGCCGTCAGCAGCCCGCGCCGCCGGTGGGTCGGCTGCACGCTCACCATGGTGACGCCGGCGGCCGGGACGGCCGCGCCGCCGGGGACCGTCACCCGGAACGAGAACGCCCCCGCGGTGCCGACCACCTCGCCGGCGTCCCAGATCGCCAAGGAACGTTCGCATTCGGTCAGTTTGCGCCATAGTTCGCGCTCGTCCGGAGGTTCGGTCACGCCGCCGAACGCCCTTTCCAGCCTCCCGTACCAGTGGTCCCAGTCTCCCGGCTCGAGCACCCGCACGTCCGTCGTCATGGGGCCTGCCTACCAGGGACGGCCGTTGGCGGGCGAGCGGATTTACGGCTTGCCGCGCCGGTGTGTGTATCCGGCCTGTGAACGGCGAGTCGCGAATCGACGCGCCGCCGAACGGGTGGATAAGGTCACGGGGAGCAGTGGCGGACGAGCGGGGGATGCGCAGCGCTTTCGAACGATGCGGCAACCGGGAGAAGGACGGTTCGGCGGTGGCGGACGGGCGGGGTGGTGTCGTAGGGGACGGAGTCGCGGCCCGGGTGCGCAGGTCGCTGCGCCGGGCCCGCACCGTCCTGCGCAAGTCCGCCGTCGACTACTTCCGCGGTGAGGGCTCCGACTGGCTGCCGATGGCCGGGCTGCTGCTGGCCGTCGTGGCCCTCGCCTGGGTCACCACGGCCACCCCGGTGTGGTGCCCGCCGACCGCGCTGGTCTTCCCCGTCCTGCTCGGCGGCCTGCTGCTGCGCCCGGCCAGCCTCCTGCTGCTGTACGCGGCGGCCGCGTTCGCCCTGGTCGTCGAGGACGCCGTCCTCGGCCCGTACCGCAGCAATCCGTCCGGGGCCGTCACCCCGGGCACCGTCCTGGTGGTCGGCGCGGTGGGCTTCGCGGGCCTGATGATCGCGCAGTTCCGCAGCCGGGTCGGGGTCCCGTGGCGGCGCGGCGGCACCATGCTGTTCGACCTGCGTGAACGGCTGCGCGTCCAGAGCCGGCTGCCGCAGCTGCCGCAGGGCTGGCACGCCGAGATGGCGCTGCGCCCGGCCGGCGGGCAGTCGTTCTCCGGCGACTTCGTGGTGGCCA
This sequence comes from Actinomycetota bacterium, assembly GCA_048498775.1. Taxonomy (GTDB): domain Bacteria; phylum Actinomycetota; class Actinomycetes; order Streptomycetales; family Streptomycetaceae; genus JBEHXI01. The sequence goes on along the minus strand of JBEHXI010000069.1, from coordinate 4,750 downwards.
CCCGCACCAACGGCGGGCGGGTCCTGGAGGCGGTCCTCACCGACGTGTCCGGCAAGGGCATGTCCGCGGGGTCGCGTGCGCTGCTGCTGTCCGGGGCCTTCGGCGGGCTGCTCGGCTCCCTGCCGCCGCACCAGTTCCTCTCCGCGGCCAACGGCTACCTCCTGCGCCAGAACTGGGAGGAGGGCTTCGCCACCTCCGTCCACCTGGTCCTGGACCTGGAGAGCGGCGACTACGAACTGCTCTCCGCCGGGCACCTGCCCGCGATGCAGCTGAGCGCGGGCACCGGGCAGTGGGAGGAGAAGGCCGCGGACGGGCTGATGCTCGGCGTCCACGAGGACGCGGAGTTCCACGGCACCAAGGGCACCCTGCGCTCCGGCGACGTCCTGATGCTCTTCACCGACGGGCTGGTCGAGGCGGTCGGGCGCGATCTGCGGGAGGGCACCGACCGGTTGGTGGGCGCGGCCGACCGGTTCGTCAAGAAGGGCTTCAGGGGCGCCGCATGGCGGCTGATCGAGGCCGTCGCCAAGGACGTCAACGACGACCGCGCGCTGCTGATCGTCTGCCGCGAGCCCGCCTCCCGGCCCTGAACGGATCGCCGGCGCCGAGGCGTTCCGTACTTCCCCGCCGGATCAGGCTGAATCGTCCTACTGAGGGGTATCACTTGGGCGTTGGGTTGACGCTCGAGCCCTGCGCGCGCTGCCGTGATGGCACGATGGAGCGCGCGGGGTGGGCAGGGGTGGCACACCCCGACCGCGAGGCGTTCGGAGCGAGGAAGGGAACTGTAGTGGCCATCTCCCTGTCCGTGGTAGTGCTGTTGCTGATCGTGCTGATCGTTCTGGTGCGAAATGGTTCGATAAAGGCCGGTCCGGCCATCGTGGCGATACTGTTCGGCTTCTTTCTCGCCTCGACCGGCATGGCGCCATCGATCAATCGTTTCCTCACGTCGCTGGCCGACACCATCAACCAGATAAAGCTGTAGGCCAGGGTGGCGCGTTCCCGGACAGACGGGCACCATGTTCGAGGGATTCACGCTGGCCGACCGCGACGGTGACGGCGTACGGCTGCGCGTCCGCCACGGCGGCAGCGGCCCGGCGGTGCTGCTCCTGCACGGCCACCCGCGCACCCACGCGACCTGGCACCGGGTCGCCCCGCTGCCGGCCGCCGCCGGGTACTCCGTCGTCTGCCCCGACCTGCGCGGCTACGGCGGGTCCGGCAAGCCCTTCACCGACTCCGAGCACCGCCCGTACGCCAAACGCGCCATGGCCGGTGACTGCCTGGCGCTCATGCGCTCCCTGGGGCACGAGCGCTTCGCCGTGGTCGGCCACGACCGGGGCGCCTACGTCGCCACGCGCCTCGCCCTGGACCATCCGGCGGCGGTGCGCTCCCTGACGGCGCTGGACGCCGTCCCCCTCGGCGAGGCGCTGCGCCGCTGCGACGCGCGCTTCGCGGCGCGCTGGTGGCACTGGTTCTTCCTCGGCCAGACCGACAAGCCCGCCGAGCGCGTCATCAACGCCGACCCGGACGCCTGGTACCGCGCCCGCCCCGAGCGGATGGGCGCCAAGCCCTACGCGGACTACCGCGCCGCCATCCACGACCCGGCCACCGCGCACGCGATGTGCGAGGACTACCGCGCCGGGCTCGGCGTCGACCGCGCCCACGACGACGCCGACCGGCGCGCCGGCCGCCGCATCAGCTGCCCCGTCCAGGTGCTCTGGGCCACCCGCGACGACATGGCCGACCTGTACGGCGACGTCCTCGCCGTCTGGCGGGACTGGACCGCCCGGCCCCCGTCCGGCGGCCCCGTCGAGTCCGGCCACCACATCGCCGAGGACGCCCCCGCCGCCCTCGCCGCCGCCCTGCGCGCCTTCTGGGAGTCCGGCGGCTCCGGGCACTGACGTCCCCACGGGACATCAGGGGTGCATGCGGGCGCCCTTGAGCACCTTGTCGACCGCGTTGCGCGGTCCGTACACGGCGAGCCCCACCAGATCCAGCCGGTCCCTCGGCACCGCCCGCACGGCCGCCCGGTTGTCCTCGTCGTGGCCGGTGGTGAACAGGTCGGAGGTGAACACCGACCGGGGCAGCGAACGGGACAGGACGCGGCCGTGCGCGGCGGTCAGCGTCTCCTTCGCCCCCTCGAAGATCAGCACGGGCTGGCGGAACATCCGCAGATACGGGGTGCCGTCGGCGTCGGCGTACGGCTCGCCCATCACCTCGGGAAGCTCCGTGCCGAGCCCGCTGACCAGGAACGCGGTCACGTTCAGCCGCTGCCAGACCGCCAGGTCCTCGCGCAGCAGAACGGCGATCTTGGTGTCGAAGCGTACGGGCATGGTCTCGGTCGTCATGCCCGGGAGCCTTCCAACCACCCCGCCGGACCGTCTTGTACGTTCCTTGCATGGTCCACCGGCCGGAGATCTCCGCGTGGCGCCCGCGCGTTCCGGGCGTCGTCGAGGTCTTCCACGCCCACTTCACCGAGCACGCGTACCCGATGCACGTCCACGACGCGTGGACACTGCTGATCGTCGACGACGGCGTGGTCCGCTACGACCTGCACCGCCGCGAGCGCGGTACCCCGACCGACACCGTCTCCCTGCTCCCGCCGCAGGTTCCGCACAACGGCTCGCCCGCCACCTCGCGGGGCTTCCGCAAACGGGTGCTCTACCTGGACCTGACCCAGCTGGACGAGAGCTTCATCGGCCCGGCGGTGGACGGCCCCGACATCGTCGACCCCCTGCTGCGCCGGCGCATCGGCCAGGTCCACGCGGCCCTGGAGCACCCGGGCGACGAACTGGAGGCGGAGAGCCGCCTCGCCCTGATCGGCGAACGGCTGCGCGGCCACCTGCGGCCCCGGCGCGCCACCCACGCCTCCGGCCCCGGCCGCGGAGTGGCCCACAGCCTGCGGGAACTCCTCGACGAACGCCTCGTCCCCGGCGTGACCCTGAACGAGGCCGCGACGCTGGTCCACGCCCACCCCACCCACCTCGTGCGGGCCTTCAGCGCCGAGTTCGGCATCGCCCCCCACCAGTACCTGATGGCCCGCCGCATCGACCGCGCCCGCCGGCTGCTCCTCGACGGCCGCCCGCCGGCGGAGGTGGCGACCGCGGTCGGCTTCCACGACCAGTCGCACCTGACCCGGCACTTCACCCGGCACCTCGGCACCACGCCCGGGCGGTACGCGCGGAGCGCGAGCGGGGCTCCTCATCCCGTGCCGAGCGTGCGCCACACGTCCGTGAGAGAGAGCGTGACGGCCCCGATCCAGCGCGAGTCCTCCGGCTCTTCCCAGGTGGCGGGATCCCCGACGACCGCCGCGATCTCCGCCCCGGGAATGGGCGGGCCGTAGACCGCTCCCCGACGGCCGTCCGGAGAGGACCAGGGCTCCAGGCGATGAAGCCGCACCCAGCCCCGATCGACCAGGCCGAGCACCGCGCCCGGGAGGTCGGCGGCGTCGTCCTCCTCGTCCAGGTCCGCCTCGGCGTAGGGCAGAATCCCCCAGGCCTCGCTCGCGCAGATGATGAGGGCTCGCTCCACCGAGGTGAGCGCCGTCCATGGTGACTCGGCCATGAACCCCATCCTGGGGCCCGGGGATCGGCTCGGAGGCCCGGATCGGCACAGCCCCGGGGTCAGTCCCCCCGGTAGATGCGGTGACAGGCGAAGACGATCATGGCGCCGGCCCACACTCCCTGCAGGACAGCCCAGACGCCGTGTACCAGGGTCCACGAGCACACCATGAGGGTGATCCCGATGGCCAGCGAGAGAAACGGCTGCGCCCTGCCGACCGGCCCACCGTCTCTGAACGGGTCCTTCACTCGCGCCCCCCGACTGTCCGGTCCCACACTGTAGCGCCGCCCCGGGAAGACCGGCGGCCCCAGGTCGGCGATCACGCCGCAGACCTGGGGCCCGGCCACCCGGAGCGGGCGACGGGAACCGGGGAAAGGTCTAGCGGGCGACGGCCGGTTTCGGCGTGGCGACAAGGCGCAGGCCGACTTCGACAAGGGTCCACCCGAGGCGGGCGCGGAGGTCGCGCCGGTGCCGCCGGGCAGCAGCCGCAAGCTGGTACGCGTCGGCCTCGGCACGGAACCCGGCGGCGCGGGCGCGTTGCAGGGCGAGGTTCGTCTCGGGGTGCATCGGGCGGGCCTCTCAGTCCGTGGCCGTGGGGAACAGGTGGGTGTGGACGCGCACCTGCGCGGCTTCCGGGGTGTCCTTCTCCGGGGCGAGGTCGCGATAGCCGTCGATGAGGTCGTGCATCTTCCCGATGAGCTCACGCGCGAGGTCAGGCGTCAGCCGGAGCGTGCGGTTGCTCATGTCGGAGGCGCGGAACCAGTCTTCGGACCAGTTGTCCCGCGTGCCGAGCCAGGCCATCAGCTCGCGGGTGTGGCTGTTCGCGACCTCGTGCAGGAACAGCTCGGTGGCTCCCCGTACTTCGGGGCCGGCGTCCTCGAGCCGGGCGCTGTCGAAGACCAGCCCACCATCGACCGCCTTCCACCAGCGCTCCCGGCCTTTGCCGTGCTCCGGCGCGTCTTCGACGAAGCCGTGCGCGGCGAGCTGGCGCAGGTGGTAGCTGGTCGCTCCGCTGGACTCGCCCAGCTGGGAGGCGAGTTGGGAGGCGGTGGCGGGGCCGCCACGGCGCAACGTGTTGAGCAGCTCCATGCGCAGAGGGTGGGCGAGGCCGCGCAGCGAGCGGACATCGAGGACGCGCGGAGCCCGCTTGTCGGGACCGGGGACGGAGTCTTCGGGGGCCTGCATGCATGCAAAG
>JBEHXI010000068.1:0-29437 GCA_048498775.1 Actinomycetota bacterium | reverse complement strand
CCCCTGCCAGGTCCTCATCATCGCGCCGACGGGCACGATCACGGCCGGGACGGCGACCCCCGTGCAGGTCTTCGTGAGCTGCAACGGCGTGCCGGTCGACGGCGCCATGGTGACTCTCGGCGGCACCGCGTCGGGGACCGCCACCACCGGCACCACCGGCTTCGGGACTGCCAACCTCACCTTCCCGACCGCGGGGACGGCCACGATCACCGCGACCGTCACCACGGCGCCCACCACCTCGTGCGCCTGCGCCACCTCCACCGCCACGCCGGTCACCATCACCGTCAGCGGCGTGACGCCGCCGCCCACCGGCACGCTGACGGCGCTGCCCTCCTGCTGGCGGCTGAACCTGCCGCTGCCGTTCCCGAACCTGTTCACCGCGGTGCTGCGGGCCACCGTGGCGCCGGCGCAGGCCGGAGTCGCCGTCAACTTCTACGTCGGCGGCCAACTCGTCGGCACGGCGGTCACCGACGCCACCGGCACCGCAACGCTCAACGCCAACCTGTCCGTCTTCCAGATCGTCAGCCCGATCTTCACGGCGACCACTGTCCTCGGCGGCACGGCGGTCTCGTCGACCGCCGCGCTCCTGCCGTGCATCCCGCCGATCTGATCGATCCCCTCGCCCGGCGGCGCGGCCTGACCCGCACCGCCTGAGCGAGACCCAGCAGGAAAGGGCCGTCCCCCGTCGTGCAAGGACGGGGGACGGCCCAGCTCTGGCTCACCGAAAGCCTACCGGGGAAGGGGATGGCATCCGATGACGTCCATGGGACTCGCGGCGTTCCTGCTCGCCCTCGGCGCCACCTGCCGTATCACCCGCTTCGTCACCAAGGACACGCTGGCCGCCGGGTTCCGGATCCGGGTCGCCGACCGCTTCGGCGACGACTCGAAGGTCACCTACCTGGTCAACTGCGGCTGGTGCCTGAGCATCTGGGTCGGCACCGCGATGGCCGTGGCGACCCACTTCCTTGGCGGCTCGGCGTGGCTCCAGGTGCCGGAGACCGCCCTCACCCTCTCCTACGTCGCGGGAGTCGCCGCACGGTGGCTCGACTAGCGACGGAACCGCATCACCGAAGGAAGGAGTCCGACATGGCCTGCAACTGCGGCGGCGCGCAGCCCGCGCAGCCAGCACAGGCGGCTCAGCAGCCCGCTCCCAACCCCTACGGCGTCGTCGTCTACCAGCTGACCTTCCCCGACGGCACACTCCAGTACTACTACACGTTCCAGGAGGCGGAGGCCGCCAACCGCCGTGCCGGGAACACCGGCGTCATCTCGATGCGCGCCCACTGACCGAGTCCGCGGTGGTCCCCCCGGCGTCCGGGGGGACCACCGCTGTCATGCTCAGCCGGAGAACCAGCGGCGCGGGTGGCGGGTCAGCGTGTAGCCGGCGACGCCCGCGAGCGCGGCCAGCACCCCGCCCGCCGCCGTCCACAGCCACCGGGTGGACAGCGAGGCGAACCAGCCCTGGGCCTCGGCCACCGGCCGGGGCGCGGAGGACGCGGCGGCCGAGGGGGCCGCCGAGGCAAGGGCGTCCGGTGCCACGGTCGCCCCCGGGTTGACGGCGGGCGACAGCGGGGACTTCAGCTCGCCGCCGTCCGGCTGGGCGTCGCCGTCCTTGGCGGTGATCCGCGCGTCGATCTGGACGGGCAGGCCGAGGTCCTGCTCGGGCAGGTCGGCGGCGGACAGCCGCACGTAGTAGGTGCCCGGCAGCGGGTCGCCCGACCAGGGCTCGGCCCAGCTGCGGACCTGCCGCAGCGCGCAGTCCAGGCGCAGTGACGTGGCGTCGGCCGCGGCGGTGGCGGTCTGCGCGCCCCAGGTGCACGCCTGACGGCGGCGCAGCCCGTCGAAGACGTCGACGGACCAGGTGGCGGCGCCGTGCCGGCTCGCGGCGGGCGGCAGGACGACGGTGACCGCGATCCGGTCGGTCTGCCCGGCGGCCGCGGCGAACGACCAGTACAGATAGTCGCCGGTCGACGCGGACAACTGCACGGGCTGCCCGGGCTGCACGTTCGTGGCGGTGAGGAAGGACGTCCCGGCGGTGGTGACGGGGGCATCCGATGCAGAGGGCGAGGGAGACGCCGAGTCGTCCGCGGCGGCGGGACCGGCGGCGGCCAGCAGGGCCACCACGGCCGCGGCCTGAGCGGCGGCGAAGAAGCGCGTGCGCATGGTCAGTTCTCCCTCCACACGGCGATCCGCCAGCGCGCGATCCAGCCCGTGATCAGGCCGGCGAGCAGACCGGCCACGGTCAGCGCCAGCAGCAGCACCCAGCCGCGGCCCAGGTCGGGACCGCCGGGAGCGGGCGAGGACGGGACCACGTCGACGGTCAGCTCCAGCGGCATGCCGGGCGCAGCCTGCACCGAGGCGGGCGCCGAGAAGGAGTTGCTGACCACCAGGCACACGGTGTTCTGGGCGGGGTCCGTTCCGGTACCGGAGTCGGTGGGCGACGGCGTGGCCGCCTGCTGGTCGGACCAGCGCAGTCCGGTGGAGAGCACGTCGGTGCGCCCGCTGCCCGCGTCGGTGCCGCGGACCAGTTCCCGGCCGTCCGGTTCGACGGCCCGCAGCAGCACCCCGTAGTCGGGGTTGAGGGCGCGGTCCAGCGAGAGGCTCACCGAGGCGCGCAGCTCCTGCCCGGGCTGCACCGGCACCCGGTACCAGCGGTGCTGGGCGAACTGCTCGCGGTCGGTGTAGACGCCCGGGGTGAGGATCGGCGCGGTGGCGCAGCCCTCGGCGCCGGTCACCTGCTGCGGGGTCTCCTGGTAGGTCTGGTCGGCCCGGTGCACCAGCTGGTTGAGGCGGCCGGTGAGCTGGTTCTGGCTCTGCACGGCCGTGTAGGTGCCGCCGGTGGCGTTCGCGATGCAGGTCAGCTGGCGCCGGACCTTGTCGTCCAGGGTGAGGCCGAGGGTGTCGACGACCAGGTGGGTGCCCTGGGCGGCCAGTTCACGGGCCACGTCGCAGGGGTCGGGGGGCGCGCAGTCGTCCTCGCCGTCGGTGATGAGCACGATGCGGCGGGTGGTCTCGCCGGAGCCCAGGTCCTTCGCGGCGGCGCGCAGCGCCAGCCCGATCGGGGTCCAGCCGGTGGGGCGCAGCGTGGCGATGGCGGTCTTGGCCTCGGTCCGGTCGACCTGGCCGACCGGGAAGAGCTGCTGGGTGTCGCGGCAGCCGACCGCCTTGTCGTTGCCGGGGTAGGTGGAGCCGAGGACCCGGATGCCCAGCTGGGTCTGGTCGGGGAGGGCGTCCACCACCTCGTCGAAGGACTGCTGCGCGACGGATATGCGGCTGCGGCCGTCGATGTCCGCGGTGCGCATGGAGCCGCTCACGTCGAGGACGAGCTCGACCTTCGGCGGTTCCTTCGCGGGGGTGGGTTCGTCGGCGGCGGCGGGGGGCGCGCCGAGCACTGTCAGGGCGGCCAGCATGCTGAACAGCAGGCCGGCCGCGGACCGTCGTCTGGTGATCACGCGAGGATCGTAGTGATCGCCGAACTGGGCGCGGAAATCGAACGGTTCCGCTTCGACGCGGGCGTCGAAATCTCACTCCATCAGCGCGGCGGCGAGCGTGGCGCCGAGTTCCCAGCACGCCTGGAGATCGTCCTTGCCGGGGGTTCCGGTGACGGTGACCGGGGCGGCCGCGCGGCGCCAGCCCAGCCCGGTGGTGATGGAGTCGATCGCGCGCAGCGCCCCCGTCACGTCACTGCCGCCGTGCACCCAGGCACCGAACGGGCGGCCCCGGGTGGCGTCCAGGCACGGGTAGTAGACCTGGTCGAAGAAGTGCTTGAGCGCTCCGGACATGTAGCCGATGTTCGCCGGGGTGCCGAGCAGATAGCCGTCCGCCGCCAGGACGTCCGACGCGGTCGCGGACAGGGCGGGGCGGCGTACCACCGTGACGCCCTCGATCTCGTCGGTGGTCGCCCCGGACACGACCGCTTCGAAGAGCGCCTGGAGGTTCGGCGACGGGGTGTGGTGCACGATCAGCAAGGTGGGCATGGCACGGAGCCTGCCCGTGACGGGAGCCCCGAGGCAAACCGGCCGCGAAACACCGTAAAAGTGTTGTGAGTTGAGGTTGTGGTGGCCGGGTAACCCAACAAGATGACTTCCGATACCGCTACCGGGCGCAGAGCCTCGCAGGACCACCACCTCCGCCGCCACCTGGGCTTCTGGCATCTCACCGCCATCGCGTTCGGCGGGGTCATCGGCTCGGGATGGCTGCTCAGCCCGATGCACGCCGCGCGCAGCGCCGGGCCGGCCGCGCTGATCACCTGGCTGGTCGGCGGGCTGGCGCTGATCCTGATCGCCCTGGTCATGGTCGAATTAGGAGCCTCCATGCCGGAGGCCGGCGGGCTGGTGCGCTGGCCGCTGTACACCTCCGGACGGCTGGTGGCGACCCTGGTGGGCTGGGGCATCTGGGTCGCCTACGCCACCAACCCGCCGAGCGAGTCGGCGGCCATGCTCCAGTACATGAGCAAGTACGTCCCCGGGCTGTACGCGGGGAACCGGCTGACCACCTCCGGTGTGCTGCTCGGGCTGGTGTTCATGGCGGCCTTCGTGGCCCTCAACTGGTTCGGCGTGCGGTTCTTCGCCCACGTCAACCTGGGTGTGACGGCGGCGAAGTTCGCGGTGCCGGTGCTGACCGTCATCGCCCTGCTGGCGTCCGGATTCCACAGCGGCAACGTCACCGGGCACGGCGGCTTCGCCCCCTACGGCTACGCGGCGCCGCTGTCCGCCATCGCCACCGCGGGCGTCATCTACGCCTACACCGGTTTCCAGGGCCCGATCGACCTGGCCGCGGAGGCCAGGAACCCGCGGCGGGACATCCCGTGGTCCGTCATCACCGCCCTGGTGCTGTCGATGGTGGTCTACGTCGGCCTGCAGATCGCCTTCCTGGGCGCGGTGCCGCCCTCCGGGCTGCTGCACGGCTGGCACGGCATCGACTTCAACTCGCCCTTCGCCGAACTCGCCACCTCCCTCAACCTCACCTGGCTGACCTGGATCCTCTACGCCGACGCGATCGCCTCGCCGGCCGGATCCGCCATGGTCTTCACCGCGGAGACCAGCCGTGAGGCGTACGCCCTGGGCAAGAACCGGCTGCTGCCCGAGGCGGTCGCCACCGTGCACACCCGCTCCGGGGTGCCGCGGACGGCGCTGATCGTCAACTTCGTCATCGGGGTGGCGTTCCTGCTGCCGTTCGGCAACTGGCAGTCGATCGTGGCGGCCACCAGTGTGCTGGGGCTGTTCGCGTACTCCATCAGCCTGATCGCGGAGGAGTCGGTGCGCCGGGCGGACCCGGGGCGGATGGCCGACTGGATCCGCGGCACCCGGGTGATCGCTCCGATCGGCTTCGTCATCGCCACCCTGATCTTCTACTGGGCGGGCTGGAAGGAACTGCGCGTGGCACTGCCGGTGCTGTTCCTCTCCGTGCTGGTCTACGCCTACCAGCAGGTCAGGCAGGACCGCGACATGCGGGACCTGACGGCGGGCGCGTGGCTGGTCGTCTACCTGGTGGCGCTGCTGGTGCTGTCGGCGCTCGGCAGCTTCGACGGCTCGGGGACGCTGCCGGCGCCCTGGGACTCCGTGGTCGTCGGGGTGATGGGACTGGTCTGCTACGGGTGGGGCCTTCGGGCCGCGGCCGGCCATCTGACCCGGCATCCGCTGCCGGCGCACACCGAGCCGGCCGGTGAGGCCCCGGCGGCGGCCGGACCTCAGCGGTAGGCCATCACCCACAGGCGTACCGCCAGACCGAGGCCGGCGATCGCGATGCCGACCCGCAGCAGCCTCGTCGGGAGCCTGCGCGCGACCTTCGGGCCGAGCCAGCCCCCGACGAGGAAGCCGGCCGCCAGCGGCAGCGCCGCCGTCCACCGCACCGGCCCGAACACGGCGAAGCCCAGCGCGGCGACGGCGTTGGAGACCATCACGGCCATGTTCTTCAGGGCGTTGGCCCGCAGCAGCGTCTCGCCGAGCCCGACCGCGAGGAGCGCGAGCATCAGCACCCCGGCCGCCGCGCCGAAGTAGCCGCCGTACACCGCGACGGCGAAGACCGCGAGCCGCAGCGCCCACCGGTGTTCGGCGAGGCGGCCGGTCCTGAGCCGCTGCAGTCGGGGCTGCGCCAGCAGCAGCAGCGACGCACCGGCCACCAGCCACGGCACCACGACCTCGAAGGTGGCCGAGCCGGTGAGCAGCAGCAGCGCGGATCCGGCCACCCCGCCGCAGGCGGCGACGGGCAGGTAGCGGCGCATGTTCCCGCTCTGGCCGCGCAGTTCCTGCTGGGAGCCGGCCGCCGCGCCGATCCCGCTGAGCACCAGCGCCACGGTGTTGGTGACGTTGGCCGCCAGCGCGGGGATCCCGGCGGCCAGCAGCGCCGGATACGACACGAGCGAGGCGAGTCCGGCGACGGTGCCCACCAGCCCGGCGCCCACACCGGCGAGGAGCAGCAGCAGGACCTCCGTGGCGCTCACCGCGCGCTGCCGATGCCGGCCATCGGTGTCATCGTCATACCGGAAAGCTATCCGGTGGCCGTTACAGCCGGTTCGACGGGGTGACGCCTGTCCGGCCGGTCGTACCGGGGGCTATGCGGGGGGCTGTGCAGGGTCGCCGTGCCCGGCGCGGTCGGCGGCTCCGGGCGCCAGGAACTCGCGGATGCCGAACGCCGCCAGCACCACCACCGCGAACCACACCACCACCATCGCCGTCGGATGGCTCCAGGCGACGAACACCCCGGCCGCCACCAGCAGGATCACCCAGCCGATCAGCCGCTTGTGCCGCCGGACGAACGGCTCCGCCCGGCCGACCCGCAGCCCGGCCGGTTCCGCCACCCGGCGCACCCCGGTGATCCCCGTGGTGCAGGCCGCCCGCACGGTGACCGCCGCGCGTGACGGGCCGACGGCCAGGCCCCCGATCGCGACGGCCAGCGCCAGCACGCCCACCGCCCGCGCCGTGCCGCGCAGGAACCGCACCAGCGCGTCGTAGATCGCGCCCGCCGCCTCCGGGGAGGTGCCCGGGGGCAGCCGGTCGAGGTAGAAGGCCCGGAACACGTCGATCGCCAGGCCCAGCACCAGCATCGCGGCGGCGACCCCGAAGGCGGCCCCGACCAGCGCCCGGCGGCGGTCGTGCGCCAGCAGCACCCCGATCGCCGCGATCACCACGGCCACCAGCGGCAGCCAGCCACCGGCGATCTGCAGCAGCCGGAACCAGGTCCGGTACTTCGCCAGGTCCGGCGAGGAGAAGACGGTGAAGTCGGTGTGGACCGCCGGGATCTGCGCGGCCAGCCCGAACCCGGAGGCCACCAACTGGTTCTTGACCTTGGCGATGACCGGGGAGAGGTCGATGGTGACCCGGTCGCCCTTCAGCTGGACGGCACCGCCGCCCTGCCCGGTCAGGGCCTTGACGACGGCGGTGTGGGCGGTGCGGTTCGCCTCCGTCCACACCGTGGCGAAGGCGTCACTGTCGACCACCGCGCTGACGGCGGCGTGCACCACGCTGTCCAGACCGTCGGAGATCGGGCCCCGCAGCGCCGTCACCAGCGCGGCGGCCTGCGGCGGCACCCCGGACTGGCCGACCGCCTTGGACAACCGGTCCACCAGCGCCGGAACGTCGACCTGCCGGATCACGACCGCGCTGACGCGGTCCGTCAGCGCCGTCCGCACCTGGGGATTGCCGGCCAGGGGCGCCACGGTGGCGACGTACCGGTCGGTGTCCGAGACCTCCTCGCTCGCCCACACGGCGAGCACGGCCGGCAGGGAGAGCACCGCGGCCAGGACGATCAGCACCACGCTGCCGGCGGCGCGCCAGTGCCGGGCCGCGCCGGCGTGCGGCGGCGCGGCCTCCGACCGCTCCAACCGGGCCAGGCGCTCACGCAGTTCACGCAGCTCCTCGGCCCGCGGGTCCGGCGGTCCGCCGTTCCCCGGACCACCGCCGGTCCCCGGTTCGCTGCCGGACTCCGATCCATCGCCGGTCATGGGCCGCTCCTCGCGCAGGGCTCGCCGCGCGGCCCGCCGCGGAGGCGGACCGCCAGGTCCAGCCAAGCCGCGACGGCCCCGGCCCGCGACCGCTGCTCACCCTGCCGGGTGATGGGGGAGGGGACGCCGGGGGAGGAGCGGTCAGTCGCCGGCCCGGCGTTCCGCGACGGTCACGTCACCCGCCGCCCAGTGGGTGGGCGCCACCTCGCGGACGATGACCCGCACGTTCTGCGGCGGGGCCCCGACCGACCGGACGACCGCCTCGTGCACCTCGTGGATCAGCGAGCGCAACTGCTCGGGCGTACGGCCCTCGATCAGCGTGACCTCGACCAGTGGCATGGCGGCCTCCCGGGACGGTGGAACGGGCGGATTCCGGTGATCTTCCCCCGCCGGTGCCGCGGAGCGCCAGTGCCGCCGGCGCCACACCCGCGCACGACGGCGCCACATCCGCGCACGACGGTGCCCGCCGTCCGGCACCGGGCCGGACGGCGGGCACCGGGAGGGTGCCGCCGATGGTTCAGCGCAGCCAGGCGTGGTCGCGGACCACCGGCAGGGCGGCCCAGCGGCGGCCGAGCCCCCAGGTGTCGCCGGCGCACACCGCCGCCAGCGCGATGAGCGCCACCGCGTAGATCAGGTGGTAGTCGGCGAACGGGTTGGAGGACATGCTGGCGGTGCCGTCCGACAGGTGCCGGGCCGGCGGCCACTCGGCCGCCCACATCAAAGCCAGCAGCAGGGTGCCCGCGCCCGCGGCGAGGCGCATCGCCACCCCGCCGGCCAGGGCCAGGCCCAGGCCCAGCAGTCCGAGCATGAACAGCCAGTCGGCCCAGGCGGCGCCCGCCCACTGGTGGAAGACCGACTCCATGGGGCCGGCCGCGACGCCCTTGAGGAAACCCTTGGTGGGCGAGCCGCCGTGGATCCAGGCCCGCGCGGACGGGGTGGCGTAGCCCCAGCCGAAGGTCTTGTCGAGGAACGCCCACAGGAAGACGAACCCGAGCAGCATCCGCAGGACGGCGAGCGACCGGGCGGCGGTCCCGGTGACGACCTCGGTGCGGGCGGCTGCCTTCTCACCGGTCTTCTCGCCGGCCGGCGCGGCGGCCCTGGCGGCGGCGCGGTGCGGGAAGCGGTGCGAGTGCTGGAGAGCCATGACGAATTCCCCTTTCCCATCAAGGGACTTGGCGTGGATGCGAGTACCGGGTGCAGGGGTAATCTCCCGCGGACGCGGTGTGACGGAGCAGGTGCCGAACGTCCCGGTGCGCGGGGCCGGGTGTCCGCGTGCCGGGCGCCGTTCTTCCCCTCGCCACCGGGGCCGGACGGCCACGCCGGAGGCGGCCTTCCGGACTTTCCGGGCGCCCGGCGGTGCGGGTTACCGTTGCTGGCGGGAGAGGTTTCCTCGGCGAGCGCGGGAGGAGAGCGTGGTCCAGCCCATGGAGAGCCTGCCGCGCGGAGCGCCCGCCGCACGCCACCGCGGCCGTCCCGCCCCGCCCGCCGGGCTGCTGGATCTGGTCGACCAGGCCGTCCTGACCTGCACCGACACCGGGCTCCTGACCTGGTGCAACGCCGCGGCGCGCCGCATGTTCCCCGGTGCGCGGCCCGGCGAGCCGGTCGGCGGGCCGCTGGGTGAGGCCGTGGCCGAGGGCGCGGACCGCTTCGAGGCCGACACGGACGGGCTGCGGCTCACCGGCCACCGGGCGCCGCCCGAGCAGACGGCACACCTGGAGGGCCTGGCCGACGCCGGCCAGGTGTGGCTGGTGCGGGACGACAGCGCCGTCCGCGCCCGTGAGAAGGCCCTGCTGGCCGAGCGGGCCCGCTCGGCGTACCTGGCCGAGGCCGGACGGCAGCTGGCGGCCTCCCTCCACCACGGCCGGGCCCTGCGCACCCTGGCCCGGGTCGCGACCCCCGTGATGGCCGACATCGCCGTGGTGCTGCTGCCGCCGAGAGGGCCACGGGTGCCCTGGTACCGGGGTGGCCCGCAGGAGGTCTCCGGCCAGCTGCCCGTCGAGGCGCTGGAGCGGGTGCCGGCCGTGGCGCACGCCCTGACGGGCGCGGTGGCCCGGCCCGAGGCGTGCGCGCCGCGTGATCTGGCGCCGCTCGGCACCGCCCTGCCGCAGCTGTCCCCGGGCACCCAGGCGCTGGTGGTCACCATGCCCGGCGCGGCGGCCCCGGGCGGGGCGCTGATCCTGCTCCGCGGGCCGCAACGGCCGGGCTTCGGCCCGGCGGACCGGGAACTGGTCCGGCAGTTCGCCACCCGCGCGGGTGTGGGCCTGGCGGCCGCCACCCTCTACGCCGAGCAGGTCCACACCGTCGCGGTGCTCCAGGAGAGCCTGCAGCCCGACCCGCTGCCCGCGGTGGCCGGGGTGCAGCTGGGCGCCGCCTGGCGGCCCGCCCGCGAGACGCTGCGCATCGGCGGCGACTTCTACCAGGTCAGGGCGGCCGACGGCGGCGGCGTGGAGTTCTCCTTCGGCGACGTGTGCGGCAAGGGCGTGGAGGCCGCGGTGTTCGCCGGACGGGTGCGGCAGAGCCTGCGCACCCTGGCCCTGGTGGACTGCGATCCGGTGCGGGGCCTCCACCTGCTCAACCAGGCGCTGATGGAAGGCGGCGCGGCCCCCTTCACCACGCTGGTGGTCGGATCGGCCCGCCCCGCCCCGGACGGCGCGCTGGACGTGGAGGTGGCCGGCGGCGGGCACCTGCCGCCACTGGTGCTGCGCGGCGACGGCCGGGTGGAGGCGGTCCACATCGGCGGCATGCTGGTCGGGGTGCTGCCCGAGCCGGTCTTCGACGAGGCGCGGCTGCGGCTGGCGCCCGGCGACGTGCTGCTGCTCTACAGCGACGGCGTCACCGAGGCGCGCGGCGGCCCCGACACCCCGGAGATGTACGGGGAGGGGCGGCTGGCCCGCGATCTGGCGACCTGCGCGGGCATGCCGGCGGGCGCCGTCGCCGAACGCGTCGACCTGCTCGTCGGGCAGTGGCTGAACGGCGGCGCCCACGACGACATCGCCGTCCTCGCCGTGCAGGCCCCGGCCCCGGCAGGCACCCGGTGACCGCCACCGCGCGCCCGGCCGTCACCGCCGCGATGCGCGCCGCCTTCGACCGGCACCTCGGTGACGCCGACGAGGACGGCGCGGTGGCCCTCGTCCTCGGCCTGCTGGAGCGCGGCATCGCGGCCGAGGACATCATGCTGGGACTGATCGCCCCCGCCCAGGACGAGGTCGGCCGCCGCTGGGCGCGCAACGAGTGGAGCGTCGCCCTGGAGCACGCGGCCACCCACGTCAGCGAACGCGCCCTGGCCGCGCTGGCCACCGCCGTCCGCCGCCCCCCGGTGCTGCCCGGCAGCGTGGTCGTGGCCTGCCCGGACGGCGAGTGGCACACGCTGCCCGCCCGCATCGTCGCGGAGGTGCTGCGGCTGCGCGGGCTGCACGTGACGTTCCTCGGCGCCCATGTGCCCACCGCCCACCTGATCTCCTACCTGCACCAGCACGGCCCCGACCTGGTGGCCCTGTCCTGCATGCTGCCGGTGCGCCTGCCGCGGGTGTGCCGGACCATCGAGTCCTGCCGGCTGGCCGGGGTGCCGGTCCTGGCCGGCGGCACCGGGTTCGGGCCGGACGGGGTGTGGGCGCGGGCGCTCGGGGCCGACCTGTACGCGTCCGGCGCCGTGGAGGCGGCCGACGTGGTGCTGGGGCAGTGGCCGCCGCGGCTGACCGGGACGGTCGCGAGCGAGCGCCTGGGCACCGACGAGCACGCCCGGCTCACCGACCGCCGCGCCGACCTGCTCGGCCGGATGGGCGACGAACTGCGGCGCCGCTTCCCCCCGATGCGCGACTACACCGAGCGCCAGCACGAGGCGACCCTGGAGGACCTGGCCTTCCTGCTGGACTTCCTCTCCGCGGCGGTCTTCGTCGGCGACGCGCGGCTGCTGACGTCCTACCTGGACTTCACCGTCGGGGTGCTCGCCAGCCGCGACGTACCGCCCGAGACCCTCGACCTGGCGCTGAGCGCCCTGCCCGGGCCGCTGCACGACCTGCCGCGCAGCCTGGAGGTGCTCGCCGCGGGCCGGCGCCGCCTGGCGGAGCGCGGATTCACCTACCCGGACTGACCCGCCCCGGCCTGGACGTCCTCCGGCGCCGCCCAGCCCGGCACCCGCTCCGGAGCGCCGAGCCGGGCGCTGATCTGCGCGGCGGCCCGGCACACCGCACGGGCCGTCGCCGGTATGGTGCCCGGCCCGATCCGCGAGTCGGGTCCCGAGACGCTGATGCTCGCCACGACCGCCCCGCCGCGGTCGAAGACCGGCGCGGCCACGCAGCACAGGTGCGGCTCCAGTTCGCCCTCGTCCAGGGCGTAGCCGCCGGCCCGGATCGCGGCCAGGTGCCGCTTGAGCTCCTCGCGGTCGGTGATCGTGGTGTCGGTGCGCCGCTCCAGGGCCCTGTCCGGGTACCGGGCGTCGATCTCCTCGGCGCTGAGCCCGGCCAGCAGGGCCTTGCCCATCGAGCTGCAGTGCGCCGGGGACCGCTTGCCGACCCAGGAGTGCATCCGCACGGTGTGCCAGCCGTCGACGATCTCCACGGTGACCGCCTCGTCGCCCTCCAGGACGGCCAGATGGCCGGTCTCGCCGAGCAGCTTCACCAGGTCGTTCAGGGCGGGCAGCGCGGCCTGCCGGATCCGGTCGTCACCGGCGACCAGATCGCCCAGCGCGGCGAGCTTGCCCGACAGGCGGTAGCGCCCGGCCTCCCCGGCCACCTCCAGATAGCCCGCGCTGGCCAGCGTCGCCGCCAGCCGGGACGCCGTGGACCGGTGCATCCCCAGGTGCTGGGCCATCTCCCCGATGCCGATCACGGTGCGGCCGCGTTCGAACATGTCGAGGATCTGCAGTCCGTGGAGCAGGGAGCCGACCAGTCCGTCGCGTGCCGGGCCGGTCCTCGCTGGCGCCATGGGCTCTCCGTTCGCGGATGGGCGGTTCACCGCCATGGGGGATCGTTCACCCACAGCCTACGGACGCCCGGACGGCCGCGGCGGCGCGAGGGGGGCGCCGCCGCGGCCTGGAGAGAGCCCGCGTCACTTCGCGCCGCGCCCCGGCCCGCCGTGCTCCCGGTAGTACTGGCGCCAGATCAGCCGGTGCACCCTGGTCCAGCGCGGGATCGAGCGGACGCCCGGCAGGAACGGCACCAGGATCAGTCCCAGGCTCAGCAGCGCCATCAGTCCCCACACCAGCGCGTCGGCGTTGCCGGAGCTGCTGAACGGCTCGATCTGGTACCAGAACGTGTACAGCCACAGCCAGGCCTGCCCGGGGAAGTTCCCGGTCTCGTTCATCATCCCCCACTGGTCCCCGCCCAGATGCTGGGCGCGGGCCGTGTCCTCCAGGTAGGAGCCGTCGCCGAGGAACAGCAGCGGGCGGGTGTAGTCGGACTGGTAGAACCGCCCCTGGGTGACCAGTTCGCCGTCCAGCGTCCCGGTCCGCGCCACCTGGAGCAGCCGTCCGGTCAGCACCGGCACCGGCCCGTAGTCGCCCGGGGCCGCCTTCGCCGGATCGCCGCCCGGCGCCTTGCCCAGGGCGTCCCCGTAGTTCTTCGTCCACGCGTCGCGGCGGGCCGGGGCGGCCCGGTCCCAGGCGGTGAGCGCGGCGGTCACCGAGGCCGGTTCGGGGGTGCCCCGCAGCGGCGTGATGACGAAGTCGTTGGCCGTGTCGACGGGGATGCGCACCCCGGCGGCGTCCTGCAGCCCGAGCGGGCCGAGCTTCTGCGCGGCGCCCGCCGTGTGGGTGTAGGGCGGGCCGTACTGGGCGGTGCCGCTGGTCCCGCCGAGCTCGGCCACCGCGGTCGCGGTGAAGTCGGCCGGATCGGCCCGCGACCAGGACGCCAGCGTCATGGCCCGGTCGTCGGGTGAGGAGAAGACGTAGGCCAGGCCCGCGGTGAGCAGGGCGACCACGGCCAGCGCGACCGTGAACTCCTTGACCAGGTCGTAGCGGCGGGTGGGGAACGCGGCCGGGTCGGCGACGGCGGCGTCGCGGGAACGGATCCTCATGACTGTCCCTCCTCGGCGTGCGCCGCCTGCGCGCCGGCCGGATCCGCCGGCGCGTCGATCGGCGGCACGATGCCCCGCCGCCGCACCAGCAGCAGGTGCCACACCGTCAGCAGCCCCAGGGCCGCCGGCAGCACCGCGATGTGCCACATCAGCATCTGGCCGAAGTCGGCGACGTTGAACCAGGCGCCGATCCCGACCGAGTTCAGGCCGTCCTTGGCCTGGTCGGCGATCCACTGCGAGTCGAAGTCCTGCTGCACCAGATAGCCGGTGAAGGCGGTGCCCACCGAGGCGAAGAACGCCACCGCGCCGGTCATCCAGGTCATCGCCCGCCGGCCGCGCCAGGCCGCCATGAAGAACTTGCCCCACAGGTGGATGACCATGAAGAACATGAACAGCTCCACACTCCACAGGTGCAGGCTGTTGACGTAGTGCCCGGTCGCCGACACGTGCCACCACGCCGGGCCCTCCAGCGCCAGCAGCCCGCCGGAGCCCAGCACCACCAGCAGCGAGGCCAGGGTCAGCACGCCGAAGACGTAGATCCACGACGCCATGTACACCGGCTGGGTGTCGGGCAGCAGCTTCTCCGGGGGGAGGGCCCGCACCGCGCGGCGGCGCACCGCCGCCGTCCAACCGGTCTCCGGGACCTCCACGGTCCCGTCGGTCCGCACGGTGCTCATCTGCGGCCTCTTCCCCGGGGGAAGGGCAGCGCCACGGCCGCCGCGGCGACCAGCACCATCAGGCCGATGACGACCAGGTTCGCGACGGATATCTGAAGGACGCCCCAGTGCACATAGTGCCCGGTGCCCTTCAGGTCGATGGGCGCGGCGAGAACGCGCGCGCCGGGCAGTGATGTTCCGGCCATGACCAGCCCTTCCTCCAGAGGAAGCAGATCTTCCGGGGAAGACGATGAGGCCGGGGACCGGACCGGACCCATGGGCCGAAGGTCCCGCTCCGCCGGAAGGCCGGCAACCGGGGACCTGTGGCCCCGGCCGGAATGCCCCGCCCGGGGCCACGGGGTCCGGCGGACCCGGGCTGAACGGCCCTGTGCGGCCGCCGCGCCGGGCCGGCCCCCGGATGGCCGGGAACGATCACCCACCCGGCCGACAGCCGGTCAGAAAACACCCCATTTCCACCCGTTCGGCGCACCCGGACCGCCCGGCACCGCGGTATAGCACCCACGGGCCGCGGCGCGGCGCGGCCGGCTCTGAGAGAAGGGCGAGTCCCCGACGTGTCGTACCCCAGCATGTCCCCGCGGCGGCGGGCGGTGGTCGCGGCCGCGGCCGCCGCGCTGGCCACGGCCTGCGCCCTGACCGGCCTGTCCACGCCCGCCGCCGCCCAGCGCCCCGCCCGCGCGGCCGCCCCGCCCCGCCTGTCCTGGGACCCCTGCCCGCAACTGCCCGCCTTCGACTGCGCGACCGCCACCGCCCCCCTGGACTACGACCACCCCGAGGGCCGTTCCCTCCGCCTGGCCGTCATCCGGCACCGCGCCGCCGACCCCGCCCACCGCATCGGCACGCTGTTCTTCAACCCGGGCGGCCCCGGGGTGGCCGGCACCCTCGCCCTGCCCCTGATGTACGACTACTTCCCGTCCGAGGTGCGCGACCGGTTCGACATCGTCAGCTGGGACCCGCGCGGCGTGGGCCGGAGCACCGCCGTGCGGTGCTTCGCCAGTGCCGAGGAGGCCACGGCCTGGGCCGCCGCACTGCCGGCCGGCTTCCCGGTCGGCGCCCGCCAGCGCGCCCGGTGGATCAGCGCCCAGGCCGGCCTCGGCCGGCGCTGCGAACGGCGGGACCCCGCCCTGCTGCGGCACATCTCCACCGAGGACACCGCCCGCGACCTGGACCTGCTGCGCTCCGCCACCGGCCGCGGCCGCCTGACCTACTTCGGCATCTCCTACGGAACGTACCTGGGCGCCACCTACGCCAACCTCTTCCCCGGCCGGGTGCGGGCCATGGTCCTGGACGGCAACGTCGACCCCTGGGCCTGGAACCACCCTGCCTCCCCGCTGCCGACGTTCCTGCGGCAGGGCTCCGACCTCGGCTCCTCGGCGACCCTGGCCGGCTTCCTCGACACCTGCGGCCGCAGCACCCCGCGCCAGTGCGCCTTCTCGGCGGGCGACCCGGCGGCCACCCGGCGCAAGTTCGAGCAGCTGCTGCGGCGGCTCCGCGAGCACCCGGTGGGGCAGTACACCTACAGCGCGACGGTCGCCGGAGTCGCCCAGAGCCTCTACACCGTCCACCCGGCCTGGACCACCCTCGCCGACGCGCTGCAGTCCCTGTGGCTGGGCCGCGCCCCCGAGGCGACCGCCGCCGCCCGCGCCGCCGTCCCCTACCCGGGCTTCGAGCAACTGCCCGCGGTGGTGTGCGCGGACAGCCCCAACCCGCGCGACCCCGGCCGCTACCACGACCTGGAGGAGTACGCCTACGCCCGCTCCGGCGACGTCGGCCGCGACTGGGCCTGGACCAACGAGGTGTGCGCCACCTGGCCCGCCCGCGCCGCCCACCGCTACACCGGGCCCTGGGACCGCTTCGGCGGGCCCGTCCTCACCGTCGGCATCACCGACGACCCCGCCACCCCCTACCACGGCACCCTGGCCATGGCCCACGCCCTGCCCGGCGCCCGCCTGCTGACCGTCGCCGGCTATGGGCACTCCGCGCTGCTCAACCCCAGTACCTGCGCCAACCGTCACGAGGCCCGCTACCTCCTGGACGGCGCGCTGCCGCCACCCGGCACCGTCTGCGCGCAGGACACCCCGCCGTTCCGCGCCACCGCGGCACCCGCCCGGCCCCGGCGCGGCGCACGGACCCCGGCCGCCCGCCCTCAGGACAGCATCCTGGCCCGGTACTCCCTGGGACTGACGCCGTAACGGCCCTTGAACGTCCGGGTGAAGTGGGACCCGTCCTTGAAGCCCAGGCCGAACGCTATCTCCGTGATGGTCCGCCCCCGCTGGCCCGGCGAGCTGAGCTGCCGGCTCGCCCGCTCCAGCCGCTGCGCGGTGATCCAGCGCGCCGGAGAGGTCCCCTCCGCGTGGAACAGCGCGTGCAGATAGCGCACCGACATCCCCAGCGCCTGCGCGACGGTGGCCGGGGTCAGCCGGGGATCACCGAGGCGCTCCAGCATGTACTGGCGGGCCCGCGCCAGATGGGCGGCCTGTATCTCGCTCGGCCGGACAGCGTTGTCGGTCAGCGTGGGCAGCGAGGCGCCCAGCAGCTCCAGGGCGCTGACCCCGATCCGCCGCGCACTGTGCCGCGGCAGCTGCGCCGCCTGGCCCGCCAGCGACCGCAGGAACGACGAGACGAGCAGGCCCACCCCGCTGTCCCCGCGGATCGCCGTCGCGGTGGCCGCCGTCTCGGGCCGGGCCAGGCAGTGCAGGGCGAACTCCTCCCGCGGTATCTGCAGGACGACCATCTCGAACGGGGTCGGACAGCTGATCGCGGACGGGCGGGCGCTGTCGTAGACGGTGAGGTCACCGGGGCGCAGCACGGCGGTGCGCTCGTCCTGGCGGACGGTGACCCGGCCGCGGACCACCACGTCCACCAGCAGATCGTCCTGCCCGGACCTGCGGACCAGCTCCGCCGGGCGCGACAGGCCGTGCGGCTCGGAGATGACCGTGGTCAGCCGCGCCACCCCGAGGTCCTCGCTGATCACCTCGCCGTGGAACCGGGCGCTCTGCCCCCGGCGCGGCTCGAAGGCGAACGGGACGAACGTGTCGCAGACCACCTCGCGCCAGAACTGGAGCTGCGAACGGCTGTCGACCATGTCGGTGGAGACTCTGACCGTCATGACCGCACCCTGCGCTCCTCGTACGTACGCCACCGGGGGACGGCGGCGAGTGCGCTCAGAGTCAGATATCTGCGCACTCGGTGTCAAGCACGCATCTCGCAGGCTTCGTAGCGTTGGCCCACCGGCTGCCAGGGGGCGCATGGGACAGGCGGTGCGGGAGGTCGAGGGGGCTTTCCGTGCCGCGGTCGACGCGGAAGCGGCCGGGACACCCGGGGAGGGGTGGCACGGACGGGCTCGGGGCGATCGAGCCCGGCGTGCCCGGGTGTGACCGGGTGCGGTGGGCACTCCGGCCCGGCAACGGACCGGAGCCCGCCCGCTCCCGGGGGTACTGGGTGGTACCGGGTGATACGCCGTCCCCGTCCTGTGGCCTGGCCGGGGACGGCGTATCGGGGCTGGTCCCGGGCGCGGTGTGACCTTCGTACCACCGCGGCCGTTGCTTCCAGTGCCGCGTCGGTCAGGGTTCGCCCGTCACCGAGCGGCGTCCGGTGCAGGGGAAGGGGGGACCGTGACGGCGGATCAGGGTTTCGTGGTCGGCGGAGCACGCGTCTTCGACGGCAGCACGGTGCTGCCGCGGGCCGATGTCGCGGTGCGCGGCGGGCGGATCACCGCCGTCACCGCCCCGGGATCCGGCGGCGTCGCCGCCCGCAGGGCCGGGCTGCCCTGGGTCGACGGACGCGGCCACACCCTGCTGCCCGGCCTGATCGACAGCCACGTCCACGCCTTCCCGGGCGCCGCCCGGCAGGCGCTGGTCTTCGGGGTGACCACCCAACTGGACATGTTCTGCCCGCCCGCGCTGGCCGCCGCGCTGCGCCGGACCTCGGCGGAGGACCGCACCGCCGCCGGCATCCGGTCGGCCGGAACGGGGGCCACCGCCCCGGGCGGCCACCCCTGGTGGCTGGTCGAACAGGGCGCCTACCCGCCCTTTCCCACCGTCCGCGGGCCGCAGGACGCCGAGACGTTCGTCGCGGAGCGGCTCGCCGAGGGATCCGACTACCTCAAGGTCATCATCGAGGACGGCGCCGCGCACGGCCTGACCCTCCCTCACCTGGACGGGGAGACCGTGGCCGCGCTGGCCCGCGCCGCGCACGCCAGGGAGCGGCTGGTGGTGGCCCACATCAGCACCTGGGACGCCGCCCGGCTGGCCGTCCGCGCCGGGGTGGACGTCCTCGGGCACGCCGCGACCGACGCCGCGGTGCCGCCGCGGCTCGTCGAGGAACTGCGCGCCCGGCGGGTCGCGGTGGTGCCGACGCTGGCCATGGTGGCCGGCGCCCACGGCGACCCGGACCGCGGCGGCGCCCGACTGGGCGCCGACTCCCGGGTGACGCCCTACCTCGCCGAGCGGGCCCGCCGCGGCCTGGCCGCCCCGGCGCGCCCGGACACCCGGCGGCTGGAGCGGGCCCTGACCTCCGTGGGCGCCCTGCACGCGGCCGGCGTGCCGCTCCTGGCGGGCACCGACGCGCCCAACCCCGGCACCGCCTACGGGGTGAGCCTCCACGCCGAACTCCGGCTGCTGGTACGGGCCGGACTCAGCCCGGTGGCGGCGCTCGCCGCGGCCACCTCGGTGCCGGCGCGGACCTTCGGCCTGCGCGGCTGCGGCCGAATCCGCCCCGGCCGGCAGGCCGACCTGCTCCTGGTGGCCGGGGACCCGACGCGGGACATCGCCTGCACGCTGGACATCGCGGCGGTCTGGCGGCACGGCGTCCGCCTCGACCGGGCAGGCCGTGCCGCCGGTGAGCTCAGCCGGCCGGGCGGGTCGCCGTGACGATCCGCACCGGCGGATACATCAGGAGACTCGGGGCGCTGCGCCGCACGTCCACCAGGCCCGCCGCGCGCGCCGCCCTGGCGTACTCCGCCGTCCTGGTGAAGTCGATGACGGCCAGCCGGCCGCCCGGCCGCAGCACCCGAGCCGCCTGGCGGATCGTCGCCTCGCGTTTCCCGCGGTCGTGGATGTTGTGGACGGACACGCAGGCCAGGACGGCGTCGAAGGAACGGTCCTCGAACGGCAGCGCGCTCATGTCCCCGTCGACCAGGGTCACCCGCCCGGCCACACCCAGCAGGTCCGCGTTGGCCAGACAGCGGCTGCGGCTGGAACCGGCCTGGTCCACCGTCCGCCACAGGTCGATCCCGGTGCCCTTCCCCTGCGGCGCGCGCCGTACCGCGCCCAGCAGCATCAGCCCGCTGCCGCAGCCGAGGTCCAGGATGTCGGCGTCGTCGGGCAGCGCGAGCCGGTCCAGCACCCGGTCCCGCAGCCGGATCTTCCCGCGCAGCGAACTGTGTGCCATGGCCGCCGCGGTGAGCAGGCCCACCGGTGTCAGCCAGTAGCCGATGCCGCCCGCCCACACGCCCGCCGTCGCCTGCGCGACCAGCAGGGCCACCCCCACCAGCCCGGCGAGCCCGAACGCGGCCACCACCAGGGGAGCGTCCAGCCCGTAGGAGGGGCGCGCGGCGCCCTCGCGGGCGGTCACGCCGGCTCCTCGGGAACGGGGATGCCGAGGGCCCGCAGCGCCGGGCGGGCGGTCTCCGGCGGCAGGTGCGCGGCCAGCGCGATGGCCTGGCGGTTCGCCTGGGTGCGCCCGCGCTCCGCCTCGGCCTTGCCGGCGGCACCGGCGTCCGTGCCCACCTTCATGCCGAAGTACGCGGAGACCAGCACCGAGATGGGGCTGTCGATCGCACCGATGAGAGCGACCGCCTTCTCCGCGTCCTGGTGGTAGACCAGCAGCACCACGGCGTCCAGAACGCCCAGCACGACCAGGCCGATCACCACGGCCAGCAGCGCGTACTCCGACGCCGTCCGGGTGCCCGGGGGGCCGGCGGCGCTCGGGGGACCGTCAGGGGTGGGGGCCGAGGCGTCGCGCGGGGGCGGGACCGCGGGTGCCGGGGTGGCCGTTTCGGGCATGGGGGGATCTCCTTGTGCGGTCGATGGAGTGGGAGGGGTGGGTGCGGTGGGTGGACCGGCGGGTCACGGCGCCTCGTGGACGCGGAGCCCGCCGAGGACGGTGGTGACGTTCAGCCGCAGCTGCGGGCCCTCACCGGGGCTGACCTGGATGTCCCGCCCCCCGAGGAACGTCGAGCCGGTCACCTCCACCCGGCTGCCGCGCGGCACGGTGACGTCGATGCCGCCGATGACGCTGAACAGGCGCAGCGTGGCACCCGGCGCGGGCTGCCGGGCGACCACCTCGGCGCCGCCGAACAGCGTGGTCAGGCTCTCGCTCTGCCAGCCGTCGGCGAGGGTGGTACGCGTTCCGCCGAAGAGTTTGACTGCCATGGGTTCGTCTCCTGGTCGATGCTTCCTGACGCTGTGTCAGGTACGGGTGAGCCCGTCGAGTGCGGCCATCAGCGCGGTGAGGTCCGCGACGCCCAGGCCGGTGCAGGCGTCCCAGCCGGGCCCCGCCCGGTAGCCGCCGTTGGTGCCGTCGCCGACGTCCCGGAAGGCCGCCCGGGCGGCCGGGGACCGGTAGAGGAACGGCGCCGGATGCCCCACCCGCCGGCCCAGCCGCTGGTTCGCCAGCGCGCACAGCGCCGCCCACAGCGGGGCCACCGCGCTCGTCCCGCCCACCGCCTGCCACCGGCCGCGCACCAGCACCCAGTACGCCGTCGAGCAGGCCGCGTTGGCGGCCACGTCCGGCACTCCACGGCCGGCCCGGCCACCGGGGTTGGCCGAGACGGGGACCCCGGCCTCCGCCTGCCAGGCGGGCACGCCGAAGACCTCGCTGACACCGCCGCCGGAGATCCCGGAGAAGTCGTTCCACACGACCTCCGAGGCGACCCGGCCGCCCTCGACGCCCAGCCGGGTGCCGCCGCAGGCCAGCGCGTGGGGCGCCGACGCGGGCAACTCCACATGGGCGCGGCCGTCGCCCAGCCCGGCCGCCGATCCGCGGTCCCCGGACGAGCAGCACACACTGATCCCGAGCGCCGCCGCGTCCGCGAACGCCTCGTCGAACGCCTGCGCCGCCTGCCCGGTCCACTGCGACTCGGGCGCGCCCCAGCTGATCGAGATGACGTCCGGGCGGTGGTCGGTGTCGTGCACGGCCGCGTGGACGGCGTCGATGAAGCCCCGCTCGGTGTTGGGCGCGAAGTACACCACGAACCGCGCCCGCGGAGCGACGGCCATGGCCACCTCCACGTCCAGCGCGACCTCGGCGTCGGCGGAGGTGGTGGGACCTCCCGCGGGGGCGGGGGAGTTGGCGGTGCCGTCCACCGGCACACAGGTCAGCGACGGCTCCGGCAGGCCGAGTTTGGCGGCGTAGGCCCGCAGGTCGTCGGGGAGGTAACCGCCGCCCAGCTCGATGAACGCCACGCACTGCCCGGTGCCGTCCAGATGCTCCGGGACGCCGTACAGCCGCGCCACCTCCGCCGCCGTCAGGCAGGGGGCCTGCGCGGGCGCGCCGGTCCCCTCGGCCGGACCGTCTTCCGGGCGGGCCTCCGCCGCGGCGCCGAGGCACAGATGAGGGCGCGCCTTGGGCTCGTCGTCGAGGCCCAGCACCGCCTGGACGACCTCGGCGAGCTCGGCGGGCACCCGCACCGCTCCCTCCCGGCCGTGGTAGCGCGCGCCGTCGTGCTCGTACGTCCCGAGCGTCACGCCGAACGCCGCCGACACGGCCGCCGCGCCGCCGGCCAGACGCACCGCGCGGCTGCGCGGATCCGCCGCCAGCACCTGCAGCCCCCGCTCCCGGGCGAAGCGCACCACCCGGTCCAGATCGGCCGGATCGGCGCCGTACCGCTCGGTGAACTCGGCGTGGTCCAGCGGGCGGGCCAGCCGTCCCGCGGCCGCCGCGTCCGCCAGGGCGGTGGGCAGCCGCTCGCGCAGCGGTTCACGCCGCCGGACGAGGACGGTGACGGCGACGCGCTGGTGGTCGTCGGGCCGGCCGACCGGCCGGGGCCGCTCCCGGCCTGCCCGCTCGCTGCCGCCGACCGGGTGGAACTCACTGGTCATCGCACGTCTCCGGGGTACTGGAACGGAAGCGGCCGATCGGCTCGGCCGCTGCGCGGGCCCGGAACCGTGTCCGGGCCGTGGCCGGGGAAGCGGGCGCAGAAGGACCGGAATGCCGTGACCGCCTGGTCTCCCGCGTCATACCGCTGGTGCGGCAGCGGCAGCAACCGCTCCCAGACGGGCACGTCCTGCTCGACTCCGCGCCGGAGCCCGTCGAGGAGGTACCGGTACAACGGCGTACGCCGGTCCGGCGGAAGCGCCTGGTGCACCTCCCGCGGCACGGCGACCGCGACCCGCACGGTGCAGCCGCCGCCCGCGCGCGGGGTGGCGCCGGTGAACGTCACATACGGCCTGCGGCCGCCGAGCCGCGAGACCACCACATACGGCCCGAACGCCCGCGCGGTGAACGGCACCGGCACCGTGCGCTCACCCTCCTCTGCGGGCTGCCACGGCGAGGGCGGCACATGGAAGGTGCCGGACACCGTGAACGGGCCCGGCGCGCCGCTGCCGCGGACGGTGAACGCCGGATCGTTGGCGATGGCGTGCACCGGACGGAAGTGGGCGGCGTCGAAGGCGTTCTCGGCCACCGTCTCGGCGGACACCTGCACGTCGCGGGCGAACCCGGGCAGGAACAGATGGTCACCGGCCAGGGACTCCAGCTCGGTGCCCAGGGCGGGATCGGCCGGCTCGCCGAGGTGGACGAAGACCATGCCGCCGTAGGCGAGCACGGGATGCTCCCGCGCCCGGTACGCGCCCGGTGCCCCCTGCCCCAGGCCGACGCGCTTGCCGTGGAACGGGCAGACCACCGCGTCGCCGTCGAGCCGCCCGCCGTACGCCAGGTGCGCGCCCCGGTGCGGGCAGGCGGCGTCGAAGGCGCGGAAACCCGCCTCGGTGCGGACCATCACCAGCGGAACGTCCCCGATCCACACCGCGGTGAGGTCGGCGCTCAACTCGTGCTCGTCGGCGGCCTGGTACCAGGCGCTGCGCAGGGCTCCCTCCGGGACCGCGGCCGTGGCCGGTGGCGTCATCGGGCGCTCCCCGCAGGCGTGGGAACCGGCGGGTCCAGCACCAGCGCCCGGGCGTCCACCAAGGCGTCCAGCAGCTCCTGACACACCGTCAGATCCGTCAGCTCTGTCAGCTCGCCCAGGGTCGCGCCTGCCCGCGCGCGGTCCACCAGCGCCGTCTGCTCGGCGGACAGCGGCAGGACGGGACGGTAGCGGCGGAAGCACACCCGGGCGCCCGGCCCCGCGCGCTCCACCCGCTCGACGGCCGGGCCGAGCCGCACCCTCATCCGCGCCCGCATCCCGGCCCGTGCCACCTCGTCCAGGAACACCGGCCCGGACGGCGTGTGCAGGACGGGAACGCCGCGCAGCGCGCAGCCGTAGGCCGCGGCGGAACCGTGCCGCATCCCGCGCCCGTCGCCCACGTCCACCGCCAGCAGCCGGGCCCCGGCCAGGTCCGCCGACGGGCACTCGGCCCGCAGCAGCCGGTGTACCAGGCCGCGCAGTGCCAGCCGGGCGGGCCGGTGGGTGTCGGGATCGGGCGCCCCGGCGGACCCCGGAGGCTCCGGACCGCCGTACACGCTCCAGCCGGCGCCGCTCGCCGCCCAGAGCGGGCGAAAGCCCTTCAGTGCCTCCAGGCACCCGAAACGCGGCACCGGACCGGCCCCACCGGGACCGCCCACCCCGGCGACGACCCCCGAGGCGGCGCCCGCCGCACCGAGCCGCTCGGCCAGGGCCGCGGAGACCGCCTCGACCATGTCCGCCATGTCCTCGTCCCGCTCCGGCCGACGGCCGAGCACCGCGATCACCACCCGCCAGGCCAGGGCCTCCGGGACCTCGGCCGACAGCCAGTACACCGCGGCCCGCAGCAGACGGCGGTACTCCTCCTCCCGGTCGGCGGCGACCTGCGCCAGGCACACCTCCCGGTGCACCGCGTCGCTGGCCGACCGCACCCCGTCCACCGTCGCGAACGCCCTGCGGTAGTGGCGGCGGGCCGCCTCCCGGTCTCCGGAACGCCGGTGGAGCCGGGCGAGGTTGAGGGCGTTGACATAGCCCAGCCGATGGTCCGGCGGCCGCAGCAGGGCGGCCCGCCGCTCGATCTCCCGCTCCCACTCCAGGGCGTCCCGCGCCCGGCCCGCCTTCAGCCGGCACAGCGCCGAGATGTTCAGCAGGTACAGGTACTCGCGCTCGTCGGCGGACCCGGCCAGCAGGTCACGGGCCGCCGCCAGATACGGCTCGGCCAGCACCGCCCGCGCCGGATCCGGCGAGAGCGCCAGGCCCCAGCCCTTGGCCTGGAGCAGGAAGCCGCGCAGCACCGCGGGCAGCGCGGGGGAGGGATCGGGCGCCGCCGCCGCGTCGGAGTAGCGGCACAACGCGATGTGCATGCCGTCCAGATGAGCCCGGGCCACCGCCCGGCGCACCGGATCCGTACCGCACTCGGCGGCCCGGGCGGCCAGCCGCACCGCGGCACCGCCACCCCCCGCGGCGAACACCCGCCACGCCTCGCGGCACAGGAACTCCGGATCGACGAAGGCGTTGTTGCCGTGCACCTGCGCGTAGGCGCGCAGCCACGGCACACCGCCGGACCGCGCGGCCAGCGCGTCGAAACGCAGCCGGGTCCGCGGATCCGCGGCGGAGGGCGGCCGGCGCGCCCCGGGCGGCACCAGCCGCCACCCGCCGGGCAGTTCGAACAGCCCGTCCGGGACGGCCGGACCGGCGCCGCCGTCCGCGGCAGGCTCCGCGTTCACCGGCCCCGGGACGAGAGCGAGGTCCCCGCAGTCGGGCGGCGTGTCCGCCTCCCGCGGGCCGGGCACGGCGTCCCAGCGGACCGGCAGACCCGGCGGCGGGCGGCGCCCGTCCCCGGTGTCCACCAGCAGCAGACGATGCCGGGCCCCAGGATCCGCGTCCAGCCGGGCCGTCAGCAGCCGGACGAAGGCGAGATCCTCGGACTCCCAGCCGACGCCCGCCAGCGGGAGCAGCACCAGCACCGTGGACGGGCCCGCCGGCACCGCCCGGGTGAGGGCGTCACCCACCCGGGCGGCGAGCCGCGCCGCGAGCAGGGTCTCCCGGTCGCCCGCCGCTTCCTGCTCGATGCCCGCGCCGATCAGGTCGGCGTACCGCACCGGGCCGCCGGTGGCGCCGAACTCCGGGGGCGGCGCGGACGGCAGCAGGGGATCCACCGACAACTGGGCGCACAGCTGGCGGGCCGCCTCATGACCGCGCCAGCCGCCCAGCGAGAGGTCCGCCACCAGGACCGGCCCGGCGTCCCGGGCCTCGGCCAGGATCCGCCCGAACGCGGCGGCGCACGGCAGCCGCAGGCCCCGGGCGGCGCCGGCCGCGCCGCCGGGGAACCGCCGGGCCAGGGCGGGTGGGCTGGTCACCGCACGGCCCCGGGAGCGGTCGCGTCCTCCTGCGGGAAGCCCAGCGCCACCGCGTACACCGCGGAGGCGCTCACCCCGTCCAGGCCGATCAGGTCGTCCACCTCGCGGTCGTAGCAGCCGCCCAGGTTCAGCGCGCCCCAACCACACGCTCCCGCCGCCAGGTTGAGGTTCTGCGCCACATGCCCGGCCTCCAGCAGCGTGAAGCGGTAGCCGCGGTCCCCGTACTTGAAGGTCACCCGGTCGAAGAACCCGGCGAGGAGGACGACCACCGCCGCCTCCCGGACGACGTCCCGCTGGAGCATGCACGCCGCGACCTCGCCGCCGACATCCTCGTCGCGCAGCAGCCGCAGTTCGCCGAGCGCGGGGTTGAAGTGGTAGAGCCCGGGGCCAAGGCCGGACACCTCGTTGGCGGCGACGTACAGCTCCAGCGGGTACAGGCCGCCACCGGACGGCACCGCCCGGAAGCCCCGCAGGCCGCCGGTCACCTCCGCGGTGCGGGTGACCCCGTACGAGTGGTGCAGGACACGGGCCAGGTCATGGAACTCGACCGGCCGGGGCGCGAACGCGCGCACACTGGTGCGGCCGAGCATGACCTCGCCGACCGGCGCGGTCAGCGGCGCGAGCGGCTCCGGCAGCGGCACCGCGGGAAACGCGGCGTACGGCAGCGACTCCCACAGCGCCCGCATCCGCTCCGCGACGGCCTCGTCGGGCAGGCCCAGATGCTCGCGGCCCACCTTGGAGTTCTCGTGGAAGACGCTCCACAGCTCGTCGTCCTCCCCGGCCGCGGGACGGCACAGGGCCGGCCACAGCTGGCTGCTGGTCACTTCTCCTGCTCTCCTTCCGGCGCCTGGCGCGTCCCGGGGATCCCGGTCATGGGTAGGGGTGGGGGACCGGATTGTCCCCCTGCTCGGGCGTGCGTCCCGGATACCCGAGACGCCCGGGGACCGACCACAGCCGGTCGCCGCCGAGGGCGCGCAGGCGGTGGCCGAGGTGCAGCGGGTGGAATCCGGGGATCACCGCGCGCACCACGCTGAAGCCGAGTGCCGCCGCGTCCGGCGTGGTCAGGTCGGCGAGCAGGACCCGCTCGCCGACCCCGGTGACGCGGTCCACCAGCATCCGCACATCGCCCTCGGGGGTGCCGGTGCCGCGGTCGGCGATCTCGTCGAAGCCGATCCTGGTGCGCGAGGTGAACAGGAAGTCCGCGTGCGGCAGGTTGCGGTGGTCCACCCAGAAGTTCATGTGCTCGCGCTGGCCGGTCACCGACTCGTAGTGCGGTGGATCGGGCGTGATGCGCGGCATGTGGGAGGCGAGGACCTGGGCGTAGCGCTGGGAGTGCGCCAGTTCCTCCAGGCTCTTGCGGGCCGCGTCCCGCGGGTGCGGCGCGGTGGCGGCGGCGACCACCAGCGCCGGGCCGCCGGGGTGCTCGGCCCGCGCGGTGCTCAGGACGGTGGGGATCCCGTGATCCAGGGTGATGTCGAACAGCGTCACCCGGCTCGCGGCGCGTTCGAACCGCCGCACCAGCTCATACAGGTCGTCCGGCAGGGTCTCCACCCGGATCCGGGGCGGGGCGAGCATCGCCTGCCAGGTCAGGGTGACCGCGTCGCGTTCGACGACCTCGCAGATCGCCCCCACCGTCGCCTCGGCCGGGCTGAGATGGCAGGCCAGGCCGGTGGAGATCGGCTGCTCGATCGGGGAGTCACCGGTGCCGGCGAGGTACAGGTACGGCATGTGGACCCGGCAGGCGGGCACCCGCACCGTCCGGCCGTCCGCCAGGTCCGTCATCCGGGCCCAGCGCACCGGAGTGTCCTCGGTGAACGGCACCAGGGGGAACCCCGGGGAGGCGTACTGCTCCGGGGAGTACAGCGCGAACTCCCGCGGGTGGACGCAGTCGAAGTGCGCGTCGCGCCAGGTCGCCAGCGGCAGCGCGGTGATGTCGTAGAGCGCCGAGCAGTAGCGCTCGACCGCCTCGCCGATGGCCTTGGCCGCCGCCCGCTCCGGGGTCGCGCCCGCCGCGCTGCCGTTGCGGAAGTTGGCGAGCCCGCCGAGCTGGGCGGTGTCCGCGGCCAGGGCGGCGAAGTGGTGGAAGTCCGGTGAGCCGGCCTCCTTGCGGACCTCGGTGAGGCTTTCGATGATGCCCACCCGGGGATCGACCAGGTGATCGACGACATCGGCCAGCCGGCGCATCCCGGGCTCGCGGACCGGCACCTCGGTCACCGTCGCGGCTGCCGCCGCCGGGGCCGTCATCGCAGGTCCAGCGCGGTGTTGCGGACGGATGCCGGGGAGTGGCGGGTGGCCGGGCCGCACACCGGACAGCGCGGCACCTTCAGCACCCGGCGGGAGACCACGCTGGGCTCGCTGACGTTGACCTCGACCACCCGGCCGCTCTGCCGCACCGGCAGGCGGGCGCCGCCGAACCACTTGGTCAGCTCCACGGCGGCGAGTTCGCCGAGCACGGCCGCCGAGGAGGGGTGCAGCGCCGAGACATGGCTGCCCTCGGCGACCGCCGCCTCCGCCCGCCGGTGCACCGCGGGCTCGGCCAGGTGCGAGAACTGCCGCGAGCGCAGGCACTCGTAGCAGGGCGTCTCGCCGGGCACCACGACCGGCCCCACGGTGCCCACCAGGTTGTCGAGCACGACGGGAAGGAAGGGGATGCCGCGCTCCACGCAGAAGCGGTTCCACAGCCGCAGCGCCTCCGTATACCCGAAGTCGCTGGTGGCGACCGTGCAGTGCAGGTCGGCGCGGTCCGCGTCCTCCAGCCACTGCGGGCCGAGCAGGGGCGCGGCGGGCTCGTCGGCCAGCCCGGTGTTGCGCAGCGGCGGATGGTCGACCACCTCGACCTTGGTGGCGCCCACCGCGGCCAGCGCCGCCACCAGGGTGTGGGAGACCGCGTTGACCCCGACGACCGCGATGCGCCGCCCGTCGAGCGCGGACGCCACCTCGGTCGCGCGCTGCCCCAGATGCCAGAAGTGCACGTCGAGCCGCTCGGCCGTGCCGTCCCGGCGGGGCGGGGGCGGTTGCGGGGCCGCGGTGGGGGAGTCCCCGGCCGGCACCAGCAGCCGGCGGCCGCGCAGTTCGGTCAGCAGCGACTCGACGGCCGGGCGGTCGGGGGCCGCGAACCGGGCGCAGATCTCCTGGACGGTGGCGCCCTCCTCGCCGGCGGTCGCGGCGAGCAGGCACTCCAGCACCTCGTGCGCGCGGTCGCCGGCGATCTCGACGAGGACGGTGCCGCGGCGCAGCACGACGCCGCCGGAGACGGGGATGAGCTGGGCGGGCAGCGAACGCAGCCGTTCCGCCGGTGGGTTGTGCGGCGGCGACCCGGCCGCGCGGGGGGCACTCATCGCGTACCACTCCTGTCCAGTCGGATGCCGTCGGTGGTGGGCTCGGTGGT
>JBEHXI010000067.1:0-30018 GCA_048498775.1 Actinomycetota bacterium | reverse complement strand
TGCCGGAGCAGACCGCCGTGGACGTCGCCTCCCGCTACCTGCCGGCCGCCGGCGGCAGCGGTGTGGGCGGCGACTGGTTCGACGTCATCCCGCTGTCCGGGGCGCGGGTCGCGCTGGTGGTGGGCGATGTCGTGGGGCACGGGATGCACGCCGCGGCGACCATGGGCCGGCTGCGCACCGCGGTGCGCACCCTGGCGGACATCGACCTCACCCCGGACGAGCTGCTCACCCACCTCGACGACCTGGTGACCCGGATGGCCGGTGAGGAGGGGGAGACCGCGGTGGGAGCCCAGTCGGCCGACCTGTGGGCGACCTGCCTGTACGCGGTGTACAACCCGATCAACCGGCTGTGCTCGATGGCCTGCGCCGGCAACCCCGCTCCGGTGCTGCGCACCCCGGGGGGCGCCCCCGCGCTCGTGGACCTGCCGGTCGGCCCGCCGCTCGGGCTGGGCGGCCTGCCGTTCGAGGCGGCCGAACTGGAACTGCCCGAGGGCACGCTGCTCGCCCTGTTCACCGACGGCCTGGTCGGCTCGCGGTACCGGTCCCTGGACGCCGGGCTGAAGCAGTTGCGCGCGGTGCTCTCCGGCACCGAGGGATCGCTGGACACGGTGTGCGACACGGTGATCGGCACCCTGCTGGCCGAGCGTCCCGACGACGACGCGGCGCTGCTGCTGGCCCGCACCCGGGCGCTCCACGCCGACCAGGTCGCCATCCGGGACGTGCCCGCGGACCCGGCGGCCGTCGCCCAGGCCCGCTCCTGGGCCGCCGAGCGGCTGGTCCACTGGGGCCTGGAGGAGGCCGGATTCGTCACCGAGCTGGTGGTCAG
Organism: Actinomycetota bacterium; assembly: GCA_048498775.1. GTDB lineage: Bacteria > Actinomycetota > Actinomycetes > Streptomycetales > Streptomycetaceae > JBEHXI01. The sequence continues at coordinate 29,192 of JBEHXI010000067.1, read as the reverse complement.
CGAGATGGTCACCAACGCCATCCGGCACGCGATCGGCCCCATCCAGCTGCGGCTGATCCGGGACCAGAGCCTGATCTGCGAGGTCTCCGACGCCAGCAGCACCGCGCCGCACCTGCGCCGGGCCCGGGTCTTCGACGAGGGCGGGCGCGGGCTGCTCCTGGTGGCCCAGCTCACCCAGCGGTGGGGCACCCGGCACACCCCGCAGGGCAAGACCATCTGGTGCGAGCAGTTCCTGCCCGACGAGACGACCCGCCGCTGAGGCCCCGGGCCCGGCAGGCACGCGGAACCACCGGCGCGGGACGGCGCCGGTCAGCCGGCGGCCAGGTGCTCGGCCAAGGCGATCAGCTGCTCGGCCTGGCGGGTCAGGCGGTCCGCCCGCGCCCGGTCGATCCGGGTGCCGTGGAAGGCGGCGCCGTCCAGCAGGGCGGAGATCTGCCCGGCCAGCCGGTCGCGCGCGGCGCCCAGCCGGTCCAGGGCGGCCGTGGTCTGCCGGTACCGGGCGTCACCGGCGGTGTCGGAGGTGATTCCGCTGGTGGAGGCGGTCAGCGTCGCCGCGGCGAACCGGCCGACGCCCGCGTTGAGCTGCTTGAAGGCGGCCCCCAGCCGCTCATAGGCCCGGCGGTCGGCGCGCACCGGCCCGGGCAGCGCCGAGGTGCGCAGGAACTCGCTGAGCACCCGGCCGTCCGAGACGTACGGGTCGCGCAGGCCGAGCAGCGCGAGCATCGTCGGGCGGATGTCGGTGTGGTCCGACCAGACCGCTCCGGTGGCGCCCAGCCGGCGCACGCCGGGGCCGACCATGCCCAGCCAGGTGGTGTCGATGTCGGCGGCGAAGTCACCGTGGTTCCAGGCGTAGGACGGCCCCAGCGCCACGCAGGACGGGGTGCAGTTCGCCGCGCCGGTGTAGACGTAGTAGTCCGGGTTGGCGAACGAGGTGAAGGTCGGCGTGCGCAGCGGGTCACCGGTGACCATGTGCAGGATGTTCATCTCCGACCGGTCGGCCAGATAGCGGGAGATGGTGTCGGTGGCGCCGGTGATCGGGTTGACCGCCGTCACCTTGGACCAGGCCCGTTCGAAGGAGCGGGTGTCCGGCGCGTCCGGTGCAGGGTTGCCGTCCAGGTAGAAGTTGGGCGCCGAGTCGGCGTGCACCTGGAAGGGAGTGGTGACGCCCTGCTGGGTGGCCAGCAGGCCGCGGGCGTTGGCGTTGACCTCGCCGATCTGGCTGTAGGAACACGGGGTGGTGACGCCGTCGCAGTTCGCCGGGGTGGGCTTGCCGCCCACGAAGTGGTCGTTCTCGTCGGACGTCACCACGAACAGGGTGTTGGCCGGGGTGATGCCGTCCTTGGCCAGCCGGGTGAAGAACGCGCCGAAGGCGTTGTCGTACGACTTCAGCGCCGCGACATAACCGGCCTCACCGGGGCCGTACGCGCCGTACGGTGCGGCGTGCCGGTCGTGGGCGTCGGAGATGTAGGCGTAGGTGACGGGGACGCCCGACTCCTGCATCTGGGCCACGTAACCAAGGGAGTTGGCGGCCGACATGGCGTCGAAGCCGGGGAAGCCGGGGCGGCCCTTGGGGTCGGTGATGGGGGTGCCGTCGGTGGCGGTGACGGTGCCGGCCGGGGCGATCACCGGGTCCACGTACTTGGCCCCGAACAGCCCCTGGTAGCCGCTGTAGCCGCCGGGCTCGTCGGGCAGCAGGTCGGGGTTGGTGTGGCCCTTGGCGCACAGCCCCGAGCCCTGGGCGCAGTGGATGCCGATGCCCACGTAGTCGGTGGTGGCCAGCGACGGGTCGGCCTTGGCCTCGGCGGCCTCCGGCGAGGAGGCGCCGAAGACCTTGGTGATGTCCACCCCGGTGTTCTCCAGGACCGTGTTGGCCGTGGAGACGGCGCCGAAGTCGCAGCCCGCCTTGGTGTACGCGGCCCACGGCGCCGGGGCCATCTTCCCGTCCTGGCCGACCATGGTCGGCGCGGTGTCGGTCGGCGTCGGGGTGGCGGAGTCCGCGATGCCGTCGGTCCAGTACGCGAAGCTGCTGGCCGCGTCGGTGGTGCCGGACGGGGTGTAGTAGCGGTAGGAGTTGGACACCGCCTGGCCGTGCCGGGAGCCGTACAGGCCGGTGATCGAGGTGAGGATGTCGTCGCCGGTGTGGGCGATCAGCGGGGTGTGGTGGTCGGTGTCGAGCACCCCGTTGCCCTTGAGGAAGTTCAGCAGATGGGGCATCTGCTCAAGGTCCGAGGGCACGTTCGGGTTGTCCCGGGTGAAGTGGACGTTGTCGAACTGCAGGTAGATGACGTGGCTGACGTCGTGGCCCGGCGTGGTGAGCTCGCAGCCGCCCGGCCGGCCGGCGGTGTGCCGTGCGGCCGTGGGCGCGGCGACGACGGGCGAGGCGGCGACCGCCCCGATCCCCAGGCCGGCCGCGAGCGCCAGGGCCAGTACCTTTCTCTTGCGCATCCTGCTCCCTTGGTGGCAGCGGTCGCACGGTGCCGGCGACGCGCGTAGAAGAGACCGATCGGGAGCGTGCGCGCCCCCGTTTCGCACGGCGACAGGCTGCCACAACCGGCGAGTACGCGACAGGTACTTGGGAAGGCCGGTGTTCTACGCGGCGGTGAACGGCCCGGGTTCGCCGTCCGTCCCGCCCGGGGTGCGGTCGGACAGCGGCCAGACGTACGGCAGATCGGGTGCCACGTCCGGGAAGACCGGGCCGTAGTAGGCGGGATCCTTGCGCACCAGCGCGGACTGGTGGCTGCGGTGGAAGGCCCGGTCGCCGAGCCACGGCGGCAGTTCGCCGGCGTCGCGCAACTCCCGCTGGCTGCGCACCGGGCGACCGCCGCCGGGGCGGGCGGCCAGCGCCGCGAAGTCCGCGGTGAGGGTGGCGGCGCAGGTGTCCCGGCGGCCGCCGGAGGTCCACACCCGGCACACCTCCAGTCCGTAGCGGACCAGCGCCTCGGGATAGCCCGTCCACATCCGCACCACCGGATGGTGCCGCCACCCGTAGCCGGGCACGGTCAGCCCGCGGAGTACCTGCAGGGCCTCCACCCGCTGCTTGCCCAGCCGCCGGGGGTCCAGGACGGCGGCCGAGCGTGCGAAGTCCGGATAGGGCAGAAAGGTCTGCACCCCCCACGTGTACCCCGCGCGGGCCCGGCGGGCACCAGGGCGCCCGGCTCCTCGGGCCGCCCGATCGGTTGCCCGATCGGCTATCCGGCCGGCTGGCCCGCGGTGGCGCAGGCCGGGTGGCCCCATCCCTCGGGGTTCTTCGCGATCGTCTCCCCCTTGCCGTACGGCCGCCCGCAGCGGCACCGGCCCGGGAACTTGGCCTTCACGGAGCGGGCTCCGGAGCCGGAACCCGCCGAGCCCGAACCCGACGAGCTCGAACCCGACGAGCCCGAACCCGACGGGCGGGACCGCCGCGCGGCCGGTGCCGCCGGTCGCGGGTCGTTCTGCGGGGGCAGGTCGGAGCCCAGGGCGCTGCCCGCCGGCTCCTGGGTGCGGGCGGTGTGGCTGGCGGCGGCGTCCGCGGCGGCGTTCAGCGGGTCGCCGCCGACCTGGTGCGCCGCGACGTACACGAACTCCACGGCGCGGCCGGCCAGCAGCTCGTCGATGCCGACCACCAGGTCCCGGTTGGCCACCGGGGTGCCCGCGGCGGTCTTCCACCCCTTCCGCCGCCATCCCGGCAGCCAGGTGGTCACCGCCTTCATCGCGTACTGCGAGTCCATCCGCACCTGGAGCGGTACGGCGGGGTCGGTGGCCTCCAGCAGCCGCTGGAGTGCGGTCAGCTCGGCCACGTTGTTCGTCGCCGTGCCCAGCGGCCCGGCCTCCCAGCGCGCCACCGCGCCGTCCGGGTCCCCCACCACCCAGGCCCAGGCCGCGGGCCCGGGATTGCCCTTCGACGCGCCGTCGCATGCCGCGATGATCTGTTCAGCCATCCCCCGATGGTGCCAGGTCCGCCGGACGGGGAGGGGCGGCGGGCCCCGCCCGGCGTGCGGGGAGCGCTCCGGGGCGTGCGAGGCGCGAGTGGGGTGCGGTATCGCGCCGAGTTCACCCGGACGGCCGTGCCGTCCGGGATGGCGCCGTTGCGCGCCGGGTGCCCGCGTGTTCCGATGGCGGGAAAGCCGGTGGGAAACCCGGCGGGAACCCCCGGGAATCAGCAATTCCGGTTCCGGTTTGTCCGATGGGCGCGATTCACGGCGGGCGCCGTGCGTGGATTGGCGCGGCGCCGGGCGATTCCCGGCGGCCGGCGCGGTGTATACGGTGCAGCGGAAAGCGCGGGGTTCGGGACACCCCGGAATTCGTCGCCGCAAGATCGAAACGCGGCCGTCACCCGGTCGGAGCAACGGGTATCGGCCGACCTCGGCGGAGGGCGGCCGGGTAAATCGCCGGATTCCCCGCCCATGGCGCGGGTGTACGCGGTTTCCCGCCCTGCCGCCTCCCGCAACTGCCCTCAGGTGTCCGGAAGTTGCCCGATGGGGGTGCCGCAGTCAGCCCGCTGGCCGAAGTTCATCAGTGTGAAACATCGTTTCTGTGAGTGGGCTGTACGTTGTCGTTCGCGCACCCGGACGTGTTTCCGGAGCGCGACGCGCCCGCCGTCGAGAACCTCGCTGTACCGGTTTTCCGCATTTCGCTCCGGGCGGCCCGCCGATTTCCGCCGGCCCGGCCCGGAGATCCCCCCGCAGCCCCGAGTCCGCGAAGGATGAGGACGATGAACCGCTTTCCCTGGACCAGGTCCTCGGGACCTGTGCAGTCGCTGTTCCGTATCGTCGTGGGTTTCCTGTTCGCCTGTCATGGCGCCGCCTCCCTGTTCGGCGTCCTGGGCGGAGCGATGGGCACCCACGGCGGGACGGTGCCGGCCGGTGCCTGGCCGGGCTGGTGGGCCGCGCTCATCCAGTTGGTGGGCGGCGCCCTGGTGGCGCTCGGCCTGTTCACCCGGGTGGCCGCGCTGATCTGCTCCGGCTCGATGGCGTACGCGTACTTCAGCGTCCACCAGCGGGCGGGCCTGCTGCCCATCGAGAACAACGGCGAGCCCGCCGCCCTGTACTGCTGGTCGTTCCTGCTCATAGCCGTGCTCGGCGCCGGGCCGTGGGCGCTGGAGCGGGTGCTCGGCGGCGCCGCGCGGCGGCAGCCGGCGCAGGGCCGCGCCCCCGCGGTGGAGGAGAGCCCGGCGGGAGTCTGATCCCGCCCGTACGCGGCCGTCCGGACCGCCGGCATCGCCGGCCACCCGGGCGGCCGCTCGCTCTTGCCAAGCCCCGCCGGGCCTCCATAACATCATGACTGTAACGCCATTACTGTCACAGTCACGGTGCGTGGGGGTTCGATGAGTGAGGCGGAGACCGAGACCGGCGGGGCCACCGGCCCGCTCGCGGGCGTGCGCGTGGTCGAGCTGGCCGGCATCGGGCCCGGCCCGTTCGCCGCGATGCTCCTCGCCGATCTCGGCGCCGACGTGGTCCGCGTCGACCGGCCCGGCGGCAGCGTGCTGGGCGTCGACCCGGCGCAGGACCTGATGAACCGCAACAAGCGCTCGGTGCTCGTCGACCTGAAGGCCGAGGACGGCCCGGCGTTCGTGCTCGACCTCGCCGCCCGCGCCGACATCCTGCTGGAGGGCTACCGCCCGGGCGTCGCCGAGCGTCTCGGCATCGGCCCCGAGGCGTGCCTGGCCCGCAACCCGGCCCTGGTCTACGGGCGGATGACCGGCTGGGGCCAGGACGGGCCGCTGGCCGCCAGCGCCGGACACGACATCGGATACATCGCCACGGCCGGCGTGCTCGGCATGGTCGGGCAGGCCGGCGGCCCGCCCGCCATCCCGGTCAACCTGCTGGGCGACTTCGCGGGCGGCTCGATGTACCTGGTGGCGGGCGTGCTCGCCGCGCTGCACCACGCCCGGGCCACCGGCACCGGCCAGGTGGTGGACGCCGCGATCGTCGACGGCGCCGCCCATCTGACCGCCATGGTGTGGAGCATGCTCGGGGCCGGCATGTGGCAGGACCGGCGCGGGGTCAACCTGCTGGACGGCGGCTGCCCCTACTACGCCACCTACGAGACGGCCGACGGCGGCTGGATGGCGGTCGGCGCCCTGGAGCCCCAGTTCTACGCGGAGTTCGCCCGGCTGCTCGGCCTGGGGCCCGACGCCCCGGACCGCGGCGACTTCTCCCGCTGGGGCGAGCTGCGCAGCCTGATCGCCGCGCGCTTCAAGGCGCGCACCCGTGCCGAGTGGACGGCCGTCTTCGAGGGCACCGACGCCTGCGTCGCGCCGGTGCTGTCGATGCGCGAGGCCACCGCCCACCCGCACCTGGCCGCCCGCGGCACCTTCGCCGCCCCCGGCGGGCTGGTCCAGCCCGCCCCCGCACCGCGCTTCTCCGCCACGCCCGCCACCCTGCGCCGTCCACCCGCCCGGCCCGGCGAGCACACCGCCGACGTGGTCCGCGACTGGCGGCTGCCCGCTCCCGACGCCGATCCCGGGCCGGATGCCGATCCCGCTCCCGGAGCCACGGAGGACAACCGCTGATGGAACTGTCCATGCCCCTGCAGTACGCCGGGGACCCGCGCACCGCGGCCGACCAGGCGGCCGCCCTGGAGGACGCCGGGCTCGACGCCGTCTGGGTCGCCGAGGCCTACGGCTTCGACTCCCCGACCGTGATGGGCTACCTGGCCGCCCGCACCGAGCGGATGAAGATCGGCTCGGCGATCCTCAACGTCTACTCCCGCACCCCCGCCCTGATCGCCCAGACCGCCGCCGGGCTCGACGCCCTCACCGGCGGCCGCGCGATGCTGGGCCTCGGCGCCTCCGGTCCGCAGGTGGTCGAGGGCTGGCACGGCCGCCGCTACGACCGGCCGCTGGGCCGCACCCGCGAGACGATCGAGCTGTGCCGGCGCATCTGGCGCCGGGAGGTGATCGAGCACCACGGCATCACCGACATGCCGCTGCCCGCGGAGAAGGGCGGCACCCACGGCAAGCCGCTGAAGCTGCTGACCCACCCGGTCCGCGAGCGCATCCCGGTGTACGTCGCCGCCCTCGGCCCGGCCAACGTGGCGATGACCGCCGAGACGGCGGACGGCTGGCTGCCGTTCCTGTACGTCCCGGAGAAGGCCGGCCAGGTCTGGGGCGAGTCCCTGGCCAAGGGCGCCGCGCGCCGCGACCCGGACCTGGAGCCGCTGCAGGTCGTGGCGGGCGGGGTGCTGGCGATCGGCGAGGACGCGGCCGCCGCGCGGGACCTGATGCGCCCCATGATCGCGCTGTACGTCGGCGGCATGGGCGCCCCGGGCCGCAACTTCTACTACGACCTGGCCTGCGCGTACGGCTACGAGGCCGAGGCCGCGCGCATCCAGGAGCACTACCTGGCCGGCCGCAAGAAGGAGGCGGAGGCCGCCGTGCCCGCCGAGTTCTGCGAGCTGACCAGCCTGGCCGGCCCGGCGGACTACGTCCGCGACCGGGTCCAGGCGTTCCGCGACGCGGGCGTCACCATGCTGAACGTCACCCCGGTGGGGCCGTCGCCGGCCCGGCTGGTCGAGCAGGTCAGGGGCTGGCTGTAGTGCTGAGCCAGTCACGCGAACCCCAGGCACCCAGGCATCCGAGCAGAAGGCAGAGGCACCCCCAGCATGCAGCGTGAGCTCTTCACCGCGGAGCACGAGGCCTTTCGCGAGACCGTGCGGACCTTCCTGGCCAAGGAGGTGATACCGCACCACGAGCGCTGGGAGCAGGCCGGCATCGTGGACCGCGAGGCGTGGCTGGCCGCCGGCCGCCAGGGGCTGCTGGGCCTGGCCGTCCCCGAGGAGTACGGCGGCGGGGGCACCACCGACTTCCGGTACTCGGTGGTGATGGCCGAGGAGTTCACCCGTGCCGGGGCCTCCGGGCTGGCGCTCGGCCTGCACAACGACATCATCGGGCCGTATCTGACCTCGCTGGCCACCGAGGAGCAGAAGCGCCGCTGGCTGCCGGGCTTCTGCAGCGGGGAGACCGTCACCGCCATCGCGATGACGGAGCCGGGCGCCGGAAGCGACCTGCAGGGCATCCGCACCCACGCCGTCGACCGCGGCGACCACTGGCTGCTCAACGGCGCCAAGACCTTCATCTCCAACGGCATCCTCGCCGACCTGGTGATCGTGGTCGCCCGCACCACCCCGGAGGGCGGCGCCAGGGGCCTGAGCCTGCTGGTCGTCGAACGCGGTATGGAGGGCTTCGAGCGCGGCCGCAACCTGGACAAGATCGGCCAGAAGGCCCAGGACACCGCCGAGCTGTTCTTCTCCGACGTCCGCGTCCCCAAGGAGAACCTGCTGGGCGGCGAGAACCAGGGCTTCGTCCACCTGATGACCAACCTCGCGCAGGAGCGCCTGCAGATCGCGGTGTCGGCCATCGCGGCCGCGGAGCACCTGCTGGAGATCACCACCGAGTACGTCAAGCAGCGCGAGGCCTTCGGCCGCCCGCTCGCCCGGCTGCAGCACATCCGCTTCGAGATCGCCGAGATGGCCACCGAGTGCGCGGTGACCCGGACCTTCGTCGACCGATGCATCACCGAGCACAACCGCGGCGCCCTGGACGCCGTCCACGCGTCGATGGCCAAGTGGTGGGCCACCGAGCTGGAGAAGCGGGTCGCCGACCGGTGCCTCCAGCTGCACGGGGGCTACGGTTACATGACCGAGTACCGGGTGGCCAAGGCGTTCACCGACGGCCGTATCCAGACCATCTACGGCGGCACCACCGAGATCATGAAAGAGATCATCGGGCGGTCGCTGCTCGCCTGAGCGGAACCCGCTGGACAACCCTCACCCCGAACCGAAAGGCAGCGACGTTGAGCACCGACGCCTACGTCTACGACGCCGTACGCACCCCGCGCGGGCGCGGCAAGGCGAACGGATCCCTGCACGGCACCAAACCGGTCGACCTGGTCGTCGGGCTCATCGGCGAGCTGCGGCGCCGGTTCCCGGACCTCGACCCGGCCGCCATCGACGACATCGTGCTCGGTGTGGTCACCCCCGTCGGTGACCAGGGCGCGGACATCGCCAAGACCGCCGCCATCGCCGCCGGGCTGCCCGACACCGTGGCCGGCGTCCAGGAGAACCGCTTCTGCGCCTCCGGCCTGGAGGCCGTCAACCTGGCCGCCGCCAAGGTCCGCTCCGGCTGGGAGGACCTGGTGCTGGCCGGCGGCGTCGAGTCGATGTCGCGGGCCCCGATGGGCTCCGACGGCGGCGCCTGGGCGATGGACCCGATGACCAACTACGTCACCGGCTTCGTCCCGCAGGGCATCGGCGCCGACCTGATCGCCACCATCGAGGGCTTCACCCGCCACGACGTGGACTCCTACGCCGCCGAGTCGCAGGCGCGGGCCACCGAGGCGTGGAAGGACGGCCGCTTCGACCGCTCGGTCGTGCCCGTGCTCGACCGCAACGGCCTGGTCGTCCTCGACCGCGACGAGTTCATCCGCCCCGGCACCACCGCCGAGTCCCTGGCCGGCCTCAAGCCGTCCTTCGCGGTCATGGGCGAGGCGGGCGGCTTCGACGCCGTGGCGCTGCAGAAGTACCACTGGATCGAGAAGATCGACCACGTCCACCACGCGGGCAACTCCTCGGGCATCGTGGACGGCGCCGCGCTGGTCGCCATCGGCTCGGCCGAGGCCGGCGAGCGGTACGGCATGCGGCCGCGGGCCCGGATCGTCTCCGCCGCGGTCTCCGGCGCCGACCCCACGATCATGCTCACCGGCCCGGCGCCGGCGAGCCGCAAGGCGCTCGCCAAGGCGGGGCTGACCATCGACGACATCGACCTCGTCGAGATCAACGAGGCGTTCGCCGCCGTCGTGCTGCGGTTCGTCAAGGACATGGGGCTCAGCCTGGACAAGGTCAACGTCAACGGCGGGGCCATCGCGATGGGCCACCCGCTGGGCGCCACCGGAGCGATGATCCTCGGCACGCTCGTGGACGAACTGGAGCGGCGGGACCTGCGCTACGGGCTCGCCACCCTGTGCGTCGGCGGCGGCATGGGCATCGCCACCGTCGTCGAGCGCCTCTGACGCGGTCCGGACCCAACGCAGCCCACCGACGCCCGCACATCAGGAGACCTCACAGCCATGCCCGAGAGCCGTACCATCCGCTGGGAGCAGGACGCCGACGGAGTCGTCACACTCGTCCTGGACGACCCGGACCAGTCCGCCAACACCATGAACGCGGCGTTCGCCGACTCCCTGGACGCCACCGTCGAACGCCTGCAGGCGGAGATCGACTCCGTCACCGGCGTCATCATCACCTCGGCCAAGAAGACCTTCTTCGCCGGCGGCGACCTGCGCGACCTGATCGCCGTCACCCCCGAGCAGGCCCAGCAGGCCTTCGAGTCCGGGATGCGCATCAAGCGCGCCCTGCGCGCCCTGGAGACCTGCGGCAAGCCCGTCGTCGCCGCCATCAACGGCGCGGCGCTGGGCGGCGGTTACGAGATCGCGCTCGCCTGCCACCACCGCGTCGTCCTCGACCACCCGTCCGCCAAGGTCGGCCTGCCCGAGGTCACCCTCGGCCTGCTGCCCGGCGGCGGCGGTGTGGTGCGCACCGTGCGGCTGCTCGGCATCGCCGACGCGCTGCTGAAGGTGCTGCTGGAGGGCCGCAGCTACACCCCGCAGCGCGCCCTGGAGGCCGGTCTGGTCCACGAGGTGGCCGCCGACCGCGACGAGATGCTGGCCAAGGCCCGCGCGTTCGTCGCCGCGCACCCCACCTCCCAGCAGCCCTGGGACATCAAGGGCTACCGGATGCCGGGCGGCACGCCCAGCACCCCGGCGCTGGCGGCCAACCTGCCCGCCTTCCCCGCCAACCTCAAGAAGCAGCTGGGCGGCGCGCCCTACCCGGCGCCGCGCAACATCCTGGCGGCGGCGGTCGAGGGCGCCCAGGTGGACTTCGAGACCGCGCAGGTCATCGAGGCCCGGTACTTCACCGAGCTGGTCTGCGGCCAGACGTCCAAGAACATGATCCAGGCGTTCTTCTTCGACCTGCAGGCCGTCAACTCCGGGGCGAGCCGCCCCAAGGACGTCCCGGCCCGCACGGTCTCCAAGGTGCTGGTGCTGGGCGCCGGGATGATGGGCGCGGGCATCGCCTACTCCTGCGCCAAGGCCGGCATCGAGGTCGTCCTGAAGGACGTGTCGGCCGAGGCCGCCGAGCGCGGCAAGGCCTACTCGGCGGGGCTGCTGGACAAGGCCGTCGCCAGGGGCCGGTCCACCGAGCAGCAGCGCGACGAGCTGCTGGCCCGCATCCACCCCACCGCCGACCCGGCCGACGCGGCCGGCTGCGACGCGGTGATCGAGGCGGTCTTCGAGGACCCGGCGCTCAAGCACAAGGTGTTCCAGGAGATCGAGGACATCGTCGCGCCCGACGCGCTGCTGTGCTCCAACACCTCCACGCTGCCGATCACGCTGCTCTCCGAGGGCGTCAAGCGCGCCGGCGACTTCATCGGGCTGCACTTCTTCTCGCCGGTCGACAAGATGCCGCTGGTGGAGATCATCAAGGGCGAGCGCACCGGCGAGGAGGCGCTGGCCCGCGCCTTCGACCTGGTCCGGCAGATCCGCAAGACCCCGATCGTGGTCAACGACTCGCGCGGCTTCTTCACCTCCCGGGTCATCGGCCACTTCATCAACGAGGGCGTGGCCATGGTGGGCGAGGGCATCGACCCGGCCACCGTGGAGCAGGCGGCCGCCCAGGCGGGCTACCCGGCCAAGGTGCTCTCGCTGATGGACGAGCTCACCCTCACCCTGCCCCGCAAGATCCGCCTGGAGAGCCGGCGGGCCGTGGAGGAGGCCGGCGGCACCTGGACGCCGCACCCGGCCGACGAGGTCATCGACCGGATGGTCGAGGAGTTCGGGCGTCCGGGCCGCAGCGGCGGCGCGGGCTTCTACGAGTACGTCGACGGCAAGCGGGCCGGGCTGTGGCCGGGGCTGCGCGAGCACTTCACCAAGCCGGGCGCCGCGCGGGAGGTCCCGCTGAAGGACCTCATCGAGCGGATGCTGTTCGCCGAGGCGCTGGACAGCGTGCGCTGCCTGGAGGAGGGCGTGCTCATCTCCGTCGCCGACGCCAACGTCGGCTCGCTGCTGGGCATCGGCTTCCCCGGCTGGACCGGCGGCGTCCTGCAGTACATCAACGGCTACGAGGGCGGCCCGGCCGGCTTCGTGGCCCGGGCGCGCGAGCTGCAGGCCGCCTACGGTGAGCGCTTCGCACCGCCGGCCCTGCTGGTGAGCAAGGCCGAGGCGGGCGAGCGGTTCTCCGACAGCTGACGTTGCGTCAGCCGCGGCCGCCGGGTCTCACCTGGCGGTCGCGGTCGCGGCCGACGACCGCAGCTCCTCCTTCAGCGACTGCTGGAAGGCCGTCACCAGGGCCTGCACCAGGGCGGGCTGGATGTACGCGGTCAGCGACCGCATCCGCTGGCGCTGTTCGGGGCTCGGTTCGGCCTCCAGGTACGGCTCCCAGACCTGCTCGCGGAAGAGGCGCTGCAGCTCGTGCGCCAGCACCCGGGTGTGCTTGAGCACGATCTCCCGGCTGGCCAGGATGGTCTCCAGGGGGAGGGGCACCTCCAGCAGCCGCACCCCGAGGTGCACCATGGCCGGGTTGACCAGCAGCAGCTGCGGGTCGTCGGTCCGGTCCAGCACCCCCATGGCGGCCAGTCGGTCCAGGTCGTGGTCGGACAGGGCCCGGCCCGCCCGGCGCTCCAGCTTCTCGCGGGTGGTCTCCTCGGCGGTGTCCGGCATCCAGCCGGCCACCAGGGCCCGGTGCAGCACCAGGTCGTCGGGGGTGATGTCGTCCGGCAGCTGCTCGAGGTACCGCTCGATGGCGGCGAGGGTCAGGCCCTGCCGCTGGAGTTCCTCGATCAGCGACAGCCGGGCCAGGTGCTCGGCGCCGTACCGGCCCACCCGGCGCGGGCCCAGCACCGGTGGGGGCAGCAGCCCCTTGGCGCTGTAGAAGCGCAGGGTGCGCACGGTGATCCCGGCTCGGGCCGCCAGTTCGTCGACGGTCAGGTCGAGTTCCTCCGCGGGCTGCGCCGGGCCCGGCTGGGTCGGGGACTGGGCCATCTCGCCTCGCTTTCGGTCAGGGTCGCCGGCTTTCAGCCGTCGTTCCTTCAACAGTATTGCTGTCGCAGCGCAACTGTGACACCTTTCTGCCCTCGCAGGTACCAGGTAACCGGCCAGGAGGCCGTCATGAGCACCGTTCTGCGAAACACCGACCAACCGGCCCCCCGCGGTGCCGGCCCCACCATTCCCGCCCTGCTGCTGCGCAACGCCCGTGAGCACGGCGACCTTCCGGCGCTGTCCTGGCGGGCCGCGGACGGCGCCGAGTGGACCACCCTGACCTGGGCGGAGGTGCGGGACCGGGTGGCCCGCCTGGCGGCCGGGTACGCCCGGCTCGGCGTGGCACGCGGCGACCACGTCCTGCTGATGATGGGCAACCGCCCCGAGCACTGGCTGACCGACCTCGCCCTGGTCCACCTGGGCGCGGTGCCGGTCACCGTCTACGGCACCTCGGCCCCCGACCAGGTCGCCTACCTCGCCCGGCACAGCCGCGCCCGGCTCGCCGTCGTCGAGGGCGCCGCCGAACTGGCCCGCTTCGAGCCGTTGCTGGACGGCGGCGGCACCCGGCTGGAGCGGCTGGTGGTGGTGGACGAGACGGCGGTGGGCGGTCACACCCCGTACCGGCAGCCGGCCGGGGCGGAGCCCGCCGCGGACTTCGAGGAGCGCTGGCGGGAGAGCGACGAGCGCGACCCGCTGACCGTCGTGTACACCTCGGGCACCACCGGCGACCCCAAGGGCGTGGTGGTCAGCCACCGCAACGTGCTGCTCAACGCGGTCGCGCTGGACAAGGTCGTCGACCTGCCGCCGCACGTCGAGCACGTCTGCTACCTGCCGCTGGCGCACATCGCCGAGCGGATGCTCGGCCTGTACCTGCCGATCCACCGCGCCTCGCACGTGCTGATGTGCGCCAACCCGCAGGCCGTCGCGGCCACGTTGCTCGAGGTGCGGCCCGCGCAGTTCTTCGGGGTGCCCAGGATCTGGGAGAAGCTGGCCGTGGCGGTGCGCGCCGGACTGGCGGTGCTGCCGGCGGAACAGGCGGCGGCGGTGGAGCGGGCCTCGCGGACGGCGCTGGCGTACACCGACTGCCGGGAGCGTGGCGAGGAGCCCTCCGCCGAACTCGCCGAGGCGTACCGGCGCGCGAACGAGGAGGTCCTGCGGCCGCTGCTGGCGATGGGCGGGCTGGACCGCCTGGTCTGGGCGGCGAGCGCGTCGGCCCCGATGCCCGTCGACGTGGTGCGCTTCTGGGCGGGCCTGGGCGTGGTCATCATGGACGCCTGGGGGCTGACCGAGTCGGTGGGGGTGGCCACCGCCAACAGTCCCCGGGCGGGCTTCCGGCTGGGATCGGTGGGCCGCCCGATCGACGGGGTGGAGATCCGCACGGCCGAGGACGGGGAGATCCTGGTGCGCGGCGGCACGATCTTCGACGGGTACCTCCAGGCCGACGGGACGGTGCGGCCGGCGGTGGACGCCGACGGCTGGTTCGCCACCGGGGACATCGGGCGCGTCGACGAGGACGGCTATCTGTGGATCACCGACCGGAAGAAGGAGATGATCATCACCTCGACCGGCAAGAACGTCTCGCCGGCGCTGGTGGAGAACACCCTCAAGGAACACCCGCTGATCGGCCAGGCGCTGGTACACGGTGACGGGCGCTCGTACCTGGTCGCCCTGCTGGTGCTGGACCACGAGATGGCCCCGGCCTGGGCGGCCGCGCGCGGCATCGAGGCGGACGGCGACCCGCGGGCGCTGGCCGGCCACCCGGCCGTGCGCGAGGAGATCGACCGCGCGGTCGCCGCGGCCAACGCCCGGCTCAACCGCACCGAGCAGGTCAAGCGCTACCGGCTGCTGACGGAGGAGTGGAGTCCGGCCGGGGGCGAGCTGACCCCGTCGCTGAAGCTCAAGCGCCGGGTGGTGCGCGAGAAGTACGCCGCGGAGCTGGAGTCCCTCTACGGCGGCTGACGCCCCGCACGGCGAAGCCCCGCACACCGCGCGGTGTGCGGGGCTTCGCCGTCAGGCGGTGGTCACAGCCCGTAGGTCTTGCCGATGATGTCGCGCTGGATCTCGCTGGTGCCGCCGTAGACGGTGGAGACGACCGCGGCCCGCAGATGCCGTTCCATGTCGTACTCGGTGGCGTAGCCGTAGCCGCCCATCATCTGCATGCCCTCCAGGGCCACGCGCTTGGCGGTCTCGGTGGCCTTGAGCTTGGCCATCGACGCCTCGCGCGGGAAGAGCCGGCCCGGCTCCGCGTCGCAGTCCGCCGCGACCTCGCGCACCAGCAGCCGGGTGCACTCGATCTCGGTGGCCAGGTCGGCCACCCGGTGCCGCAGCGCCTGGAAGGAGCCGACCGGCCGGCCGAACTGCTCGCGCCGGCTGATGTACTCCACCGCGTCGTCGAAGGCGCGCCGCGCCCGGCCCAGCATGTTCGCGGCGAGGAAGAGGCGTTCGGCGTTGAGCCCGGCCATCAGCTGGGGCCAGCCCTGCCCGGGCTCGCCGACGACGGCGTCCGCCGGCAGTTCGACGCCGGTGAGGAAGACGTCGTTGACCTCGCGGCCGCCCATGGTGCCGATCCCGCGGATCTCGACGCCGGGGGTGTCCGCGGGCAGGTGGAACATCGTCAGCCCGCCGTGCTTGTCGGGGCCGGTCCGGGCCACCAGCAGGATGGTGCGCGCCAGATGGGCGTTGGAGATCCAGGTCTTCTGCCCCTCGATCCGCCAGCGGCCGTCGTCCAGCCGCTCGGCGCGGCAGCGCAGCGCGCCCACGTCGGAGCCGGCGCCGGGCTCCGACATCGCGATGGCGGCCACCTCGCCGCGCACCGCGCCGCCCAGCACCTCCTTGCGCTGCGCGTCGCTGCCGAACCGCTCGTATGCCTTGGCGGTGATGACCGTCGTGATGAAGCCGCCCGCCGGCACCATCCCGTAGGAGGTCTCCTCCAGGAACAGGCAGGCGTCCGTCAGGCCGCCGCCCGCGCCGCCGTACTCCTCCGGCAGGCACACGCCCAGCCAGCCGAGGTCGGCGAGCTTGCGGTACAGCTCCGGGTGGTGCGGTTCGCGGCCGTACTGGGTGAGCTTGTCCCGCTGTTCGCGGGTGCCGCACTCGCGGCGTGCGAAGTCCCGGATCGCGGCGGTGAAGTCCTGCTGCTCCGCGGTGAGCCGACTGCCCATGGGAGGCCCCTCCGTTCGATGGCTTGATACAAAGATATGCCAAGTGTTTCATGGTGTCGATCGTTAGGGGTGGAAAGCCGTCGAGTATCGTGAGGGGCACCATGAGCACAGCTGCGAACGACTCCCTGCTCGCGCGGGCGATGGCTCAGCCGGAGACCGAGGACGCGGCCGCCCGGCAGATCCTCGACGCCGCGCTGGAGCAGTTCACGATCTTCGGGCTGCGCCGGTCGACCGTGGACGACGTCGCCAAGCGCGCCGGGGTCTCGCGGGTGACCGTCTACCGGCGGTTCCAGAGCAAGGACAGCCTGGTCGAGGCGTGTCTGATGCGGGAGTACCGCCGTTTCCTGGACGAGTTGGACGCCGCCGTGGCGCAACTGCCCGCCATGGAGGAGCGGGTGGTCGAGGGCTTCGTGGTCGCCCTGCGGTACACCCGGGCCCACC
Organism: Actinomycetota bacterium; assembly: GCA_048498775.1. GTDB lineage: Bacteria > Actinomycetota > Actinomycetes > Streptomycetales > Streptomycetaceae > JBEHXI01. The sequence goes on along the minus strand of JBEHXI010000067.1, from coordinate 12,580 downwards.
CGCTGATCGGCGGGCTGCTGCGGCTGGAGCCCGAGGTGATGCTTCCCTTCCTGACCGTGAGCGGCGGCCCGGCGCTGATCGCCATGCGCGAGTACCTCTCCGGCCATCTGCGCCGGGCGCAGCGGGCGGAGGGCCGGCCGGAGTCCGACCCGGAGCCGGTCGCCGAGCTCATGGTGCGCGTCGCGGTGTCCTTCCTGCTCAACCCGGTCAGCTGCATCGAGCTCGACGACATCGACCAGACCCGCGCGTTCGCCCGGCGCTACCTGGTACCGCTGCTGGACCGCTGAGCCCCCGCCTCCCGGACGGCTGCGACCCGGGGCTCCCCGGGATCCGGGTGCCCGCCGGTCACCTGCCGGCCGCGGGAGGGTGCGCGCGCAGGGCCCGTGTCACCCGGACCCCTCCGCGGCGGTGCCGGGCAGCGGCGTGAGTGGGCGTTCGTGCGCCCAGTGCGGCCCGAGGTCGTCCAGCGTCCAGCCGAACGGGTAGGATCGCGGCTTCGGCAGCCGGGGGCGGCGGTCCGGCCGCGCCGGGAGGAACCGCAGCAGCCGCGCCCGGGCCCGCAGCGCCCGCTCGGCGGCGGCCCGCAGCCGGGGCGGCTGCACCGGCAGCCCGAGCGCGGCCAGCAGCGGCTCGTCGAGCAGGGCGAGGGAGAACCGGGCCACCAGCGGGCGCAGCGGCCGTGGATACCAGCCGGTCATGATCCGGAAGGTGGCCGCGGCCACCCGGCGGTTGGCGGGGTCGTAGGCGAACATCTCCTTCTCGTAGTCGTCGTGCAGCCGCTCGAACCCGGCGTAGTCGCGCGGCAGGTCGCGGATGCCCATCAACTCGCCCATCCGGCGCCCGGTCAGGGCCAGGCTCGCGATCTCCTGCTCGCACAGCGGCCGCCAGCCGAAGCGGTCGATCCACCGTTTCGGGCCGACCACCGTGGTGGCCAGGACATAGCGGAAGTCGTCGTTGGGGATGCGGTAGCGGCCGTGGATCCGGTTGAGATGGCGGGCGGCGGCCCGGCCGTGCGGGGAGTCCATGCCGTCCCTGAGCATCTCGTAGGCGATCAGGACGGTGTCGTCGTAGCGTTTCTGGCCGGCCTTCTCGAACTCCTGGGTGCGGTCCAGCAGCCGGGAGATGCGCGGGACGCCGTAGTCGCGCAGGAAGGCGATCGACACGCCCTGGTAGTAGTCCCAGGGGAACTCGTACTGGCTGATCCAGCGGAGGATCTCCTCGTGGTCCCGCTCGGGATCCATCTGCCGGATGCGGTGGAGCCGGCTGTAACGGCCCATCAGCGAATGCCTCCTTGAGCCAGAGATACAGAAACTATCGACTTGTTTCACCGGAGTCGTCAACACCCCGAATGCGACAGGGAAACGGAGGGTTCGTGGCGGCGGCGTGCACCCGGACGCGGCGGCGGACCGGCGGCGGCGCCGCCCGGCCGGGCCCCCGGCAGGTGAGGGGCCTCGGCCGGGCAGGCCGGAAGTGCCTATGCTGTGCGCAGTCGGCAGGGAGGGCACGGGTGACAGCACACAGCGCGGGCCGGGTGACGATCGCGGACATCGCGCGGGAGGCGGGCGTCTCGCTCCCCACCGTGTCCCGGGTGCTCAACGGGCGTTCCGACGTCTCGGCGACCACCCGGCGCCGGGTGGAGGAACTGCTGGCGCACCACGGCTACCGGCGCCGCACCGCCCATCCGGCGAGCCGGGCGGGCCTGATCGACCTGGTCTTCAACGACCTGGACAGCCCCTGGGCCGTGGAGATCCTGCGCGGTGTGGAGGAGGCCGCCCACGCCGCCGGGCTGGGCACCGTGGTCTCCGCGGTGCACCGGCAGGAGGAGTCCGCCCGGCAGTGGCTGGTCAACCTGCGCTCGCGGACCTCGGACGGGGTGATCCTGGTGACCTCCGAGCTGGCGCCGGAGCTCCACGCCGAACTGCGGCGCCTGGGCGTGCCCGTGGTCGTCGTGGACCCGGCCGGGGTGCCGACGTTCGACATCCCCACCATCGGGGCGATGAACTGGGCCGGTGGGCGCAGCGCCGTCGAGCACCTGGTCTCCCTCGGGCACCGCAGGATCGGCATCATCGCCGGACCGCCCACGCTGCTGTGCAGCCGCGCCCGCCTCGACGGGTACCGGGCGGCGCTGGAGTCGGCCGGGATCGGGGTCGACGAGGAGCTCTGCCGGACCGGTGACTTCTCCCACGAGTCGGGCTTCACCTGCGGGGCGGCCCTGCTGGACCTGGCCGAGCCGCCCACCGCGATCTTCGCCTCGAGCGACCAGATGGCCCTCGGGGTCTACGAGGCGGCCCGCCGGCACGGCCTGCGGATACCCGACGACCTGAGCGTCATCGGGTTCGACGACCTGCCGCAGTCCCGGTGGTCCCCGCCGCCGCTGACCACCGTCCGCCAGCCGCTGGCCGAGATGGGGCTGGTCGCGGCCCGCACCCTGCTGCGCCTGGTCAAGGGGGAGACCCTGGAGAGCCCGCGGATCGAACTGGCCACCCGGCTGGTGGTGCGCGACAGCTGTGCCGCGCCCCGCGGCGCCGGGTGACCTCCGGAAGGAGCGCTCAGAGCTGCCCGAGGGCGGCCTGGATGCCCAGGCTGGTGGTGGCGACCAGGACCCACAGCAGCGCGCCGAGCAGCAGCGGCCGCGGCCCCGCGGCGCGCAGCTGGGCGGGGCGCAGCGACAGGCCGATCCCGCTCAGCGCGACCGTGATCAGGAAGGTGCCCAGCAGCGCGAGCCCGGGATGCCAGGAGGCCGGGATGCCGCCGGCCGTGTCCAGGGCGGAGGCCGCCAGGAAGCCCAGGATGAACACCGGCAGCGCCCGCCACCACGCCGTCCGCGGCTCCGGCGCGGTGCCGCCGCGGCGCAGGCGCAGCGCGTGCAGGCCCAGCGAGACCGGGACGATCATCAGGCTGCGGGTCAGCTTCACCACCACCGCGTACCCGCCGGCGGCGGAGCCGTAGGAGTACGCGGCGGCCACCACCGAGGAGGTGTCGTTGACCGCCGTGCCGCTCCACAGGCCGAACGCCTGCTGCGAGAGCCCCAGCAGATGCCCGAGGGCGGGGAAGAGCAGCACCGCCGCGATGTTGAACGTGAAGATGGTGCCCATCGCGTAGGCCACGTCGGCCTCGGCGGCGCCGATCACGGCGGTGGTCGCGGCGATCGCGGAGGCGCCGCAGATGCCCGTCCCCACCCCGATCAGGGTCGTCGCGTCCGGCGGCAGGCGCAGCAGCCGCCCGCCCGCCCACGCCCCGGCCAGGGCGACGGCGAGGGTGCCGAGCATGACGGGCAGCGACTGGCCGCCGACCCGCAGCACCCGGGTGAGCGACAGCCCGGTGCCCAGCACCACGATGGACAGCTGGAGCACCTGCCGGCCGGCGGCGGCGAACCCGGGCAGGAGCCGTTCCACGGCCGCCGGCGGCAGCGCGCGGCGGATCGCCGTCCCGGCCAGGACGCCCAGCGTGATGCCGAAGACCGGGCCGCCGACGACCGGCGCGAGCAGCCCCAGCCAGGTGGCGGCCGAGGCGAGGAGCACGGCGACGGCCAGGCCGGGCACCGGGCCCCCGGGCGGCCCGGTGCGGGCGGGGCGGGTGGCGGTGCGGGGCGGCGCGGTGGGCGCGGGAGACGGCATGATCCTCCTTCAGCGGTACTCCTCCACCGTGAAGTCGGATGCGCACGGGCGGTAGTGGCCAATGCCGGATGAGGTCATAAGCCGCGCTGATGACCTCATCCGGCGCCTGGCGGACGGAAGGCCCGCCGTGTGACGTGCCGTCAGATCTCCAGGGCGGCCTCGATCCGGGCCAGTTGATGGCGGGCCATCGCCAGGTTGGCCCGGGTGCGGTCCAGCGCCAGATACAGGAACAGGCCGCTGCTGCCGCGCCCCTTCATCAGCCGGATCAGGTGGTACTGGTTGCCCAGGGTGATCAGGATGTCCTCGATCTCGTCCTTCAGGCCCAGCATCTCCATGGTGCGCACCTTGGCGCGGACGACGTCGGTGTTGCCGGCGGCGGCCACCGTCAGGTCGAGCTGCTTGCTGCCGCCGATGGTGCCCAGCGCCATGCCGCTGGTGTAGTCCACGAGGGCGGCGCCGATCGCGCCCTCGATGGCGGACATCGCGTCCTTCAGTGCGGTCTCCGTGTTGACCATGGTTCCCGGTACGTCCTCTCCGATGTGTGTGACGTGTCGCGTGTGACGTGTCGTGTTGTGTCGGGTTGCTCGTGCCGTGTGCGGCCGTGGTGGCCCGGGGGTGGTTCGGGGATGGTTCAGGAGGTGTCCGGCCGGGCGAGGGCGCGGTCGACCAGCTCGCCGATGCGCGCACCGGCGCGCCGGACCTCCAGGTGCAGACGGCCCACGTTGGCGTCCGCCCCCGCCAGCACGGTGACGACGGCCACCGTGCCCGCCGCGTAGGTGGCGACGTAGCCCTGCTCGCCGCGCACCAGCAGTTCGCGGAACTCGCCCTGTCCGGTGGCCTCGACCAGCCGCTGCGCGACGCCCAGGGCGGCGGCGGTCAGCGCGGCCACCCCCTCGGGCTCCACGCCGGTGGTGTCCTGGGCGAGGACCAGGCCGTCGACGCTGGCCGCCAGCGCGCCGCCCAGATGGGGGACGCGCGCTCGCAACCGCCGCAACTCCTCCAGAACCTCGGGTTCCGCCGTCATCAGCTGCCTCCTTCCGGCGCGCTGTCTCAGTGCCCGCCTCATGACGGAGCGGTGCGGGCCTCAGGTGCGGACCGGGGAATCACAGGTGTGCCTCCAATGCATCACGAAGCCGGCGCAGCAGGGCGACGTCCGGGTCGGCGGCGACGCCGGCGACCCAGGCGGGAACGGGGGCGGGTGCCGGCGGGGCCGGTCCGCGGGGCGTCTCGACGTGCCCCGCGGCGGCCAGCCGCCGCACGTCCACCAGGGTGTGGAAGGCCGGGCGGCCCAGCAGCCGGGCGATCGCGGCGGGGGTGCGCACCCCGTCCGCGACGGCCAGCACGCCGTGTTGACGGCGCGTCAGGTAGGGCGCGTGCGCGCCCGGGCGGCGCACCACGGGCGCGGTGTCCACCGCCGGGTACGGCCACAGCGCGGCCAGCCGTTCGGCGCGCCGTGCCGTCTCGCGTGCGACGGCCTCGGCCCGTACCGGCCGGATCGGTCCCAGCCAGTGCGCGGCGCCGCGGCGGAACCGCGTCGGGCCGCCGTCCGGATCGAGGAAGAAGAACGCCGCGTCGAACAGGGCCGCCAGATGGCACAGTTCGAGTTCCCCCGGGGACAGCAGGCCGCTCTCCACCAGGAACCGGCCGACCCGGCGCCGCGCGCCCGCCCGGTCCACGGCGTGCCGCCAGTCCTCGGCCGGCAGCCGCCCGCTCGCGACGAGCAGCGTCTCCAGGCCCGGGGCGGCGGGGGACTCGGCGTGCACGACACGGCCGTCGTGCAGGTACAGGGTGCCGGTCTCCCGCAGCAGGGCGCCGGTGGCGCCTTCCGCGGCCAGGCGGCCGAGCACCGGACGGGCGGTGGATGTCATGCCAGTACCAGGCGCTCGGCCAGGTCTCTCAGGCGGATGCGGGCGAGGGCGAGGTTGCCCTCGTCGCGATCCAGCCACAGATGGAGGAAGACGCTGCTGTCGAAGGCGGTCTCGACGAACCGCAGCAGGTGGTATCCGTTGGGAGTGGTGATGATGACGTCCTCGACGGGGACGCCCGCGCCGCCGCCGCCCGCGGGCGCGGCGGGCGCGGCGGCGGCGAACGCCGAGTGCTCGGCGGCCATCCGGGCCAGTTCCGCGGTCTCGGCGCAGGTGGTCTCGTGGTCGCCGGTGGGCGACTCGCCGGCCGTGCCGAGGGCCAGCCCGCTGGTCCAGTCGGCCACGGCGGCGCCGCGTGCCCCCGGCAGGGCCATGGCCTGAAGCAGGCACTCGTCGATTCCGGGCACGCGGGCTCCCCTCCCGAGACGTGCTGGTGCGCCCGTGGTGCGCAGTGACGGCGAGATTACGCAACGTGCCACTCGTTCGGGGGAGTTCTGGCAAATTCCGCCGGAACATGCCGCAGGTTGACTAGAGTTCGGCCTCCCTTTCTCGGATGGGCGGATTGAACGGGTGCTTCAGCCGTCGAGGCGGACGCGGACCGGCAGGGACTCCCAGCCGCGCAGCGTGTTGTTGAGGCGGCGCCGCGCCGGACCCGCCAACTCGACGGCGCGCACCCGCCGGGCCAGCGCGGTGAGCAGGGCCTCGGCCTCCAGCCGCGCCACATGCTGGCCGACGCACTGGTGGATGCCCATCCCGAAGCCGACCTGCCCGGACGGGTCACGGCCCAGGTCGAAGGCGTCCGGATCGTCCCAGCGGCGCGGATCGCGGTTGGCGGCGCCCAGGAACATCAGGATCTTGCGGCCCTCCGGGATGACGGTCCCGGCGACGGTCACCTCGCGGCTCGCGGTGCGGAAGAACGTCTGCACCGGTGACTCCCAGCGCACCGCCTCGTCGAACGCGACCCGCGCCAACTGCGGCCGCTCCCGCAGCCGGCGCCACTGCCCGGGGTGGGTGGCGAACGCGTACAGGGCGGCGGCCAGTCCGCTGACGGTGGTGTCGACGCCCGCGGTGAGCAGGGAGCGCACCACCAGCGGGGCCTGCTCGGCGGTGATCTCCCCGCGGTCGGCGGCGGCGTGGATCCGCGCGCCGAACCCGTCATCGGCCAGCGCCTCGCGCGGGCACTGCGCGGCGACCCACCGCGACAGCTCCGGCATCCCCGGCAGTCCCCTGGCGACCAGCTCGTTCCGCGGGCCGAAGGCGTTGAACGCGAAGTCGCCGTAGGGCAGCAGGTGTTCCCTGCCCTCCTCGCCGAGGCCGACCGCGTCCGGGAAGACCCGCAGCGGGAACGCCTCGGCGAGCGCCGGCACGGCGTCGAACTCGCCCTGCGCCACGACCCGTTCCACCACCTCCTCGGCGGCGGCGAACCACCGCTCGCGCAGCCGGCGCAGGGCCCGGGGCCCCAGGATCGCGGCGAGCACCCGCCGCGGCGCGTCATGGCGGGGCGGATCGGCCTCCAGCAGCAGGCTCGGCGGCCGCCAGGGCTTCTCGCGCCGGAAGTCGCTCAGCCCGACGCCCGCGCCGGAGCAGAACCCCTGCCAGTCCACCAGCGCGGCGTGGACCTGCTCGTAGCGGGCCAGGGCGTAGACGTCGTAGCGGCTCAGGTACACCACCGGCCCGGCGTCCCGCAGCTCGGCGTGGAAGGTCGCGGGGTCCTCGAGGACGGCGGGGGAGAACGGGTCGGTGTCGCTGACGGGGAGCGCGGGGGTGCGCTCGGCGGTCTCGCTCACGGGCGGCCTCCGGGGCGGTTGGGAGAAGGTCACAGGTCGAGGACGAGGCGGTCGGAGTGCGAGCGGGAGACGCAGGGGAACATCACGTCGCCGGCGGCCCGGTCCTCGTCGGTCAGGAGCGCGTCGCGGTGGTCGGGACGGCCGTCGAGCACCGCCGTCTCGCAGGTGCCGCAGGTGCCCTGCCGGCAGGAGGACAGCACCTCGGCTCCGGCGGCCCGGACCGCGTCCAGCACCGAGACGTCCTCGGTGACGGTGACGGTGGTGCCCAAGCGGCGCAGTTCCACCTCGAAGGGCCGGTCGCGGGCCGGTGCGCCGGAGTCCGGCGCCGTGAACCGCTCGGTGCGCAGCGCGTGGCGGGGCCAGGCGCGGCAGGCCGCCTCGACCGCGGTCAGCAGCCCGGCCGGGCCGCAGCAGTACACCTTCACCCCCGGCCGCGGCCGGGCGAGCCAGGTGCCCAGGTCGAGTGGTCCCTCCTCGTCCTGCGGGACGACGCGCACCCGGTCGCCGAGGGCGGCGAGTTCGGCGCGGAACGCCATCGCGGCGCGCCGCCGCCCGCCGTAGAGCAACCGCCAGTCCGCGCCCAGCAGTTCGGCCTGGCGGACCATGGGCAGCAGCGGGGTGATCCCGATGCCGCCCGCGATGAACAGGTAGGCGTCGGAGGGCACCAGCGGGAAGTTGTTGCGCGGCCCGCCCACACCGACCCGGCGCCCCGGGCGGAGCACCTCGTGCACATACGCCGAGCCGCCGCGCCCGCCGGGCTCCCGGAGCACCGCGATCCGGTAGGAGTACGCGTCCCAGCGGTCGCCGCACAGCGAGTACTGCCGGGTCAGCCCGCCCGGCAGGACGAGGTCGAGGTGGGCGCCGGGCGTCCAGTCGGGCAGCCGGGCGCCATCGGGGTGGACCAGGGTGAGGGCGACCACATCCACGGCCACCCGGTCCCTGGCCGCGACGGTGAGCGTCATCGAGTTCGCCGCGGCCACGCCGTCCACGGGGACGGATCGGACGGCGGCCGTACCGGGTTCTGGCACTCGGGCCTCCCTGTCGTCGGGGTCGCCGAGCATGGTGCGGCCGGGATCCGGCCGGCGGCGACGGCATTCTCACTGGGTGAGAGACCAACCGCGGGAGGCGTGGGCGACCGGGGTCAGCGGGGCGCGCCCGGGCCCGCCGACAGGGTGCGGGTGATCCCGCGGGCCGCGGCCCGCAGCACCGGGACGAGTGACCGGCCCTCGGCGTCGTTCGGGACGATCGCGGAGAGCGCGGCGACCACCGTGCCCCGACCGTCGCGCACCGGCACCGCGATGCCCAGCGCGTCCTCGTGGACATGGCCGGGGCAGTAGGCGAAGCCCTGGCGCCGGATGCCGGCGAGGGCGGCGCGCAGGTCGCGGGCGGTGGTCAGGGTGTGCCGGGTGTACCCGGGCAGCTGTCCGGACAGGACCTGTTGCTGAAGCTCGTGCGTCCCGTGGGCCAGCAGCACCAGCCCGCTGGAGGAGGCGTTCAGCGGCAGACGGCCGGCGACGCGGGTGTAGTTGATGACGGCCCCGGGCGCCGAGAGCCGTTCGACGAACAGCACCTCGTCGCCGTCGAGCACCCCGAGCTGGACATGGTGGCCGACGGTGTCGTGCACGTCCTCCAGGAACGGCATGGCCGCGTCCCGCAGGGTCAGGGTCGGCGAGGCGCGCAGCGCCAGCTCCCACATCCGCACGCCGATGCGCACCCGGCGGTCCGGCTCGCGGGCCAGCAGGCCGTGGCCGACGAGTTCGGCGACCAGCCGCGAGACGGTCGCGACGTGCAGGCCGGTGCGCCGGGCGATCTCGGAGACCTGCAGGGTCGTGTCGTCCGGGGTGAACGCGGCGAAGATCCGGACCGCCCGGGACAGGACCGACTCGCCCTCCCGCGCTCTCATCCGCCCAGCGTGCGGCACGGTCCCCGCCGGTGTCCAGACGCCCGTTTCTGCGGCCGGAGCACAGCCGAAGAACGGCGTTGCCGTCGCCTGTGGTGGTCACTGAAGTCGGTCGGGTGACTGCCGGGTCGGCCATGGGCCACGCACGAGTGAGGTTCCCGGCCTCGGCGTGAGCGCGAGGCGGGCGAGAGGCCCGCCCCCTTCTCCGTGTCCAGCTCCCCGCGCCCCGCGTGTGGCGCCCCGTTCCAGTGGATCCCAAGACCGGAGACACCTCACCGATGTCCTGTGACCAGCAGTACCCGCGTGCATCCGCGCTGCCTGCGGCCGGCGTCCAGCTGAACCACACCGCGATCTACGCAAGCGACCGGCAGCTGTCCGCCGAGTTCCGGCCTTACGTCCGCCCCTAGGGGGTGTCTCCAGTTGTGCTCGATCGGCCTTCGGGAGGCTGGTGATCCGGATGGTGGCTGCGCGGAGATGGAGTCCGGCGAGGTGGCTCTCGGGTGTCCCGTCGTAGCGGGTGGCGATGCCCCGCCGGTCCTTCATCGCAGTCGCTCGAGGTACGGGTCGTTCCTGCCGACCGGCGGGAACGACCCGGTGAACTCCCACTCCCTTCCCATCGGCGAGTTGCGTATCGCGTCACAGCCCGGCTTGGTGCGTGACGCGTGCCAGGGCTTTGCCGACGGCTGGTGTGCCAGGCGCTCACGCGGGGTCGGCGGGCGCGCGTGAGCGCAGCAGGTGCATCGTGGTGTCGAGGGCGGCCTCCAGGTGGGCCGTACTGCCGGTGGACATGAGGATCGTCACTCCGCCCTGCACCGCGGCGATCAGGGCGGCAGCCGTGCGGTCTGCGTCCAGTTCGGGATCGATCCGCCCGCTGTCCTGCATGCGCCGGACGCCGTGGCGCAGCGCGGACTGCCATTGCGCGAGCAGTTGCCCGGTCAGGGACTGTGCGGCGGGTGTGGTGCGCCCCAGTTCGGTGATGAGCACACCCAGAGGGCAGTGGACGCCCTGGCGCTCGTAGCGCCGGACCACCGCGTCGCGCCAGTCGCGCCATGCCTGCCAGGTGTCCAGCCGACCGAGGTCGTCCAGATGGGGCTGCTGGTCCTCCAGCACTCGCTCCGCCTCCCGGGCGGCGACCGCGAGCAGCAACTCGTCCTTGCCGCCGGGGAAGTAGTGGAAGATCTGGCTCTTGCTGGTCGAGGTGCGCGCCCGGATGTCGTCGAGCGTGGTCGTGGCCGCTCCCCGCTCCCGGATCTCGGCCGCCGCGCCTTCGACGATGCGGCGCCGGGTCGCGGCGCCCTTGGGGGTCAGGCGCCCTCTGGCCGCCGCGCCGGTGGTCATCGCCATCCTCCACTCGTTATCTGGACTTGCTGGTCCATTTTATCCGAGGGATGGTGACACGGCAGACCGAGACAGAGGTGCGCGGCTCCCCCGCGGCCACGAAGGGAAGCGATCCCCGTGCACGACCTGGAACGACTCGTCATCGTCGAGAACCTGCGCCGCCTGATGGCCCGCTACGTCTACCTCGCCGACCATCAGCGCTGGACGGACCTGGCCGGCCTGTTCACGCCGGATGGCACCTTCATCCCGCGCCTGGTCGACGGTTCCCCGATCCGCGTCATGCGGGGCCGTGCGGCGATCGCCGACTCCGTATCGCGCAGCGTAGGCCCGGGCGCGACCGTGCTCCACCACCTGTTCTCCGATGAGATCGACGTCCGCTCCGCCGACTCCGCGACCGGGATCTGGGCCATGGAGGACCTCGTCATCCGGCCCGAAGGCACCACGGACCGGCCACGCACCATGCACGGCTTCGGCCATTACCGCCCCCGCTTCATCCGGACCCCGGACGGCTGGCGCATTGCCGACCTCGAACAGACGCGGTTGCGGCTGGAGTTCGCCTGACCCACCGCCGACCGCGCCTGCGTCCCCGGCACCCGGCAGCCGCCTCCGTATCCTCCGCCCGCTCCGCCATTCCGAAGGACGACCATGACCACGCAGCAAGGACACGAACCGCCGCCGTACACCATCCACATCGCTCAGGACGTCCTGGACGATCTACGCACCCGTCTCAAGGCCACGCGCTTCGCGCCCGACCCCGGCAACCACGACGAGGTGTACGGCCTGCCCACGTCCTACCTGCGGCCCCTCGTCACGTACTGGGCCGACGGCTTCGACTGGCGGGCCGCGGAGAAGAAGCTGAACGCCTTCACCCACCACCGTGTCGGCGTAGGCGGCACCCCCCTGCACTTCATACGGGAGCGCGGCACGGGTCCCGCCCCCATGCCACTGCTGCTCCTGCACGGCTGGCCCTGGTCCTTCTGGGACTGGAGCAAGGTGATCTGCCCGCTGGCCGACCCTGCGGCGTACGGCGGCGACCCCGCCGACGCGTTCGACGTCGTGGTGGCCTCCCTGCCCGGCTTCGCGTTCTCCACGCCGCTGACCAACGGCGCCGAGAACTTCGTCACCATGGCCGACCGCTTTCACGAGCTGATGACGGACGTCCTGGGCCACGAGAGGTTCGGCGTGGGCGCGGGCGACTACGGCGCGCTGGTCGGCGCCCAACTGGGCCACAAGTACGCCCGTTCCCTGTACGGCATCCATCTGGGCAACGAGATGCCGCTGACCATCTTCCGGGGCGACCGGTACTGGGACCTGACCGGAGGTTCGACGACCGAGGGCGTCTCCCCGCGACTGCGCGAGGACCTCCTGAACTTCCACGACACCTACGTATCCCATGTCGTCGCCCACATGCTCGACGGCCAGACCCTTGTCCACGGGCTCAACGACTCCCCGGCGGGGATGCTGGCATGGATCCTGAAACGGTGGCGCCGGTGGAGCGACCAGCGCGCCGACTTCGGTGAGGTCTTCCCGGCCGACCACATCCTCACCAACGCGACGATCTACTGGGCCAACCAGGCCATCGGCTCCTCCATCCGCGCCTACCGCAACGCGAACCTGTACCCGTGGACGCCTTCCCACGGCCGCACCCCGGCCGTCGAGGCCCCGGCGGGCTTCACCTTCCTTCTCGGCGACGCCTCGCCGCCCGGGGCGCACACCCCCGAGGAGCGGCGCGCGAAGTTCGGGGCCACCGGTTTCTACGGGGACGTCCGGGCAGTCAACGTGCACGACCGCGGCGGGCACTTCGGCCCCTGGGAGAATCCACAGGCGTGGATCCACGATCTGCGGGCCACCTTCCGCGAACTGCGCTGAACGGCCCCACCGCACGGCGTACCGGCGGCGGCCATCGGCAGTCGGCGGGCCGTGCGCGTCCTTGGGTGCGAGGCCGGCGTCGGACACCGTCCCCGGCTCCGGTGATCCGGCCCCGGGAGGCCGGCACGCGGTGCGGCGTCCAGAGCGTCGCGGCCCGGACTCCCACCCTGTTCGGGGCTCTCAGGCCGGCCGCCGGGCGCCCGG
>JBEHXI010000066.1:0-30074 GCA_048498775.1 Actinomycetota bacterium | reverse complement strand
AGCCGGTCGGCGTGCTTGTTGGCCTCGCGCGGCACCCACTCGTACGTCACCCGGGACGGGTCGAGGACGCCGCGGGCCTCGGCGGCGAGCGGGCGCATGCCCGGGTGCTTGATCTGCCAGCGGCCGGTCATCTGCTCGACGACCAGCTTGGAGTCCATCCGCACGTGCACCACGGCGTCCGGGTCGATGTCCCGGGCGGCGCGCAGCCCGGCGATCAGGCCGCGGTACTCGGCGACGTTGTTGGTGGCGGTGCCGAGGTACTCGGCGGCCTCCGCGAGCGGCTCGCCGGTGCGGGCGTCGCGGACGACGGCCCCGTAGCCCGCGGGCCCCGGGTTGCCCCGGGACCCGCCGTCCGCCTCCACGACGAGCCGGCGCATCACAGTCCCGAGTCGGGCGTGCGGACCAGGATGCGGCGGCAGTTCTCGCACCGCACGATCGTGTCGGCGGGCGCCGCGCGCACCTCGTTGAGCTCGGTGATGTTCAGCTCCAGCCGGCAGCCCTCGCACCGCTTCTGGTAGAGCTTGGCCGCTCCGACGCCGCCGAACTGGGCGCGCAGCTTGTCGTACAGGGCCATCAGGTCGGCCGGGACGGCGGCGGCGACCGCCTCGCGCTCCCGGGCGATCCGCATGCTCTCGTCGTCGATCTCGCGCAGCGCGTCGTCCCGGCGGGTCTCGGCCTCGGCGGCCTTGGCGCGCAGCGCGTCGACGCGCTCGCCCAGTTCGGCGACGCGCTCCTGGGCGGCCTCCCGGCGTTCCATGATCTCCAGCACGATGTCCTCCAGGTTGGCCTGGCGGCGGGCGAGCGAGGCGATCTCGTGCTGGAGGTTCTCCAGGTCCTTCGGCGAGGTGACCGCGCCGGAGTCGAGCCGCTTCTGGTCGCGGGCGGCGCGCTGGCGCACCTGGTCGACGTCCTGCTCGGCCTTGGTCTGCTCGCGGGCCGCGTCGCTCTCCTGGGTCTGGGCGGCGACGAGCAGGTCCCGCTGCTGCGCCAGATCGGCGCCGAGTCGCTCCAGTTCGGCGTGCTCGGGGAGGTTGGTGCGCCGGTGGTCGAGTTGCGCGAGACGGGAGTCGAGGGCCTGGACCTCGAGGAGGCGCATCTGGTCGGCGGGCGCTGCGTTCAGCGTGGGGCTCCCTGGGTGGTGGTCGGATCGTGGGTGGGTGCGGGGGCGGACGCGTGGGCCGTCCACGGATCGGTGACCCGCCGGGAGACGTGGGTGCGCAGCGCCCAGTCGTGCCGGTCGGAGATCTCGTCGAGCTCGGCGGCCGCCTGCTCGCACCAGGGCCACTCGGTGGCCCAGTGGGCGGCGTCCAGCAGCGCCGGACGGCCCTCCTGGCGGGCCTCGGAGGCGGGGTGGTGGCGCAGGTCGGCGGTCAGGTACGCGTCCACTCCGGCGGCCCGCACCTGCGCGAACAGGCTGTCGCCGGAGCCGCCGCAGACGGCCACGGTACGCACCGGCTGCTCGGGGTCCCCGGCGATCCGCAGCCCGGCGGCGGTGGCCGGCAGCCCGCGGGCGGCCTGTTCGGCGAACTCGGCGAGCGTCATGGGCCGCTGCACCTCGCCGATGCGGCCGAGCCCGCGGCGCCCGGCCGGGTCGGTGGGATCGGGCACCAGGGGGCCGGTGATGCGCAGGCCCACGGCCGCGGCGAGCGCGTCGGAGACACCGGGGTCGGCGCGGTCGGCGTTGGTGTGCGCGACGTGGAGCGCGACGCCGTTCCTGATCAGGTCGTGGACGACGCGTCCCTTGAAGCCGGTGGCCGCGACCGTCGTGGTGCCCCGCAGATACAGCGGGTGGTGGGTGACCAGCAGGTCGGCGCCGAGGGCGATGGCCTCCTGGGCGACCTCCCGGACCGGATCGACGGCGAACAGGACGCGGCTGACGTCGGCGTCCGGATCCCCGCAGACCAGGCCCACGGCGTCCCACTCCTCGGCCCGTTCGGCGGGCCACAGGGCGTCGAGCGCGCTGATGACGTCGGACAGTTTGGGCACGGTGGAAGGTTACCTCCCGGGCGCACCCCCGCGACGCGCGCAAGCCACCGGCACCTGCCGCCAGCACACGGCACCACCGGATATCCGGCGAACCGGAATCCGGCCACCCTTACGGGTGAAGCACCCCCACTCGTGACGTTCGGGCCGGCGTACGAAAACTACCTTCTGTCCCCTGAGTCGCTGGAGGTGGCGGGAGATGACGGCCTTCGTGAGGGGATCCGGAACGGAAACCACTGCACGCCGGGGCTTCACCATCGCGGCGGACGGCAGCTACGCCGCCTGCCTGGCCGCGGCACGGGACGGCTGCTGGTATCCGGAGCGCTGGACGCTCGCCGGCCCCGAGCCGTACACCGTCCCGCTGCCGGGGAACCAGCCGGAGGAGCCGGACGCCCAGGTGCTCCCGCTGCCCGACGGCCGGGTCCTGATCCGCCGCCGGGTCGCCGACCGGCACGACCTGTCGCTGCTCTACCCGGCCGGGCCCGGCACCGGCCAGGCACCGGTCGGCTTCCTCTACGGGGAGGAGGTCCGGCTGCTTCCGCCCGCGACCTGCGGCTGCGCCTTCGCGCTGTCGTATGTGAACGGCACGACGGCGATCTGGCTGGTCCACGAGGGCACCGGACCGCAGCGGATCGCCTCGGTGGAGGGCCACTGCACCGGCGGTGTCTGGCTGGACCGGGAGGGCTGCCTGCTGGCGCTGGACCGGGAGGCGGAGGGCCGGATCAAGACGGTCGCGGTGGACCTGGCGACCGGCACGTCCAGCCCGCTCCTGCAGATCACCGAGGACAGCGAGGACCGGCTGCTGCTCGCCGACCCCGACAGCGGGTTGCTGCTGGTCCGCAGCGACGCGCCGGGCACGCCCCGGCTCGGCTGGGGCGTGCTGGGCAGCGTGCGGCCGGTGCGTTTCCCGGACTGCCTGCGCTCGGCCGGGGAGCAGGTCGTCCCGGTCGCCGCCCAGCCGGGGCAGCAGCTGATGCCGGAGTCGTGCGGGGTGGCGCTGCGCGACGGCGACCGGCTGGCCCTGTGGCGGCCCGCCGCCCGGCAGGCCGAGGAGCTGCCCACCCCCGAGGGCTGGCTGGCGGGCAGCGCCTGGTGGTCCCCCGAGGGCGTGCTGCGGCTGCCCTACGCGACCGCGTCCGAGCAGTACGGCGTCCTGGACGTGCTCCCGCCCGGCCCGGAAGCGGAAGCGGAGTCGGAAGCGCAACCGGAACCGGAAGCGGCGCTCACGGGAACGGGCGCGCGAGCCACGCCGCGGGGCGGCACCGCCCCGGCGCCCGGCGCCGCCGCTCCCCCGCGGCCCGGCGATCCCGGGCCGGACGACTTCGGGCCGCACCCCGGGCTGAACGATTCCGCGGTGGCCGGGAACCAGCCCCCGGTGGGACGCGTCCTTCCCCTCCAGCAGGCGCCTCTGGCGCTCACACCAACCACACCAGCCCCAAAAGGCGCTTGGTTAACGGACCTTGCGCCCCGTTACGATGACGCGGGGGCCGCGCAGCCGATGACGAGTGACGGAAGCGCGGAAAGGGGGATGTCCGTGTCGCCCGCCCCCACGTGCAAACGGTAAGCGACCCCGACGGAGAACTCCTGATGTCCGAAACCCGCACCGACTCCACCGACGACCGCATCCATCAGGCGGCCGCCCCGGGGGCCGAGGTCGGAAAGCACCGCGGACCCGCCTCGCGTGAGGACGCCGAGACGGCACCGCACGGCAAGCACCGCCGCCCGGACCACGGGCGGTAGACGCGGCGGAGCGGCCACGCTCCACCGCGCGTCAGGGCCGCCGCGCCCGCGTCACTCCGCCCGGTCACCGGCAGGGGCTCGTCACCCACCGCCCGGCAGGAACGTTCTGCGCGGCGCCTCTGCCAGGCACGGCGGCCCTGACGGCATCTCCGCACAGCAGGTTTCAGGCACCCGTGTCGTACTCGACGACCGTGTCGCTCAGCACCGGCGCGTCATCGCGTTCCACCGCCGTCGCCGCCACCCGCACCCGGCCCTCCCCGGTCCACATCCTGACCCGCAGCGTCTCGCCGGGGTAGAACACGCCGGCGAACCGCGTCTCATAGGACCGCACCCGCGCGGCGTCGCCGCCGAGCACGGTGTCCACCACCGCCTTGAGCACGATCCCGTAACTGCACAGGCCGTGCAGGATCGGCCGGTCGAAACCGGCGAGCCGGGCGAACTCCGGGTCGGCGTGCAGCGGGTTCCAGTCGCCCGACAGGCGGTAGAGCAGCGCCTGGTCCTCGCGGGTGGCGCGCTCCACGGTGTGGTCCGGCTCGCCGGCCGGCGGCTCGCGCCGCGCCGAGGGGCCGCGGTCACCGCCGAAGCCGCCCTCCCCGCGCACGAAGATCTGCGCGTCCGACGTCCACAACGGCCCCTCGGCGTCGGCCGCCTCGGTACGCACCACGATGACCGCGGCCTTGCCCTTGTCGTGCACGGCGGTGACCCGGGAGGTCTGCACGGCCCGGCCGCGCACCGGGATCGGGCGGTGGGCCTCGATCCGCTGCCCGCCGTGCAGCACCGCCGCCAGATCCACGTCCACGCCCGGCGCGGTCAGCCCGCCGACCAGGGCCATCTCGCCGCCCGCGACGGTCGCGAAGCTGGGCAGCACCTGGAGCCTGCTCTCCAGGGTGTAGCGCAGTTCCGCCGGGTCGGTGGCGGGCCGTCCGGCGCCGATGCCCAGGTGGTAGAGCTGGATGTCCTTGTGGCCCCAGGTCAGTTCGGTGCGCTGCGGCTCGGCCGCCAGGGCCCGGGCGACGTCGATGGGCATCGGCTGCTGCTCCTTCGCGCGCGTCCCGCCTTTCACCCGAAGGTGCTGGGAACGCGTTCTCGTTGACGCCTGTGGTGGCGCCTCCCTGTATAGCGCACCGGAACGGCCCGAAACCGATCTGACGAGGCGTCAGGTCAGCTGCGGCCCGTACGATATCGCCCATGGCGACACGTAGGGGGACGTGCGGCACGGGGGAACGGACCTTCTGGGGCTGGCTGCCCGGGGAGGGACCGGACGGCGAGGCGGTGGCGCCCAGGCCGCCGCGCGGCCGGATCCTGCTGCCCTGGCTGTCGATGCTGGCGGGCCCGGTGGCGGACCTGGCGGCCGGGCGCTACCGCTTGCCGTGGCTGGCGGGGGCCGGCCTGGCCGCCTACGCGGTGCTGTACGCGGGCTGTGTCCTGACCCGGTTCCGCCCGCAGACCCGGGACGGGCCGCTGCCGGGGCGGCTGCTGACCGCGCTGGCCGCGGTCACCTACGCGGGGGCCCTCGCCTACGGGAGGAACTGGCTGCTGCTGTTCATCCCGCTGTCCATCGCGCTGGGCAGCGTCAAGCGCGGCCGCCGGCTGCGGCTGTGGCTGGTGACGCTGGCGGGCACCGCCGGAGTGATCGCGGGCTGGCACCGCCACGACGCCGGGAGCGCCGCGTCCACCGGCTACTACACCTTTGTCTCGGGCGGGCTGATCGCCGCGTTCCTGACGCTGCACGAGGTGATCGGCCAGTTGCGCGAGACCCGGCAGGAGCTGGCCCGTTCCGCGGTCGCCCAGGAGCGGCTGCGGTTCTCCCGCGACCTGCACGACCTGCTCGGCCACACGCTGTCGGTGGTGGTGGTCAAGGCGGAGGCGGCGCGCCGGCTGGCGCCGCGCGACCTCGAGGCGGCGCTGGCGCAGGTCGCGGACATCGAGGCGGTCGGGCGCCAGGCGCTGACCGAGGTCCGCGAGGCGGTCACCGGCTACCGGGAGGTCACCCTCGCCGCCGAGCTGGACCGGGCCCGCTCCGCGCTGGGCGCCTCGGGGATCGAGGCGGCGGTGCGCGAGGAGGGGCCGCCGCTGCCGCCGCGGGCCGAGACGCTGATGGCCTGGGTGGTGCGGGAGGGGGTGACCAACGTGGTGCGGCACAGCGGCGCCTCGCGCTGCGAGATAGCGATGCGCACCGTGGATGGCGAGGCCCGGCTGGAGATCACCGACGACGGGGACGGCAGCGGCGCGGGCGGCGGCAGCGGGACGGGGCTGAAGGGCCTGTCCGAGCGGCTGGCGCCGGCGGGCGGCTCGCTGGCCGCGGGCCCGGCGGGGCGCCGGGGCTTCCGGCTGGCGGCCCGGCTTCCGGTGACCGAGACCCCTGAGCAGGCCGAGAAGGCAGACAAGGCAGACAAGGCAGACAAGGCAGACAAGGCAGGAGACGGCGGGCGGGCGGCCTGAGCCCGCCCGCCGGGATCCCGGCCGGAGCCCGTCCAGATACCCCGTGGGGTATTTCTCGTCACCACCCCTTCCATACCCCTGGGGGTATGCTTACAGTGGATTTCGACAGAAACCCATTCCCCAGGGAGGCAGTCATGTGCCAGCGCGTTACCTGCCGCAAGTGCGGCAAGGCCACCTACTCCGGTTGCGGTCAGCACGTCGACCAGGTGCTTGCGGGCGTCCCGGCGTCCCAGCGCTGCACCTGCTCGAAGGACTCCTCGGGCAGCGGCAGGGGCTGGAAGCTCTTCGGCCGCTGATCCGCGGAGCCGCCGGGCCGGGACGGCGGCGGGGAGGTCGCGCCCCCGCCGCTCTCCCCTACCCGCCGGTAGGGCAGGATGGACGCGCTCGAACGGACGGACGCCGGCCCGGGAAACGGCCGGACGCCGGATCCGGAACCGGCCCCGGAACCACCTCCGGACCCGCACACGGAAGGCGCGACGCATGACCCAGGCCCCGGCCACCACCCCGCCGCCCGCCGGCAGCGCCCCCCAGGGCCCCGAGCCCGAGGTGCTCGCTGCCTTCGAGGCGGCCAAGGGCTTCATGCCGCTCGACGAGGGCCTGGCGCTGTACGCGGCGGCCGTCGAGGCCGGTGCGCTGGGCCTGCCGCTGCTGGAGGTCGGCACCTACTGCGGCCGTTCCACGCTGCTGCTGGCCGCCGCCGCCCGCGCCGCCGGAACCCTCGCCGTCACCGTGGACCACCACCGCGGCAGCGAGGAGCAGCAGCCCGGCTGGGAGTACCACGACCCCACGCTGGTCGACCCGGAGGTCGGCCTGATGGACACCCTGCCCGTCTTCCGCCGCACCCTGCACGCGGCCGGGCTGGAGGACCACGTCCTCGCGCTGGTCGGCCGCTCCCCGCAGGCGGCCGCGGTGTGGGGCGGGCCGCTGGGCCTGGTCTTCATCGACGGCGGCCACACCGACGAGCACGCCCGCGGCGACTACGAGGGCTGGGCACCGCATGTCGCGTCCGGCGGCCTGCTGGTGATCCACGACGTCTTCCCCGACCCCGCGGACGGCGGCCAGGCCCCGTACCGCGTCTGGCGCCGGGCCCTGGAATCCGGGGCCTTCGCCGAGGTGTCGCAGACCCGTTCGCTGCGTGTCCTGCGCCGTACCGGAGCGGGAATCTGAGCACACCGCGCGGCCCCGGCCGATAGCATCGCAGCCGTGTCCAGGACATCCAAGGGCGCCACCGCGCTGCTGGTCATCTGTGCTCTGCTGCCGGTGTGTCTGGCCGGATGGCTGATCTGGGGCTCGCTACGGCACCGGGCGCCGGCCCACCGCCCGGCCGGGGCGGCGCGTCCCGGGCCCGCCGCCCCGCGGACACCGGACGGCAAGGCGTCGTCCGCGTCCGCCCTGCCGCTCGCCGGGAAGACCGTCGTACTGGACCCGGGCCACAACCTGGACAACCAGTACCACACGGCCGAGATCAACCGGCTGGTGGACGTCGGCAACGGCCGCAAGGAGTGCGACACCACCGGCACCTCCACCGACGCCGGTTATCCCGAGGCCACGTTCACGCTGGACGTGGCCCACCGGGCCCGGGCGCTGCTCACCGCGCTCGGCGCGACCGTGAAGCTCACCTACGACGGCGACCGCCCGTTCGGGCCGTGCGTCGACGAACGCGCCCGGATCGGCAACGACGCCCACGCCGACGCGGTGGTGTCGGTGCACGCGGACGGCTCGGCGGCCGGCAACCGCGGTTTCCACGTCATCCTCCCGGCCCCGGTGCACCAGGGCATCGCGGACAACACCGCGATCACCGACCCCTCGCGGCGCCTGGGCCTGGCGCTGCGCGCCCACTTCGCCGACGTCACCGGCACGGGCTTCGCCGACTACCTCGGCGGCGGCACGGGCCTGACGATCCGTGCCGACCTGGGCGGACTCAACCTCAGCACCGTGCCGAAGGTGTTCATCGAGTGCGGCAACATGCGCAACGCGCGGGACGCGGCGCTGATGACCGACGCCGGGTGGCGGCAGCGCGCCGCGCAGGGCATCTCGGACGGCATCACCGCGTACCTGGAGGGGAGGAACTGACGTACCGACAGCATCGGCGAGCCGCCCGCGACCAGCGCGGACCCCACTGAGCAGCCGCCCGCCGCACCCGTACGATAAGGGCTCACCCCCGCGCCTCACCCCGACCGGAAGAGGACGCTGCGCCCCCTGCGGCAGCGACGAGACGACCACCGAGACTGACAAGAGGACGTTTACGTGAACATCCGCTCCCTCAGCAGAGGAGACGGCGCGGTGATCGGGGCAGCGGTGCTGCTGCTGATCGCCTCCTTCCTGCCGATCTTCACCTACCAGACCTACGGATCGGGTGACCAGTCGGTCAACGCCTGGGACCCGGCGACGTTCCCCACGCTGCCCTCGGTCCACCTGGCCGCCCTGATCGCCGCCGGGCTGTTCGTCGCCGCCCGGGTGCAGCCGGAGGGACGGAAGGTGCTGGGCCTGGAGCTGGGCCAGTGGGGCACCGCGCTGGCGGCGTTCGCCGGCTGGTCGGCGCTGTGGTCGGCGTTCGCCAGCCTCACGCCGAACGGCAACGACCGTTCGGCGGTCAGCCTCGGCCTCGGCGGCTGGCTGACCCTGGTCTTCGGGATCCTGCTGGCCGCAGCCGCGCTGCTGACCTCGCGGGTGCCCGCGCTCCAGGCCCCGCTGCTGCCGGAGCCGCGCCCGGCCCAGCCGCAGCAGCCGTACCCGGGTGCCGGTGGGCAGCCGTACGGCATGCAGCCCGGCGGCGGCTACGGCTACCCGGGCGCGCCGGCCTACGGCGGGCAGCCGCAGCCGGGCGCGCCGATGGGAGCCGGCGACCCGTCGGCGGCGCAGCACCCGCAGGCCCAGGCGCCCGCCGCGGACTTCGCGCCGTTCTGGTTCGCGGTGCCGGTGCCGCGGCCGATCTACCCGGAGGACGGCTCGCCCAGCCCGGTCGCCGAACTGACCCCGGGCACCTGGTACCTGGCGGTGGACCAGCGCGGCGCGGCCCTGGTGGCGCAGACGCAGGACGGCCGCCGCGGAGTGCTCCAGGACACCTCGGGGATCCAGCGCGGCTGAACCGCCCCTGACGCACAGCGGTCCCTTCCCGCGCCGGGCGGGAAGGGACCGTTGTGCGTCAAGGGCTCAGAACGCCGTGTGCGCCAGCCAGTGGTCCAGCAGTGCCCGGTCGCCGAGCACCTCCAGGCCCTCGGCGTCCAGCGGGAGCCGCCGGAGGAAGGCGAGCATCACGGCGGTCAGCGGGCCGCGCAGCGCCACGTCCGCCTTGCCGTGCTCGCGGGC
Source organism: Actinomycetota bacterium (assembly GCA_048498775.1). Classification (GTDB taxonomy): domain Bacteria; phylum Actinomycetota; class Actinomycetes; order Streptomycetales; family Streptomycetaceae; genus JBEHXI01. The sequence goes on along the minus strand of JBEHXI010000066.1, from coordinate 20,600 downwards.
CCAGTCCGGCCCGTCGGCGCCGCGGGTGATCAGCCACTCGGCGCCCAGTGCCGGATCGGTGTCCGTGGCGTGCAGGTGCAGCGTCTCACCGGCACCGCGGAGTTCCTTGAGCTCGGTCCTGAACTCGGCGACCGGCGGCCAGCTGATCAGCTCCAGCCACTCGTCGAGCACGTCGGCCGCCAACTCCGGCGCGACCCGGTACTCGGCGCCGACCGCGAAGGCGGCGTCGGCGCGGTGGACCAGGGTCTCCAGTGCCATCCGGCGGGCCCAGAACCCGGCGGTGTGGTTCCGGCCCCAGGCCCACACCTCCACGTCGGGGCCCGTCTCGCGCAGCACACCGGCCAACTGCCCGGCGCCGTCCGCGAGCCAGCGGTCCAGGCCGTCGGCGTCCTCGGGCGGCGGGCCGCCGGGGACCTCCGCGCCGGGCCGGTACTCGGTCGTCCGGGTCCGCACGATCGTTTCGGCCCAGCGGTGGGCGCCCCCGACGTGCTGGGCCAGGTCGCGCAGCGTCCAGTCGGGGCAGGTGGGGACGGGCGTGCCCAGGTCCGCGGTCCGCAGTGCGTCGCGCAGCAGGGCGGTCTGCTCGGTCAGGTGCGCGCAGTACGCGTCATGGTCGAGGAGGGTCATGGCTGTGGCACTCGCCTCAATTCGAATGGATCTTCCCGTGAAAGGTGTCAACCACCCTATCCGGGCAAGGTGTTGAACATGTCCAGACACTACGGAGGAAACGAGGCGGCGCGGGTCGTCGCCGGAATCGCGGACGCCGCGGCGGTCATCCTCGGACTGTGGATCCTGCTGTACGTCCTGGATGCCAACCGCGCCAACGAACTGGTGAACTGGATCCACCAGGCGGCCGACTGGCTGTCGGGCTGGTCCCGTGACCTGTTCACCCCGGCCGCGGGATGGCTGCGCACCCTGCTCAACTACGGCATCGCCGCCGTGGTCTACCTGCTGATCGGCCATGCGGTGGCGGGCCGGCTGCGCCGGATCTGAGAGCTCCGGACGGAGCCCTGAGCCCGGCGCCGCCGGGCTCAGCAGCAGGCGTCGGTCAGCTCCACGAAGCCCACCGGCAGCCGCTCGCCGTCGAACACCGCGGTGGTCGCCTCGTCCCCGCCCAGGGCGGCCACCGCGAGCAGCAGCGCGCCCGCGGTCCAGGAGGTGCGCTCCTCCGGCCAGATCGCGTCGTCCTCGAAGACGTACCCGGTCCAGTACATGCCGTCCTCGGCGCGCAGGTGCCGGATCGAGCGCAGGATCTCCACGGCGCGGTCCGACTCGCCCATCGCCCACAGCGCGAGCGCGAGTTCGGCGCTCTCCCCGCCGGTCACCCAGGGCCGGTCGGCGACGCAGCGCACGCCGAGCCCGGGGACGACGAAGCGGTCCCAGCCGGACTCGATGCGCTCCTTGGCGACCGGGCCGCGCAGCACCGTGCCGAGCACCGGGTAGTACCAGTCCATGGAGTAGCGGTCCTTGTCCAGGAACCGCTCGGGGTGGTGCAGGATCGCGTGCCCGAGCCGTCCGGTGGCCAGCTCCCAGTCCGGCTGCGGGTCCTCGCGCAGCTCCGCGATGGCCAGCGCGCAGCGCAGCGCCTGGTAGACCGAGCAGCAGCCGGTCAGCAGGGCCTCCTCGGGCCGGCTGCCGTCCTCGTCGCGCTTCCAGGCGATCTGGCCGCCGGGCAGTTGGAGGTCCAGGACGAACTCCACGGCCGCGTACACCACCGGCCACATCTCGTCGATGAACGACTCGTCGCCGGTGGACAGGTAGTGGTGCCAGACGCCGACCGCGATGTAGGCGCAGAAGTTGGTCTCCCGGCGCCGCTCGGTGGGGCGGCCGTCCACGTACGCCGCGTACCAGGAGCCGTCCTCGTTCTGGCTGGCGGCCAGCCACCGGTAGGCGGCGGCGGCACGCCGGTGCTCGCCGGCCGCGTCCAGGGCCATGGCGGCCTCGACGTGGTCCCACGGGTCGAGGTGTCCGCCGGTGAACCACGGGATGGAGCCGTCCGGCCGCTGCACGGCGGCGATCCCCCGCACGGTCTCGGCGGCCTGCTCGGCGGTGAGCACCCCGGGCAGCACCAGCCGCTCGGTACGTCCCGGACTCGTCACGCGGCGTCCTCCTGCGGGCCGCGCGGCTTGGTGGCGTAGGCGACGAAGCTCTTGCCGATCAGCGGGTTGAGCACCTGCTCGGCGAGCCGGGTGGCCAGCGGCTTCTTCATGATGTCCCACACCAGCAGCTGGTGGTAGGCGCGCACCGGCAGAGCCTTGTCGTTGTCGACGCCGACCGCGCACTTGATCCACCAGTACGGGGAGTGCAACCCGTGGGCGTGGTGGGTGCCGTACGGCTCGAGGCCGGCGCCGCGCATCTTCTCCAGCAGTTCGTCGCCGCGGTAGATGCGGATGTGGCCGCCCTCGACCTCGTGGTACGCGTCCGACAGCGCCCAGCAGATCTTCTCCGGCAGCCAGCGCGGCACCGTGACGGCTATCCGCCCGCCCGGTTTGAGGACGCGGACCATCTCGGCCAGCACGCCCTTGTCGTCCGGGATGTGCTCCATGACCTCGGAGATGATCACGGCGTCGAAGCTGGCGTCGGGGAAGGGCAGCGCCAGCGCGTCGCCCTCCATGGCGGTGGCGGTGGCGCCGGCCGGGGCCTCGCCGGCCTCCTCCATGGCCGCGAACCACTTGGCGACCTCGCGGATCTCCTCGCCGTTGCGGTCCAGGGCCACGACCCGGGCGCCGCGCCGGTAGCACTCGAACGCGTGGCGGCCCGCACCGCAGCCGAGGTCGAGCACCCGGTCGCCGGCGGCGAGCGGGAAGCGGGAGAAGTCGACGGTCAGCACAAGGACTCTGCTTTCGTGAGCGGCGGTCAGACGGCGGTACGGGGCCGGGCCCCGTGCACTGGGCGGCTGGTCGCGATGGCCTCGCGGTAGCGCTCGGCGGTGCCGCGGGCGGCCTGTTCCCAGGTGAAGCGGGCCAGGACGCGCTCCCGCCCGGCCGTGCCGAGGCGGCGGCGCAGCGCCCCGTCGGCGAGCAGCCGGCCCAGGGCGGCGGCCAGTGCTCCCGCGTCGCCGGGCGGTACCGCGAGGCAGGTCTCCCCGTCCGGCCCGGCGACCTCGGGGATGGCGCCGCCGGTGGTGGCGACCAGCGGGGTGCCGGTGGCCATCGCCTCGGCGGCGGGCAGCGAGAAGCCCTCGTAGAGGGAGGGGACGCAGGCGACCTGCGCTCCGCGCACCAGGTCGGCGAGTTCGGCGTCGGAGATGCCCTTGACGAACTCGACGGCCCGGCCGAGGCCGAAGCGCTCGATGGCGGCGGCGACCGGCCCGTCCTCGGCGCGCTTGCCGACCACCACCAGGTGGGCGCCGGGGTGTTCGGTGCGCAGCTTGGCCAGCGCCTCGATCAGGAAGACCAGGCCCTTGAGCGGCACGTCGGCGCTGGAGGTGGTGACGATGCGGCCGGGGATCTCGGGTATCGCCGGGTCGGGCGAGAACAGCCGGGTGTCGGCGCCGATCGGCACGACATGCACCCGGTCGGGTGAGACCCCGAGGTCGTCGACGATCTCGCGGCGCGAGGAGCCGGAGACGGTCAGCACGCTCGGCATCCGCCGGGCGACCCGCTTCTGCATCTGGGTGAAGCCGTACCAGCGGCGCACCGAGAGCCGCCGCTTCCAGCCGTCGGCGGCGGCCAGGTCCAGGCGGCGGTCGACGGTGATGGGGTGGTGGATGGTGGTGACCAGCGGCGCGCACAGCCGCTCGATGCCCAGCAGCCCGTAGCCGAGCGTCTGGTTGTCGTGGACGACGTCGAACTCGCCGCGGCGGGCGGCCAGATGGCGCCGGGCGCGCAGGCTGAAGGTGAGGGGCTCGGGGAAGCCGCCGGTCCACATGGTGGCGACCTCCAGCGCGTCGACCCAGTCGCGGATCTCCTCGCGGCGCGGGGTGCGGAACGGGTCGGGCTGCCGGTACAGGTCGAGGCTGGGCAGTTCGGTGAGGGTGACGCCGTCGTCGAGGACCGGGTAGGGCTGGGCGCCGATGACCTCCACGGTGTGGCCGAGGCGGGCGAGTTCCCGGGACAGGTGCCGGACGTAGACGCCCTGGCCTCCGCAGAACGGGTTGCCCTTGTAGGTCAGCAGCGCGATGCGCAGGGGCCGCTCACGGGCGTCCTCGGTGGCGGCGGGGCTCAGGGGCGCGGGTCCCACTGCCTCAGCGGCCTCGGCTGTCACTCACGGCCCCCTTCTCACGGCCAGTTCCGGCCGGAGCGTAACCGGTCGCGGCAATCTAGAACAAGTTTCAGAGTTGCACGTTCAAGGTCGTGAAGCCACCGTGTGCCCGGTCACACTACGGGCAGGCCATGCGGATGATTCGCGCCACCGGATCGCCGCCTGCCATCATGCGCACGCACCCTGTGGGGGCACCGAGAACTCCTCACGGGACGACACGGCAGACCCCGACAGCCCCTGACAGACCCCGACAGACCCTGACAGACCCCGACACAACGACAGACACCGACTCCAGGGATCGCCACGAAACGGTACATATGGCCACAGAACCCAAGCCGGCCTCCCCGCCTCTGACGGAACGTCAGGAGGCGCGCCGCCGTCGCATCCTGGACGCGAGCACCCGGCTCGCCAGCCGGGGCGGCTTCGACGCGGTGCAGATGCGCGAGGTCGCCGAGACCTCGCAGGTCGCCCTGGGCACCCTCTACCGCTACTTCCCGTCCAAGATCCACCTGCTGGTGGCGACCATGCACGACCAGTTCCAGCAGCTGCACGACGCCATGCTGGAGCGCCCGCCGACCGCCGCCACCCCCTCCGCCCGGGTCGCCGAGACCCTGATGCTGGCCTTCCGGGCCATGCAGCGCGAGCCCCACCTCGCCGAGGCCATGGCCCGCGCCCTGATCTTCGCCGACCGCTCGGTGAACGCCGAGGTCGACGCGGTCTCCCGGCTGACCCTGACCATCCTGGTCAACGCCGCCGCCCTGCCCGGGCCGCCCACCGACCGGCAGCTGTCCGCGCTGCGCGTCATCGTGCACACCTGGCAGTCGGCGCTGGTCACCTGGCTGTGCGGGCGGGCCTCGATCGCCGAGGTCAGGACGGACATCGAGACGGTCTGCCGGCTGATCGACCTGGCCGCCCCGGGTTGATCCCGCCCGGGCCCCGGACCACTCTGGGGAGTAGGAAGCGGTTGGGGTGGGAAACCACGCAGTAGACCAGGAATGAGCACGATGGGCGGCTATGGGTAGAGACGACGGCTATGGCCCGGACAGCGGCCCCGCCCGGAGCGCCGACACCGAGCTCGCCCACGCCGACTGGGCGTTCAGCCAGTCCCCGATCGCGTTCGCGACCTTCGACCGCGAACTGCGCTTCCGGCGGGCCAGCGCCGCCACCCGCCGCCTGATCGGCCTGCCCGAGGACGGCATCCGCGGCCGGCGGCTGGACGAACTGCTGTCCGCCCCGCAGTACGCCGACTTCACGGCACGGCTGCGCCAGGTGATCGCCACCGGCCGGTGGACGTACTTCGAGCACCGCGTCCCCGCGCCGCTCTCGGGCCACGAGCAGTGCTGGAGCACCTGGATCTGGCCGCTGCGGGACCCCTCCGGCACGGTGGTGGGCGCGGCGGCCGCCTCCTTCGACAACAGCGAACAGCACCGCAGCCGCGAGCGCCTGGCCCTGCTCAACGAGGCCGGCGCCGCCATCGGCACCACCCTGGACGTCGGCCAGACCGCCCGGGAGCTGGCGCAGGTGGCCGTGCCCCGGCTCGCCGACTTCGTCAGCGTGGACCTCATCGACGCCGTCCTGCAGGGCGAGGAGCCCGAACCCGGGCTGATCGACTCCCCGGTGGTGATGCGCAGGATGGCGCACCGCTCCCACCACGAGGGCACCCCGGAGGCCGCGATCACCCTGGGCGCGCTCGACGTCTACCCGCGCTTCTCGCCGCCCGCCCAGGCGCTGGCCACCGGGCGGCCGGTGATCGTGGACTCCGAGGACCCGCGGTTTCGCAACTGGGTGACCGCCAACCGCGCCCGGGCCGCCAAGGCCGGCTGGGAGCGGCACAAGTTCTCGCTGATGGCGGTGCCGCTGCGGGCCCGCGGCACCTCGCTCGGGGTGGCCGTCTTCGTCCGCGTGCGGCGGTACCTGGAGCTGTTCACCGAGGACGACGCGGTGCTCGCCGAGGAACTGGCCCGGCGCGCCGCGGTCTGCGTGGACAACGCCCGCCGGTACAGCCGCGAGCACGCCACCGCGCTGGCCCTCCAGCGCAGCCTGCTGCCGCAGACGCTGCCCGGCCAGGCCGCGGTGGAGGCCGCGTTCCGCTACCAGCCCGCCGGCACCCGGGCCGGGGTGGGCGGCGACTGGTTCGACGTGATCCCGCTGTCCGGCACCCGCGTGGCGCTGGTGGTCGGCGACGTCGTCGGACACGGCATCCACGCCTCGGCGACCATGGGCCGGCTGCGCACCGCGGTGCGCACCCTCGCCGACGTCGACCTGCCGCCGGACGAGCTGCTGACCCACCTCGACGACCTGGTCAGCCATCTGTCCGCCGACGAGTACGGGGCCGCGGCCGGGGTGCCCCCGGAGGCCGCCGGATACGTCGGCGCGACCTGCCTGTACGCGGTCTACGATCCCGTCTCCCGCCGGGTCAGCGCGGCCAGCGCGGGCCACCCCTCTCCGGTGCTGCTCTTCCCGGACGGCGCCGTGCGGGTGCTGGACATCGCGGCGGGACCGCCGCTCGGGGTGGGCGGCCTGCCGTTCGAGGCCACCGAGCGCGAACTGCCCGAGGGCAGCCTGCTCGCCCTCTACACCGACGGCCTGCTGGAGGCGCGCGACCGCGACCTGGACGCCGGGCTGGAGCAGTTGTGCCGGGCGCTGACCACCGCCGGGAACCGCTCCCCCGAGGCCACCTGCGACACCGTGCTGAAAACGCTGCTGCCGCAGCGGCCCGTCGACGACGCGGCGCTGCTGGTCGCCCGGACCCGGGCGCTCCACGCCGACCAGGTCGCCTTCTGGGACCTGGCCTGCGAGCCGGCCGTCGTGGCGGAGGCCAGGGCCCGCGCCTCGGCGCAGCTGACGGCCTGGGGGCTGGAGGAGCTGGCGTTCGTCACCGAGCTGGTGGTCAGCGAGCTGGTCACCAACGCCATCCGGTACGCCGAGCCGCCCGTCCAGCTGCGGCTGATCCGCGACCGGACGCTGATCTGCGAGGTCGCCGACGGCAGCAGCACCGCCCCGCACCTGCGCCGGGCCCGGATCTTCGACGAGGGCGGGCGCGGGCTGCTGCTGGTGGCGCAGCTGACCCAGCGCTGGGGTACCCGCCAGACCGCGGCGGGCAAGACCATCTGGGCGGAGCTGGCGCTGCCGGCCCGCTGAAGGGTGCGCGCGCCTGTCGCAAGCGAGGAGACCCGACGACCGAGGAACGAGGGAGTGCGGCGTCGACGGGTGCTGGCAGGCGCTTCCGCGCACCCGGAGGCGAGCGTGGAGCCCTGGACCGCGCCGCATCGCGCCCCCGCCGGGCCCCCGTGCGCCCCGAGCGCGGGGCCCGGGCGGCGCCGCGCCCCCGACCCGGGTGAATCAGCAGCTCAGGCTCGCCTTTTCGGGTGATGCCGCAGCGGCGCACCGGAGTGCACGCGGAGCGCGTGCGCCGGTCTCGCCCCTATGTGGCCGGTTTCCGCCGCCATGACATTGGAAGCCCCGGGTACTGATGGTCATGTTTTGTGATCACATGGTCACCATCCCGGCACACGATATTGGGGGGAAACCGGATGATAAGAGTTCTCCTGGTGCACGAGGCACGTCTGCTGCGCTCCGCACTGGCCGCGCTGCTCGGCCGTGAGAAGGACCTGGAGGTCACCACGGCCTGCTGGAAGAGCGCGGCGGCCTCCGCCCGCTCGCTGCGGCCCGACGTGTGCGTGGCGGACGTGGACCACCCCGGCGCCGGATCGCTGATCGCGGCCGCCGAGTTACCGCAGCTCACCGAGTTGTCGCAGCTGTCCGGGCTGTCCGGCGGCTCGCGCGGCCCGCGGCTGCTGGTCCTCGCCACCCCCAGCCGGCCGGCCCTGCTGCGCAGGGCGTCACAGGCCAGGGCCCTGGGCTACGTCAACAAGGACGCCTCACCCGAGGGTCTGCTCAAGGCGATACGGCGGGTCGCCCAAGGAGAACGCTTCGTCGACAGCTCGCTGGGCTTCGACTTCCTCCAGGCCGCCGAGATGCCCCTCACCCCCCGCGAGCTGAGCGTGCTGGCGCTCGCCGCCGAGGGCGCGTCGGTCTCCGAGATCGCCCGCAGCCTGCACCTGTGCAACGGCACGGTGCGCAACTACATGGCCGCGATCAACCGCAAGACCGGCGCCCGCAACCGGGTCGACGCCATCCGGATCTCCCGCGGCGCCGGCTGGCTGTAGCGCCGAAGCGCTCGCCGCCGGTCCTGCCGACGCGGCCTCCGGCGCCCGCCCCCACAGGGCGCCGGATCGTCTTCCGCCGCACGGCCGCTCCGCACGTTCCCCGCCTCAGCGCGGCAGCAGTTCCCGCCCCGCCTCGCCCTGCCAGTGCCCCACCAGATCCCGGTAGAGGGCCGAACGCTCCAGCAGATCCTCGTGCCGCCCGCACACCGCACGCGTCCCGTCCATCACCAGCACCAGGTCCGCCCGCCGCGCCGAGCTGATGCGGTGGGCGACCACCACCAGCGTGCCGCCCGGCCGCTCGGCGAACGCCCGCTCGGCGCGTTCCTCGGCCACCGGGTCCAGATGGCAGGTCGCCTCGTCCAGCAGCGCCACGGGAGCCGGGGAGAGGTGGGCGCGGGTCAGCGCCACCAGCTGCCGCTCGCCCGCCGAGAGCGCCCCGGGCTCCACCACCGCGTCCAGCCCGCCCAGCCGCTCCAGCACGGCGTCCAGCCCGACGGCACCGGCCGCCGCCAGCAGCTCCCCGTCCGGTGGGGACGCGCCGTCCGGCCGCAGCATGCACAGGTTCTCGCGCAGCGTCCCGGAGACCACGTACGCCTCCTGCGGGATGAGGACGCGCAGGGCGGACAGCTCCGCGGGCTCCCGGCCGCGCACCGGCACCCCGTGCACCCTGATCTCCCCCGCGTCCGGCCGCAGTACCCCCGCGATCAGCCCGGTGAGGGTGGACTTGCCGATTCCGCTGGGCCCGACCACCGCAAGCCGGCCGCCCACCGGCACCGTCAGGTCGAGGTCGTCCACCACCGGCGCGGCCCCCGCCCCGTAGGCGAACGTCAGCCCGCGCAGCTCCACGGCCGGCCGCCCGGCGACGGGTCCGGCGACGCGGGCCGGGGGGCGCGGGGCGGGCGGTGCGTCCGCGAGCCGGCCGAGCACCACCGTCAGCCGCGTCCCGGCACCGCCGAAGCCGTTCACCAGGTTGTGCAGCGCGGGCCCCAGGGCCTGCGTCAGATACGTCAGCGCGCCCACCAGGGCACCGGCGCTCACCCCGCGCGCGTGCAGCCACGGGGCCATGACCAGCAGCAACGCGATCGGCAGCCGCCCGCTGACGGCCAGCGCCAGCACCCGCAAGGTGCCCCAGCCGGCGATCGCCCGGGCCGCCCGGTACTCACCGTCGATCCGCGCCGCGGCCTGCCGGCCCGCCCGGTCCTCCGCGCCGCAGGCCACCACGTCGCGCAGCCCGTCCACGGTGCGGTGCACCTCGTCGGCGATGGCCTCCCCGGCCGCCAGATACGCCCGCTGCCGGGCCGCCAGCGGGCGCAGCGAGGCCGCGAACAGCCCGAGCCCCAGCACCAGCGGCGGCAGGACCACCAGCAGCAGGACGGGCGCCAGCGAGCAGAGGCCGGCCACCGCGCCCGCCGCGGTGAACACAAAGGTCCTGGCGACCATCACCAGCCCGGCGAAGCTGTCCCTGGCGATCTCCACCTGCTGCGTCAGCCGGGTCACCGCCCCCGCGTCCGGTGCGGCCAGCGCGCGATCGACCACCCGCCGCACCAGCGCGTCCCGCAGCGGCTCGGCGAGGTCCGCGAGCCCCCGATAGGAGCGGGAAGTACCGAACGCGCCCAGCAGGACGCCGACGGCGCCCAGCGCAAGCCAGCCCAGTCCGGCCGCCGGCCGCCCGGTGAGGAAGCCGCCGTCCAGGGCCCGCGCCACGGCGTACCCGCCGAGGAACGTCTGCCCGGACTCCAGCACCGACCACAGCGCCAGCGCCGGCAGCACGCGCCGGCGCCGCCGCAGGAAGCGCGCGCCCTGACCGAGCAGCGCCGCGTTCACTCGGCTTCCTCCCCGAACACCGCGCGGTAGGCGGGCAGCCGCCACAGCTCCCGGTGCGGGCCCAGCGCCCGGACGCGGCCGCCGTCCAGCCAGGCGACCTGGTCGGCGCGGGCGGCGGTGGCGGCCCGGTGGGCGATGAGGATCCGGGTGCGGGCCCCGATGCCGTCCACCAGAGCCTCGCCGACCCGCAGTTCGGTGACCGCGTCGAGGCTTGAGGTGGCGTCGTCCAGGATGAGCAGGCGGCCGCGGTGCGCGAAGGCGCGCGCCAGGCCGAGCCGTTGGGCCTCGCCGCCGGAGAGCGGGGCCTGGCGGGGCGGGGTGCGGTAGCCGTCCGGCAGCAGCCGGACGAACGGGTCGGCGCAGGCCGCGCGGGCCGCCGCGGTGATCTCCCGCTCGCCGGGCTCGGGTTCGCTGCCGTAGGCGATGAGGCCGGCGATGGTCTCGCCGAGCAGCGCGGGGCGTTCGAAGGCGTAGCCGATCGCCCGGCGCAGCTCGTCGCGGCGCAGTTCGTCCAGCGGCACGCCGTCGAGGACGGCCACGCCTTCGTCCGGCTCGGTGAGCCGGCCGGCGACCGCGGCGAGCAGCGACTTGCCCGAACCGGACCGCCCGACGACAGCGAGCGACGTCCCGCCGGGGACGGTCAGGGTCAGGTCGTTCAGGACGGCGGCGCCGCCGCGCCGCACGGTCACCCCGCGCAGTTCCAGCCGGCCCTCGCCGGGCGGCAGCCGCCGGGCGCCGTGCACCGTCGACGGCAGGGCGAGCACCTCGGCGGCGCGGGCGGCGGCGGCCCGGGCCCGCACCAGCGCGTCCAGGCGGCTGACGACCATGCCGATGCCGGCCGCCAGCACCGCGTACCGGGAGGCCGCCAGCAACTCGCCGACGCTGAGCCGCCCGGCGGCCAGCCGCAGCCCGCCGACCGCGATCACCGCGAACTGCAGCAGCGGCACGACGACGGCGCCCTGCGCGGCCGCCCGGCCCTGGATCCGCCAGGTCCGGTGGCCCTGGCGGGACAGTTCCGGCAACGGCGCGAGAATCCGGGCCCGTTCGCGGGCGGCGGTCCCGGCGGCGGCGATCGTGCGGGCGCCGCCGATGGCCTCGACCAGCCGGCCGGCGATGTCGGCCTGGGCCTGCTGGTAGCGGGCCGCGCAGTCGGCGCCGGCCCGGGTGAACGCCCGTACCAGCGCCACCAGCGCGGGGCCGCCGACCGCGAAGGCGGCCAGCAGCCAGGGGTCGATCAGTCCCAGGGCCACCAGCGCGCCCAGCGGGGTGGCGACCGCGGCGAGCACCGAGGCCGCCGAGCTGGGTGCGACGGCCGCCGTGGCCGCGTTGCCGGTGCAGCGGGTGACCAGGTCGCCGGTGCCGAACCGGCCGGCGGGTCCGGGACCGGCCGCGAGGATCCGCCGCACCAGGGAGCGCCGCAGCCACGCGGTGGTGCGGGCGTCGGTGGTGCCGGTGAGCCAGATCTGCAGGCCGTCGCAGGCGGCCTCGGCGGCGAGCAGCAGACCGGCGGCGAGCGTCCAGCGGGCGGCCTGCGCGCCGTGGCCGGAGGTGAGGGCCAGGTCGAGGGCGCGGCCGAGGGCCGCGGGCAGCAGCAGGTCCGTGGCGGATCCGGCGGCGCTCACCAGGCACAGGGCCGCGCACCGCACCGCGCTGTGCCGGACGGCGGCGAGCAGCACCCGGCGGGGGTCGGCCATCGCGGCTCCATTCATCGGTGTGGCGGCCCCGGACGGGGCGTCGCACCGCCCGGGGCCGCCATCTACTGACGGATCGTCAGGTTGTTCAGACGCAGAGCACCACGCTGGCGGCGCTGATGCACGACAGCAGGCTGACGGTGCTGGCGCCGCCACCGCCGCCGTTCAGGTCCTCGGTGTGCTCGGTCTCGGTCTCCATGGTCTGCAGGTCGAGAAGCGACATGGTGGTGTCCTTTCCTCTAGGGATTCCCGTGGGGACGGGGGTATCGGTGTTGCTACGACCCCGGGTTCGGGGCCGGCTCTGGGTCCCGCCGCGATGGCGGCGGGAGGAAGGGGAGCCCGACGGGCTCGGAGTGCAGCGCGGCGCCGAGCGCCAGCAGGACGCCCGCGGTGCCGGTCGCCAGGTCCATCGACAGCCGCATCATCTGGTCGCCGGGGAAGGCCAGTCCGCCGGCGTAGGGCATCGCGTACCAGTCGAGCCCGGCGATCTGCTCCTCCAGGGCGCCGGGCGGGCGGCCGGGCGCGGTGGTGCGGCCGAGGTGGAGGACCATGCCGGCCCGGCCGCGGAACAGCCCGGGCTGCACATAGAACTGCGAGCAGGCGGCGGGCAGGATCGCGGCGCGGGCCCGCTCGAACTCCTCGTCGGCGCGGTGCGCGAGATAGTCGTCGATCACCATGCCGATGCCCACGCTGCCGGCGCCCAGGTACGGCATGGTGCGCCAGCCCTCGTCCACCTGGAGGCCGCCGTTCGCGCCGGTCACGCATCGGTCCAGATCGGTCCGCAGGGCCGCGGCGGCCTGGTCCAGCAGTTCCGGGTCCCCGGTGCGCTCGTACAGGCGCAGGAACAGCAGGGCCGCTCCGGTGGCGCCGCGCAGCAGCCCGGTCCGCTTCGGCGGCGCCTCGCGCAGCCGTTCGGCGGCCAGCCGCGCCGCCTCCAGCGCCGATGCGCCGAAGGTTTTCTGACGATCCATCAGGTGGTCCAGGGCGAGGCCCAGGCCCGCGAGCCCGTCGAACAGGCCGACGCCCAGGCGGTCCCATCGTTCGGTCAGCACGTTCCCGGCGAGATCGACGGCGGCCTCCGTGTGACCGAGCCGGTCGAGGGCGTAGGCGACGCCGATCAGCCCGTCGTACAGGCCGGGCGGGGTGCCGCGCGGCGGGTCGGCGGCGTGCTCCAGCAGCCACCGCTCGCCCTCCTCGTAGCGCCCGGCACCGGTCTCGGCCAGCGCCAGGAGCACCCCGGCGGCGCCGTGCGCCAGCCCGAGCCCACCGCCGTCAGAGAACTGCGCGATGTCGCCGGGGAAGAGCCGGTCGTCACGCTCGGGGGTGGCCGAGGCGAGGATCGCGGTGGCCATCGCGTCCCGGCTGCGCGGCCAGTCGGCGGCCGGGACGAACTCCCCGCTCGCGGGCGTGGTGGCCGGCGGCGTCCCGGTGATCTCGGCGACGGCCTCGTCCAGGAAGGCGCGCGGCACCTGCGGGTAGCGCTCGGCGATGATCCGCGCCAGATGGGCCGCCTTGCCCTGCTCGATCGCGAGCAGCGTCGTCAGCGGCAGGAACAGCGCCAGCCGCAGGCAGGCCAGCGCGTAGCGGTCGATGGCGAAGCCGGTGCGGTCGGCCGGAGCCATGAAACCGGGATGGGCCATCGCCTGGCGGGCCTGCTCGCCGTCACAGGTCGCGGCCTCGAAGTCCAGCAGCGCCACGGATTCCTCGTCGGGCGCCATCATGACGTTGAACATGTGCAGGTCGCCCATGACGACGCCGCGGTCGTGCAGTCCGGCGACCGCCTCCTCGACCAGGCGGGAGACGCGCAGCGCCCAGCGGGTGTGCTCCGCGACGGCCTCCGGGTCGGGGTCCGCGGCGAGCAGCGGAAGACGTTCGGCGAAGTACGAGTTGAGGGGGCGGCCGGGCACCAGGTCCATCACCAGGAAGCGGTGCTCGCCGACCTCGATCCAGTCCCGCAGCGCGGGCACCGACGGGAGCCCGGCCAGCCGCTCCAGGGCGTCCCGCTCCCGCTCCAGCCGGGCCACCGCGTCGGCACCGTCGGCCGCCAGACCGGCGTGCGGGCGGGCCTCCTTGAGCACCACCTGTTCCCCGGTGCGGGTGTCCGTGCCGGCGTAGACGCCGCCGCCGTTGGAGAAGTGCAGGGCGCGCTCGATGCGGTACGGCAGGTCGGCGACGGTGGTGGCGGCGCGGGCGGCCAACTGCGGTTCGAGGAAGGCGGGCAGCTTCACCCACGCCGGGACCTGGAAGGAGGGGGCGCGGCGGTCCGGGACCAGCCGCCCCTCGCCGTCCTCGATGGCGGGCACCAGCGCCCCGGTGTCGTCGGCGCAGTACCGCGGCTGGAAGGCGCCGTAGCGCACATACAGCGGACCGTCGTTCCAGCGCAGGTCGGTCAGGACGTACGGGCCGGGCTCGCCGCGCAGCACCTCGTCGAGCTCGCGCAGCACGGTGTGCAGCTGCTCCTCGTCGACCGGGTAGATGGTGGCGAACTTGCCGCTGGAACCGCGGTCGGCGTACTTGGAGTTGCGCAGGAAGAGCTCCCGCCGGGTGGGCACGAACTTGAAGGGGATGCCCCGGGGGACGCAGTACTCCCACACCCTGGCGGCGGTCTTGTCGGCGTTGTCCAGGCAGGCCGAGACATGGATCTTCCAGCCCTGGGCCGGCACCCGCGCTCCGGACGGCTGCAGATTGAGCCAGTCGCCATGCCGGCTGCGCCCCCAGCCGTCCGGCACCGGGCGCTGCGCCGTCTCGAACATGACCGGGTCCCCGGTCTGCTGCCCGTTGGCCAACCGGGCGGGGGTCTCGTAGAAGTGTCTGTCGGCGAGACAGAACACTTCGTAGCGCTTGTCCATTCCTCCCCCTTCTGGCACCGGATCGGCAGGGATGAGATTTCCACGGCCCAGGTGAGCGGAACAGTCGTGTTTGTCACGAAGCAACTGTGAGAAATGCATGCGTTACCGTTGGTAATGAACGTGTCGTCACCGACCGGACGGGCAGGTGGACGGCATGGACCGGCGGGGATGCGGGGATGAGGCGGCCGTGACCCCCCACAGACACGCCTGGCGATGGGCGATGCTCGCCGCCTTACCGCTGGCCGCCGCGGCGCTCGCGGTGCTGCCCGCCGCCCCCGCCCACGCGGCCGACTACCGCTACTGGTCGTTCTGGGAACGCCGGGGAACCACCTGGCAGTTCGCCCCCGGCGGCCCCGCCGCCACCCGGCCCGCCGACGGCGCGGTCGAGGGCTGGCGGTTCGGCGTCAGCACCCCGAGCGCCGGCGTCGCCCCGCCCCGCGGCACCGCCGACTTCGCCGTCATCTGTGCGGCCACCACCGCACGGCCGGGCCTGAAACGGCTGGCCATCGTGCTGGACTTCGGCACCCAGCAGGACGCGCCGGACGGTGACATCCCGCCGCAGCAGCACACCGCGTGCGCCCAGTTGCCGCCTGCCGCCAGCGCGGCCGACGCGCTGGCCGCCGTCGCCAAGCCCCTGCGCTACGACGGCTCCGGGCTGCTGTGCGCGATCGCCGGCTACCCCCACTCCGGGTGCGGCGAGCGGCTGGCCCCCTCACCGCCGCCGGGCACGGCCACGCCCTCCCCCACCGCCACCGCCCACGCCGGCTCCGAACGGCACGGCACGGTGCCGTACCTGGCTCCGGCGGCCGCGCTGGCCGCCGCGGCGGCGCTCGGCGCGGCGGCACTGCGGCGGGCACGCCGCCGACGCCGGTGAGCTCTCGGGGCGTGGTGCCCCGAGCCGGGCCGCGCACGGTAGCGTGGCGGGTCAGCACGACGACGAGAACGGCGGGAGCGCGGCGGTTCCGGGGAGCATGGGAGGACGAGGGGCATGACCGCTTTGGGGCCGGGGAAGACCGCCCGGACGGGACCGGAGGGTCCCGGCTCCCTCTCCGTGATACTGCGGCAATCTCCCGGCCACCTCACGGACGCGCGGGGGCTCGAGGCTGCTGAGGCAGACGCGTCGACAGGTGGTGTTCCTTGCTCCGGGTGAGGCTTGAGCGGATGTGGCCGGACGAGTCCGACGCCATGAAGCAGTGCAGACGGCTGGGGACCGCCGGTTCCTTCGCGCTGGCCGTCGGCGGCTGGGGCGCCGGAGCGCTGCCGAGCTTCGACAGCCTCGGCTGGTGGCGGGACCGCGGCCCGGGCATCGCCATGGCCGGCGGCATCCTCGCCTACCTGGGCATGGTCCTGCTGGTCACCGCCTGGTGGCGGATGGGCCGGCTGCTGCCGCGGGAGCCCGCCGCGGGCTCCGGCCGCCGCATGGCGCGGATCCTGCTGGGCTGGGCGGGCCCGCTGGCCCTCGCACCGCCGCTGTTCAGCACCGACGTGTACAGCTATGTCGCGCAGGGCCTGATGGCGGTGCGCGGGCTGGACGTCTACCACTCGGGCCCGGCCGTGCTCGGCGGCCCGCTGGTCGCCAACATCCCGGAGATATGGCGCAACACCCCGGCGCCCTACGGGCCGGCGTTCGTCGGCGTGGCGGCCGCCGTGGTCCGTCTGACCGGTGAGAACGTGGTGGCCGGGGTGCTGGCCATGCGCGCGGTCACCGTGCTGGCGCTGGTCGCCATCGCCTGGGCGGTGCGCCGGCTGGCCCGGCACGCCGGAGTCCCCGAGGCCGGCGCGCTGTGGGCGGGCGTGCTCAACCCGCTGGTGCTGGTGCACCTGGTCGCCGGGATCCACAACGACGGGCTGATGCTGGCGCTGATGCTGGTCGGCTTCGTGCTGGCCCGCCGCGGCCGGCTGCTGTCCGCGGTGGCCGCCGAGACCGTCGCCATGCTCGTCAAGGCGCCCGCCGGGATCGCGCTGCTCTTCCTCGTCCCGCTCTCGCCCTGGGGGCGCGGGCGGGTGTGGCCGGGGCTGTGGCGGGCGCTGGCGGGCCTCGGCGTGGCCGGCGCCGTCACGGCCGCGCTGACCGCGCTCGCCGGACAGGGCTACGGCTGGATCGCCGCCCTGCGCACCCCGACCGCGGTGCAGACCTTCTGGTCGGTCAGCACGGACATCGGCCGGCTGCTGCGCTGGCTGGACGGCCTGGCCGGCACCGGTCCGAGCCCCACGGACGGCCCCGACACCGTCCGCCTGGCGCAGAGCCTGTGCCTGGTGGTGGCGCTCGGCGCGATCGCCTACTGGGCGCGGCGCGCGCCGGCGGTCGGGCCGGAGTACGCGGCCGGCATGGCGTTGCTCACCCTGGTGGCGCTCTCGCCGGTGGTGCAGCCCTGGTACCTGCTGTGGGGTGCGCTGCCGCTGGCGGCGACCGCCTGGCAGCGGATGGCCGGGGTGTGGCCGAAGGCCGCCGTCGCCGTGTTCGTCTTCTCCCTGCTGCCCGGGGGGACGGCGCCCACCACCGCCGCCCTGGTGTCGGGGGCGATCGGCGTGCTGCTCGCCCTGCTGGTGATCACCACGTTCCCGGCGGCCGACGCCGAACCGGACGGCCGCGCCCTGACCGCGTGACCCGGCCCGGCGCTCCTCCGCGCCCGGAGGGGACCGCACGGGTGAGCCGGGTGACCGCCCCGACCGCGGACGTGCCCGGGCCGATCGGTCCTGGTAGCGTCCCATAAGCCCGTACGACACCCGAGAGCCGATACGGAGCCTGCCGATCATGGGCATCGCCACCCCCACCGCCTACCAGGGCACCCCCGCCTCCGCGGCGACCATCACACCGGCGCCGGCGACGGCCGTCTCCCCCACCGGCACCTCCAGACCCCGGCTGTACGTGCTCGACGGGCTGCGTCTGTTCGCGGCCCTGTACGTCGTGATGTACCACTACACGGCGTTCAACGGGTACGACCCGCACCCCTGGGGCAGGCCGGTCGAGGCGGTCTTCCCCGGCTTCGCGCGGGTGAGCGGGTACGGCTTCCTCGGCGTGCAGCTGTTCTTCCTCATCAGCGGGTTCGTCATCTGCATGACGGCGTGGGGGCGCACCCCCAGGCAGTTCCTGATATCGCGGGTGACCAGGCTGTTCCCGGCGTACTGGTTCGCCGTGCTGGCCACCACCGGGATCGCCCTGGCCTTCGGCCGGTCCTGGCTCAACCACGGCCGCAACCTGCATCAGACGCTCGTCAACCTGACGATGCTCCAGGACCCCCTGGGGGTGCAGCCGGCGGACGGGGTGTACTGGACGCTCTGGCGGGAGCTGGTCTTCTACCTGCTCTTCCTGGCCGTCGTGCAGATGGGCCTGACCTACAAGCGGGTCGTCGTGTTCTGCGGGATCTGGCTGATGGCGGGCGTGGTCACCCACCACAGCGGGTCCGCGGTGCTCTCCACCCTGACGATGACCGGTCAGGCGCCGTACTTCACCGCGGGCGTGGCCATGTACCTGATGTACCGGTACGGGCCCGACCTGGTGCTGTCCGGGCTGATCGGGCTCAGCTGGCTGCTGTCGCTCCAGCAGCTGGTCACCGAGGTGCCCAGCGTCAACGACAACGTCGGGCACCACCTGAGCTGGTCGGCGTCCGCGGCGATCGTCACCGGCTGCTACGTGGTGATGATCGCGGTGTCCCTGGGACTGCTGGACTGGGTGCGCTGGCGCGGCCTGACCACGCTCGGCGCCCTGACGTACCCGCTGTACCTGCTGCACGAGGACATCGGCTGGACCGTGATCGACCATGTGCACGGGCTGCTGCCGGACTGGGCGGTGGTCGCGGTGCTCACCGCGGGCTTCCTGGGCGCGGCGTGGCTGGTGCACCGGTTCGTCGAGCGCCCGCTGTCCCGGTGGCTCAAACGGGAGCTGGGCCGGGTGCGGCGGCCCGCCGTGCAGCAGGCCGCCTGAGAGCTGCCCGGAGCCCCCTGACCGGCCCCCGGTCAGGGGGCTCCGCGCTGTCCGGGGCGGGTGTGCCACGCTGGCCGGATGGAGGACTTCGGGCCCGCGCAGTTCCAGCTGGTGCTGCTGCGGCGGATGGCCGACCACCGCCCCGAGCTGGTGGAGGAGGCGCTGCGGGCGCTGGGCGCCACCCGCGCCGAGCTGCGGGAGGCGCACCGCCGCTGGCAGGCCATGATCCGCTCGCGCACCTTCCCGCACGGCGAGCGCCGCTACCGCGCCGTCCTGGGGCCGCCGGAGAGCGACTCCCCCGTCCGGATCGGCGACCTGACCTGCCGGGCGCTGCGCTGGCGGCTGCCGCTCTGGCCGGATCTGCGCTACGAGGTGATGCTCGCGCCGGGAGGGTCCGGCGGCGGCCGGGTGTGGAACGAGTGGCTGGTGCGCGCGCCCGGCGCGCCGTCCCCCGTCCCGTCCGGCACCGGGCCGCGGCCGTGGGCGTGGACGGTCGACGAGCTGGCCCGCGCCTACGCCCCGGCCCGGCCGATGGAGGGCGACGCCCCCACCCGATGGCGTCTGACCTGCACTGATCCGGTGACCGGGGAGCGGTTCACCGCGCACTTCACCCATGGACTGCTGCAGTACGTCGATGGTTCACCGGGGCGAGGTGGCGCGACCGGCCCTCTCTTTGTATCGTAGAGGAACAAAGTGGTCCCGCCCGCTCCCCCTGACCGGCGGGCGGGGCTGCTCTTGTACTTCGCCATCCCCCGGCACCCCACGTCTCCCATCGCCTCGGATATCGCTTCGGAGGAGCCGCACCTCATGCTCACCGCCCGCGCCCTCCTGCTCGACATGGACGGCACCCTGGTCAACTCCGACGCGGTGGTGGAGCGCTGCTGGCGCCGCTGGGCCGAGGCGCACGGGCTCGACCCGGCCGAGGTGCTCGGGGTGGTCCACGGGCGGCAGGGACACGCCACCATGGCCCTGCTGCTGCCCGGCCGGCCGATGGCGGAGAACCTCGCGGACAACGCCCGGCTGCTCGCCGAGGAGACCGCCGACACCGACGGCGTCGTGCCCGTCCCCGGCGCCCCGGCCTTCGTCGCCTCGCTCGCCGGCCTGCCGCACGCCCTGGTCACCTCCGCGGACCGGGCTCTCGCCGAGGCCCGGATGGGCGCCGCGGGGCTGCCGATGCCCGCGGTGCGGATCACCGCCGAGTCCGTCAGCGCCAGCAAGCCCGACCCGGAGGGCTTCCTCAAGGGCGCCGCCGAACTGGGCTTCGCCCCGCGCGACTGCGTCGTCTTCGAGGACTCGGCGGCCGGGATCGCGGCGGGCCTCGCGGCCGGCATGCGGGTGGTGGGCGTCGGCCCGCGCGCCGCCGGCGAGCCGGTCACCGCCCACGTCGACACCCTGGAGCAGATCCGGGTGGAGGCCGCCGCGGACGGCACCCTCCACCTGCACCTGCGCTGAAGCCCGCTCAGGCCACCGCCTCATAGAGGCTGAAACCGGCCAGCACCAGCATCACCACCGCCGCGACCTTCGCGATCAGGTGCAGCGGCACCCGGCGCATCAGCGCCCGGCCGCCCAGGATCCCCAGCGCGGCCACCGACCACAGCGCCAGCACCGCGCCGACGCCCACCGACAGCGGGTCGCCGTACCGCGCGGCGAGGTTCGCCGTCATGATCTGCGTCAGGTCACCGAACTCGGCGACCAGGATCAGCATGAAGCCGCTGCCGGCGACCTTCCAGAAGCCCGCCTCGCGCGGCTGCTTCACCGCCTGCTTGCCGTCCTCGTCATGGTGCCGCCACAGCAGCACCGCCCCGGCCAGGAACAGCACCCCCACCACGCCCTGCACCCAGCGGTGCGGCAGCAGCGCCAGCAGGCTGCCGGCCGCCAGCGCCAGCGCCACATGCAGGGCGAACGCCGCCGCGATGCCGCAGAACACATAGGAGGCGCG
>JBEHXI010000065.1:0-30467 GCA_048498775.1 Actinomycetota bacterium | reverse complement strand
CGGCGGTTGACAGGCCGCATATAGTCGGGGGCCACCTGCGGCGGGGAACCGCCGCTGCGCGCTGGGCGTCCTGATGTCCACACCGCACGCGTCGAACGAAGGAAGCACGACCATGACCGTCACGCAGTCCGTGGAACGCCCGGTCCGTGAGGGTGTTGGCGGCACCCCGCAGCAGCCGCAGCAGCCGCAGCAGCGCGTCGACGTCAAGCGCCGCCTGATGGCCCTGCGTCGCTGGTAGGCGCCCGCCGGTGAGTCCGGCCACCTGACGGGGGACACCGCGTCCGCCGCGGGCTCGGGGTGGCGCGACAACATGCTCGCCACGGCGAACCCGGCGGTTCCCGGCCCCACCGGGACGGGCGATACACCGGCGCCGACGGCCGGCCGCACGGTGCCCGCCGCCGGCGAGCACAATGGGCGCATGCCTGACCAGGACAGCGACGCGCCCGCCCCCCGCCACATCCCGGCGCCGGCCGCGACCGGCGACACCGGACAGCCCGCGCGGCTCGGCGAGCAGCTGCACGCCCGGCTGGACCGGATGGAACGCCTGCTGGAGAGCGTGAACGCCGCCACCGCCCCGGCGCCCTCCGACGAGCCGGCCCCGGCCCCGGCCTGGCGGCGGGAGACCCGTGGTGAGCAGCGCTGGGCGGTCACCTGCCTGGTGCTGCTGGCCGTGGTGGTGCAGTGGTCGCTGCCCGGCCGGCTGTCGATCCATCCGCGCTGGCTGATGCCGTCGCTGGAGCTGTTCCTGCTCGCCGTGCTGATGGCGGCCAACCCGCGCCGCATCAACCGCCGTTCACCGATGCTGCGGGGCACCAGCCTGCTGCTGGCGGCCCTGGTCAGCCTCGCCAACTGCTGGTCGGCGCTGCAACTGGTGCTCGGCCTGGTGCACGGCACCGAGGGCGAGGACGCCGGGCCGCTGCTGATGACGGGGGCGGGGATCTGGCTGACCAACATCATCGTCTTCGCGCTGTGGTACTGGGAGTGGGACCGCGGCGGCCCGGCGATGCGCGCCGCGGGGGAGCGTCAGTATGCCGACTTCCTCTTCCCGCAGATGCAGGACGCCGGCCTGGCCCCGCCGCACTGGGAACCGGGCTTTCCGGACTATCTGTACCTTTCGTTCACCAACGCCATGGCCTTCAGTCCCACCGACGTGCTGCCGCTGTCTCGGTGGGCGAAGATGCTCATGCTCGCCCAGTCCCTGGTCTCGCTGGTCACCGTGGCGCTGGTGATCGCCCGCGCGGTGAACATCCTCAAGTGAGGCCGCCGGGTCCGTGGTAGCGGATGACCCGGGGCCGTACCGGATGCGGCCGGCGCAGTGCCGCGGAGACGCCGGGCAGCATCGCGAACGCCCCCAGATGCAGGGGTCCGGGGGCGTAGCCGCCGCTGCTCAGGGCCGTCGGGGCGGTCAGGTCGAACACCTGCCGGTCGACGGTGACGCTGCTGAACCGCAGCTGGTCGAAGAGGGGGTAGGCCTGGGTGGGTGACTCTATGACGGCCTCCGCGCTGACGTCCTGGCCGGCGACCGCCTGGTCGACGTGCTCGCTCCAGCCCCGGGTGACGTCGCTGAGGGTCAGCACATAGTGGCCGGTGCCGGTGGCGACCACGGAGGCGGTCATGGTGTCGCCCTCGGAGACCGGGTCCTTCCAGTAGACCGGCGGCGCCGGGTACATCTCGTACCACGGAGTGCGTACCGGTGAGCCGGTGGAGCAGTCGGTCTGCACGCCGGTCTGCTCGACGGTCTGGGAGCCGTAGCCGTCTATGCCCACCCAGGGGGCGAACAGGTCGCTGGTCGTCCGGCAGGTGACATGCGGTTCCACCCAGCTGCCGATGATGCTGGTGAAGCTTCCCCGGGCCACGTAGCCACCCCAGTTGCTGTCCTGGAAGGGGTGGGTGAGCGGCGTGTAGCGGCCGGCCGCCGAGGCGCCCGCGCAGGGGAGCGCCGTCGCGGCGAGCAGGAGACCCGTCGCCACCGAGAGTGCCGTGGTCGTCTTCCGTCTGGTGCCTGCGGTGCCTGTACGGGTGCCCATTACCGGTCTCCTTGTGGGGGGATGGGTCGGGGGCCGTGCGGGTGGGGCCGCCCCGGCGGTGGCGGCGCCGGGTGCGGGCAGGTCTCTATGGCAAGGACATGTCATCAGCCTCGCCGGGGCGTCATGGCGTACGAGTCGCGGATCCCGAGCCTCGCCCTCACCGGTCATCCGTACGGTCGGTGTTCGATCCGTTACGCCGGGAGAGCGGACTGATGCGAGCCTACCCGCGCGTGCGGTCGCCGCAAGCCGCCGCGGTGCCCCGCGGGACGCCCCCGGCGGGGCCCGGCGGCGCCCGGAGCGCCGCTGCGCCAAGGGCGGGGCGGTGTTCGACGCGGTGGCGGGGCCGAATGGCCGCCCCTCACCCGATCGGGCGCCGGTGCGCCCCGGCGGCCCCGGAAGGTGTCACGCCGCGGGCAGGTGCAGCGCCTCGGCGATGGCGCGGGCGTAGGTCAGCGTGCCGGACGGGCGCGGGTGGGTGCGGTCGGTCCACAGCTGCTCGGGGTGCGGCGAGATCGCCGCGTTCCAGTCGATCAGGAGCGTGTGGGGGTGGGTGCGCACCGCGGTGGCCAGGCCGGCGTTCACCGGGTCCTGCCAGGGCTTGGGCACATGGACGTTGATGAAGGCCACGGTCCGCGACGGTCCCGCGATGCGCAGGATCCGCTCGATGGTGGCCTGGGAGAAGTCGCCGTTGGTGCCCAGCCCGATCAGCACGACGTCCCGCAGCCGCCCGGCGCCCTGGAGCTCCCGGAGGATGGCGGGAGCGGCCGACAGCTGGCGGCCGACCTTGGCGTACACCGCGATCCCGGGGATCTGCCCCTCCAGGGTGCCGGTGGCGGCGAGCATCACCGAGTCGCCCACCGCCGTGATGCGGTCGCCGGTCAGGGCGGGGGAGGGGGCTCCTCCCGGGCCGGGACCACCGCCCTGGCCGGGGTTGCCGCCCGGGGCGGCGGCGCCGTTGGGCCGCCGGCCTCCGCCCGGCGTGCCCGGCAGGAGGCGCGCCGCCCCGGCTCCGGCGGCCTCCCGCTCGCCCTGCGCGATCTGGGCCTTCAGGCCGCTCTGGGCCGGCGCGTGCGTCACCCCGAGGGCGGCGACGGTGATCACGCCCGTACCGGCGGCCAGCATGGCGAAGACATGGCGTGGCCGGTCGGCCGCCAGGGCGCGCAGCCGGGCCCGCACCGATCCGACATAGCCCCGCACCCCCAGCCTGATCAGCGGCTCTTCCAGCAGCCGGTACGAGAGCGTGGCGAGGACCGCGGTCAGCACCAGCGCGGTGGCGCGGGCGGTGCCGGTGTCCGCCCAGCCGGGGAACGCGTTGCCGACGATGGCCAGGATCGGCCAGTGCCACAGGTAGACCCCGTAGCTGCGCCGGCCCAGCCACACCAGCGGCCGCAGCGACAGCGCCCGCCCGACCCGTCCGGGCGCGGCGGACGCCACGGTGACCCCGACCGACGCCAGGGAGGCGACCAGCAGCCCGCCGCGGTAGACCGCCGCGCCGGTGCCGCTGAGTGTGAGGGACGCCACGGCGAGCACGGCCAGGCCCGCCGCGCCCAGGATGTCGAGGGTGCGCACCAGGTTCGGCCGGCGCAGCGTGGCGGCGCGGGCCAGGGGCAGCGCCAGGGCGGCGGCCGCGCCCAGCAGCAGGCCGCCGCCGTGGGTGTCGGTGCCGAAGTAGACGCGTGAGCTGTCGCCGTCCGGCGTGTACAGCAGCGCCATCGCGGCGAAGGACGCCGAGCCCATCAGCGCGGCGACGGCCGTCTGGTGCCGCTGCCGGGGAAGCGCGCTCATGATGGCCCACAGCAGCAGCGGCCACAGGACGTAGAACTGCTCCTCGACGGCGAGCGACCACAGGTGCTCCAGCACCGGTCTCGCCCCGTAGGCCGCGAAGTACGAGTCGTTCTGGGCGATCTGCCACCAGTTGCTGCTGTAGGTCAGTGCCGCGGCGACGTTGCCGCGCAGGCCCGCGAAGGCGTCCCCGCCGGTGAGGGTGGCGGCGCAGGCGGTGACGGTGAGGACCACCCACAGGGCGGGCAGCAGCCGGCGGGCCCGGCGCACCCAGAACGGGCCGAGGCGGAAGCGCCCGGCGCGGCGGCGGTCGGCGGTGAGCAGGCTGGTGATCAGGTAGCCGCTGATGACGAAGAACAGATCGACCCCGAGGAACCCGCCCGGCAGCCACGATCCGTACACGTGGTAGACGACCACGCCGGTGACGGCCACGGCTCGCAGGCCGTCCAGGCCCCGTACGCGCTGCGGTTCCTCCACGGATGGTGAGGGCAGGTTGAGGTTGCTCACTCCGGAATGGTCGGCCGGATCGTGCGGTGTGATGAGCCGCCAATGCCCCCGAATGCCACCAAATCGGTCAATAGTGCGCCAGGAAGTGCGGTGGATAGCGCACGTCATGTACCGATATGTCAGTTGTTGATGTGTGATGAGCGATACACGATCGAGTGGCCACCGATTGGGCGTTGGTGGGCGATCGTAGAGAACGTCCTTGTCGGGAACCGGAGCTTCCGCTACGTTCCATCGCGTACCCGACATCACTCCCGGGGGTGGCGTGAAGATCGCCCTGTCATGATCATGATCATCAGTTCGTGATCCGAGCGGCTCGACGCATCGAGCCCCCGGTGGGTGTGTGGCGTAACGAATCCCCGATCCCGGCGCGGCGCGTACGGCCCGAAGGCTCCCCGGAGCAGCGGCCCCGCGTCCGGCCGGCCATCCCCCCACGGAGGGCCGTTCGTTGGCCGTTGCCTCCATATCCCCGGCATCCCCGGAACCCCCGGCATCCCCGGCACCCCGCCCATCCAGCTCCCGGCGCGCCGTCCGAAGAGCGGCCGGCGCTCTCACGGCGGTGGCCGCCCTGGTCGGCACCGTGGTGCTGATGCCCGGGCCGGCGAGCGCCGCCGCCCCGGCCGACGGCCCCGGCGTCCAGCGGCTGTGCGCCGCGCCCGCCAAGCCCGGCATGCTGGCCTGCAACGCGGTACGGCGCACCGGCACCGTCTCCCCGGCGGCGACGTCGTCGCGTCTGCTCCCGCACGGCTACGGGCCGGCCCAGCTGCGCAGCGCCTACCGGCTGCCGGCCGGCGGCGGCGCGGGGGTCACCGTGGCCGTCGTCGACGCCCAGGACGACCCCAGGGCCGAGGCGGACCTGGCGAAGTACCGCAGGACCTACGGCCTGCCTCCCTGCACCACCGCCAACGGCTGCTTCCGGAAGGTCGCGCAGGACGGGAGCACCGCCTACCCGGCGCCGGACGCCGGCTGGGCCGGTGAGATCGCGCTCGACCTGGACATGGTCTCGGCCACCGCGCCGCGCGCCCGCGTCCTGCTGGTCGAGGCCAGGTCGGCGAGCGTCTCCGACCTGGGGGAGGCGGTGAACACGGCCGTCCGCCTGGGCGCGAAGGTCGTCTCCAACAGCTACGGCGGCGCGGAGGACGCCTCGATCGCCGGAGCCGACCGCCGGTACTTCCACCACCCCGGGGTCGCCTTCACCGCCTCCGCCGGTGACAGCGGCTACGGCGTGGAGTACCCGGCGTCCTCGCCGTACGTCACCGCGGTCGGCGGCACCTCGCTGCGCCGGGCGCCGGGCAGCGTGCGGGGCTGGCGCGAGTCGGTGTGGCACACCAGCAGGACCGAGGGCACCGGCTCCGGCTGCTCCCGCCAGGAGGCCAAGCCCGCCTGGCAGACGGACACCGGCTGCGCGGGCCGCACCGTCGCCGACGTCGCGGCCGTCGCGGACCCGGCCACCGGCGTCGCCGTCTACGACAGCTACCGCTCCGACGGCTGGGGCGTCTACGGCGGTACCAGTGCGGCCGCGCCCATCATCGCGGGCGTCTACGCGGACGCGGGCGTCCCCTCGGCGCGCAGCAACCCGGCGTCCTTCCCGTACGCGCACCGCCGCGCCCTGCACGACGTCGTCTCCGGGTCCAACGGCTCGTGCTCGGTGACGTATCTGTGCACCGCCCGCGTCGGATTCGACGGTCCGACCGGGCTCGGCACCCCCAAGGGCGTCGCCGCGTTCACGGGCTGAGAGCCCCGGGCCGCCGGATCCCGGAGTCTCCGGGATCTCCGGGATCCGGCGGTCTGACGGCCCGTTGCGTATTCATCCCGAACTGCCCGTGGCGGACGGGCTTTATACCCGCCTTTGCGGGTGATTGCGGACCCCGCACCGGTGTTGGGAAGGTAAAGAAGGCGCCCCCCAGGTAAAGCATTCGCCAGCAAAACCCCAACACCCTTGTTCTGTCCATGATCCGGCGGATGTGATCGCGGCAGCCGCCGCAGAGCGGTGTGACTCCATACAAGGAGAAATCCATGCGCATAGCTCGTCACCGGCCGCGTGCCGTGACCGCGGCAGCAGGGGCCACCGCCCTGGCCGCCGCCGCGGTGTTCTGCGCGCCACTGACCGGATCGGCCGCCGCGACACCGGCGACCGCGGCGGTTCCCGCCGTCAGCGGGCACCTGCTGGCCCGGGCGGTGGGCAGCCCGCTGTCCATCGAGCAGTGCCAGGCCAAGTGGAAGATCGCCTGCTACAACCCCCTGCAGTACCGCCAGGCCTACGACCTGAACCCGCTCTACAGAGCGGGCGTGACCGGCAAGGGCCGCACCATCGTCATCGTCGACTCGTTCGGCTCGCCCACCGTCCAGCACGACCTGGACGTCTACAGCAAGCAGTTCGGGATGCCGAGCACCCATGTCCAGGTGGTCAAGTGGGGCAAGGTCCCGCCGTGGAACCCCCAGGACTCCGACATGCTCGGCTGGGCCGGTGAGACCACGCTCGACGTGGAGATGGCGCACGCCGTCGCGCCCGCCGCGAAGATCGTGCTGGTCGAGACCGGGGTCGCCGAGACCGAGGGCGTCACCGGCCTGCCGGAGATGATGGACGCCGAGAAGTACCTCGTCGACCACGGGGTCGGCGACGTCATCAGCCAGAGCTTCGGTGCCACCGAGAACACCTTCCCCGGCTTCGACAAGGGCGACTTCTCCAGCATCCAGAAGCTGCGGTACGCCTTCAAGGACGCCGCGGCCAAGCGGGTGACCGTGCTCGCCGCCTCCGGCGACGGAGGTGCCACCGACAGCACCGCGGACGGCAACGGCTACTACCCGTACCGGGTGAACTCCTGGCCGTCGGCCGACCCGCTGGTCACCTCGGTGGGCGGCACCCAGCTGCACCTGGACGACAAGGGCGACCGCACCGCTCCGGACAGCGTGTACAACGACTACGGCGCGGGCGGCGGCGGGCAGTCCCACGTCTTCGGCCGTCCGGCGTTCCAGAACGGTGTCAAGGCCGTGGTCGGCACCCGGCGCGGCACCCCGGACGTCTCGATGTCCGCGGCCGTCAACGGCGGCGCCTGGGTGTACTCCAGCTTCGACCCCACCTCGGTCGGCTGGGACGTCTACGGCGGCACCAGCGAGGCCACCCCGCTGTTCTCCGGGATCGTCGCGCTGGCCGACCAGGTGGCGGGCCGCCGGGTGGGCGACATCAACCAGGCGCTGTACACGCTGTACCGGCTCTCGGCGCGCACCGCGAACGCCGGCCTGGTCGACGTCAAGGACGGCACGGACAACAGCTACCACGGCGTCACCGGCTACCAGGCGGTGGCCGGATACGACATGGCCACCGGTGTCGGCACCGTGGACGCGGCCCGCTTCGTCCCGGCGCTGGCCGCGGCGAGCCGGCTGCGCTGAACCATCCGCCTGCCGCCCGCCGGGGAACCCGGGGCGGCAGAGTGAGGACCCGGCCCGCAGGGGCCGGGTCCTCCGTGGTTTGGCGATCGCGACACAGTATCGTAAATCAGACATTCGACACTGTGAGCGCGAGGGTGACCCATGAGCCTGACGATCCGCAACCAGCTTCCCGGCACGGTCACCGCCGTACAGCCGGGTGAGGCGATGGCCGTGGTCCGCACCCGCCTGACGGGTGGTCAGGAGATCACCGCGGCCGTCACCGCCGACGCGGTGCGGGAGCTGGGCCTCGCCGCGGGAACGCCGGTGCGGGCGCTGGTCAAGTCCACCGAGGTGGCGCTGGCGAGTGGCCCGGTGTCCGGAGTCAGCATCCGCAACCAGATCCCGGGGACGGTGCTCGGCGTGGTGACCGGCGGCCCGATGGCGGCCGTGAAGGTCGCCGTCGAGGGCGGTGAGCTGACCGCCGCCGTCACCCGGGACGCCGTCGAGGAGCTCGGGCTGTTTCCGGGCTCGGCGGTCGTGGCGCTGGTGAAGTCCACGGAGGTCTCGCTGGCCACCGGCTGAGCGCCGCGCCCGGGCGCTCGTGCCGCCCGAAGGCTCCGGGGCCGCCCGGCGTGGGAACCCGGTCTCCGGGTGTGCCGCAGTTAAGCTGATTATGTTTCAGCATATCTGCGGCTAGGAGGCGATATGTCCCGCCATGTCCATAGGATCGCCGGGCGCGTCCTCCGCCCCGGCCGCCCACCGGGCCCGCGGCGAAGACCGGCGGGCCGAGGCCGGAGAATCCGCAGGATCACCGGAGTCTGCCTGAGCATCGGTGTCCTCGGCGTCAGCGCCTTCCCCAGCCTGCACGCCCGGCTGCCCTGGCAGACGCAGGCCGGGCACAGCGCGGCCGCCACCGCCCCCGGCACCGGGCATCCGGCCCCGTCTCCGTCCCCGCCGCCCGGCTCCGCGGAGCGGACCGTACTCGACCGGCTCCCGGACATCGGACCGCAGTTCCAGGCCGCGATCCCGGAGGACAGCCGCCAGGTGCTCCTCGTCGAGGGCGACGACGTCAACTCCCCGGCGTCCAGCGCCACGCTGTGGACCCGGGACGCCGAGGGCCGCTGGTCGGCCGGGGCCACCTGGGGCGCGCACAACGCCCTGCGCGGCTGGACGGCCGACCACTGGGCCGGCGACCTGCGCAGCCCCATCGGCGTCTTCGGCCTCACCGGCGCCGGCGGGCTCGCACCCGATCCGGGCACCCGCCTGCCGTACCTGCAGTCGCCCGCCTTCCGCACCGCCGGCGCCGGGTTCGAGGGCGAGCCGCTGGAGGGCGCCTTCGACTATGTCGTCGCCATCGACTACAACCGGGTCCCCGGCACCTCGCCGCTGGACCGCAGACTGCCGCTCGGACCCTCCCGGGGCGCCGGCCTGTGGGTGCACGTGGACCACGACGGCCCCACGCACGGCTGCGTCAGCCTGAAACGGGAGGACATGATCGAGCTGCTCAGGTCGCTGGACCCGGCGGACCACCCGGTGATCGTCATGGGGGACCGGGCGTCGCTGGCGCACTGACGTACCGCGCGGGCGTACCGCGCGGGCGTGGAAACGGGCGTGTCCGGCGGACGAGGCGCAAGGCCCCGGCCGGACACGCCCGGCGGCTCAGGCCCGGCGGCTCAGGCCCGTCCGGCGATCCGCAGCGTGGGCGTCGCGGGCTCCTCGGGAGCGGGCGTGGCCCGCACCGAGCGGTTCACCCGCGCACAGCGCCACAGCTCCTCGGCGTACGGGGCCACCCCGAGCACGGCGATCGCCGCCAGCAGGGCGCCCCGGGTGCCGCGCGGCAGCGGCCGCCGCTTGCGTTCCAGGCGGAAGCGGGGCCGCTCCGGGCCACGCCCCACCAGGGCCAGCGCCTGGTCCCAGTGCAGGTTGTACAGCGAGACGGCGGCCATCAGCGGGACGACTTCCAGCAGGCTGTGGAGGTGCTGTTCGAGCGGGGTGACCCGGCGCCGGTCCTCGGCGTAGGTCACATCCCACAACGCCGTCGCCTGGTGGGCGGCGAAACCGCCGGCCGAGGCCGCCAGCACCCCCGCGTTGGGCTCGAAGAACAGCCCCAGGAGCAGCGGCACCCCCGCCTCGGTCATCATCAGCGCGTGAATCAGCGACTCCCGGGTGCCCGCGGTGCGCTCGATGCCGGTACGGCGGTGCCGCCACCAGTCGGCCAGCCCGGCACCGATCCACAGCGGCACCGCGAACCCCAGCAGCATCCGCCGGGTCGCCTCGTCGACGCCCAGCTGCCTGGTCGCCTCGTTCCGCCCGCCGCGGCCCGCGCCGGGCAGTCCGCGGCGCACGGCCGCGGCCATACCGGCCGGCCGCCACCGCGCCCCCGGTGCCGGCACGCTCCGCCGTGCGGTCCGCCAATCGGTCCTCGCGATCGCCACGCCTTCGTTCCTCCCTGGTGAGATGACCGGCCGGACTACTCCGGCCCGGGGGCGGCGCGCGGCCGGTGACCGGCGCGACCCCGCGGCCACCGGCCGTCCGCACCGCTCGGTGCCGCTCGGCGCCACTCGGCGCCGCTCAGTGCCGCTCAGCGGCCGAGATGCTTGGCCAGCTCGTCCTTGTTCATCGACGAGCGGCCCTTGACGCCCTTCCGCTTCGCCTCCTGGTACAGCTGCTCGTAGGTGGGCTCCGGGGAACCGGAACGGGAGCCGCCGCCACGCCGGGAGGAGGACGCCTCGCCGGTGCGGGCACGCTCCTTGTTCACCGTCCGCGCCGCCATCTCCTCGGCGCGCTTGGTGCCGGCGCCCCGCTCCTGGGCGCTCTCCTTGATGTGCTCGTACTGGCGCTCGCGCTTGGAACTCGATCCTCGGGGCATCTGCTGTCCTCGTTTCTGCTCGGGTCTTCTGCTCCGGATCGGCCGGATCGTCCGAATCGCTCGGTCCGGCCGGCTCCGGTCGTGTGACGGCCGCGCCGGTCAGGCGCGGCCCGTGCCCGGGCGCCGCGGCACCCGGGCCATGTCTCAACGAGGCACCCGCCACGCGGCGGCGGCAACCCGGGACACCCGCCGGAGCGAGGCCGGAGCCGCCGGGGCCGTCAGCGCCCTGGCGCGTGCGGTGCGGTGCGCGCTGTTTCGCGTACCCGCGCGGCGCGCCTTCACCCCCGGGGACGGCGCTGGGGGTCGGCAGGCGCCCGTCCGGCGGGCCGGGCCGCTCCCAGCAGCCGGCGCGCCCAGGCGACGGCCTGGTGGGGGTCGTGGATGCCGGTGTAGACGCACAGCGTGTACTGGACGTCCTCAAGCCGTTCCTGCCGCTTGGGCTCAGTGGAGGGGGACGAGGTCAGCGTGTCGAACTCGGCCATCAACTGGCGCAACACGGCGTGGTTGATCAAAGGCACTGTCGCCTCCGTTCAAGGCTCACAAGCCCGCCCGCGCTACCGATGGTCGGGCATCACCGCACGCCGCGCCACGCAGCCGGCCGCGCCGTCCCAGCCCGGACCGGCGCACCGGCCAGCGGCCGGGCGGGCCACGGCCTGGCGCCGGGGACGCGCGGCGGCCCGCGGACCTTGCTCCGTTGGGGGGAGCGCCCGCCGAACGGGAAGCGGTGCGGTATTCCGCCGAGCGCTGGCCAGGACCACCCGTCAGTGGCAGGCTGGAGTGGCTCGTACGGCGAAGGAGGCCGGACCATGGATCACTTCACGGTGAACACCATGCGGGAGAGCGACGGGACCGTCGTCCTGGCCCCGGCCGGGGAACTGGACATCGACTCCTGCCCGGCCCTGGACTCCGCCGTGGCCTATCTGCCGCCCCGCGTGGGCACCCTGCGGCTGGCGATGGACCGGGTCTCCTTCATGGACGTGTCGGGCATCCACTTCCTGGCCGCGCTGCAGCGCCGGTGCGCGGCCCGGCACACCGCGCTGGAGGTGTGCGGGCTGTGCCCCCAGGCCACCCGGCTGCTGGAGGTCGCCGAGGTGCACCTGTCCTGCGTGGTGCCCTCCCGGGCCGCCTGACACGGATCGAGCCGGCTCCCCGCGCGGGGAACCGGCCCGATCCGGTGCTCAGCCCACCTTGGACAGCACCAGCAGCACCCCCGTGCACCCGGCCAGGGCCGCCACGAACATCCCGAGCAGCCGCATCCGCAGGACCTCGTAGCGGGCCTGGTACTCGGCCTGCAGCTCCCGGGCGCGACCGGCGATGCGCCGGATGACCTGGCGGGAGGTCTCCAGACGGTCGGCGGTGTACGCCCGCACGACCTCCTCGCGCTGCCCGCAGGTCAGCCAGGGCAGCCGGTCCGCGAAACGCTCGGCGTGATCGCGCGCGGCCGCGGTCTCCGCCTGCCAGAGCAGGTAGCCCTCGATCTCGCTGACGCCCTTCGCGCACTCGCCCGGGGCCGGCTCCGCCGTCCCCCCGTGGGCCTCGCCGCCGCGTCCTGGGAAGGAGGGCGGTCTCACTCCTCCTCCCAGCCTTCCTCGCCGGGCAGGACGCCGGTGCCGCGCTCGCCCCGGTCGGTCATGCCGGGCGGGCGGCGGGTGCCGGTGGTGGCCCGCTCGCCGAGCGGCTCGCCGAGCTGCTGCACGGCGGCGACGTCGGGGTGGTGCAGGTCGAAGGCGGGGGACTCGGAGCGGATGCGCGGCAGGGTGAGGAAGTTGTGCCGCGGCGGCGGGCAGGACGTCGCCCACTCCAGCGAGCGCCCGTAGCCCCAGGGGTCGTCCACCTCCACCATGCGGCCGTAGCGGCCGGTCTTCCAGACGTTGTACAGGAACGGCAGGAAGGACGTCCCGAGCACGACGGCACCGATGGTGGACAGGGTGTTCAGGGCGGTGAACCCGTCGGCCGCGAGATAGTCGGAGTACCGCCGGGGCATTCCCTCCACGCCGAGCCAGTGCTGCACCAGGAAGGTGATCTGGAAGCCGATGAACAGCAGCCAGAACGAGAGCTTCGCCAGCCGCTCGTCGAGCATCTTCCCGGTGAACTTCGGCCACCAGAAATGGAATCCGGCGAACATCGCGAAGACCACCGTGCCGAACACCGTGTAGTGGAAGTGGGCCACCACGAAATACGAGTCCGAGACGTGGAAGTCCATCGGCGGAGAGGCCAGCATGACGCCGGTCAGGCCGCCGAAGAGAAAGGTCACCAGGAATCCGATGACCCACAGCATCGGCGACTCGAAACTCACGCTGCCGTTCCACATGGTCCCGATCCAGTTGAAGAACTTCACCCCGGTCGGCACCGCGATGAGGAACGACAGGAACGAGAAGAACGGCAGCAGCACACCGCCGGTGACGAACATGTGGTGCGCCCACACCGACATCGACAGACCGGTGATCGCCAGCGTCGCGCCGATCAGGCCCACATAGCCGAAGATCGGCTTGCGGCTGAAGACCGGGACGATCTCGGTGACGATGCCGAAGAACGGCAGCGCGATGACGTAGACCTCGGGGTGGCCGAAGAACCAGAACAGGTGCTGCCACAGCAGCGGGCCGCCGTTGGACGCGTCGAAGACGTGCGCCCCGAACTTCCGGTCGGCCTCAAGGCACAGGAACGCCCCCGCCAGCACCGGGAAGATCAGGATCACCAGCACCGAGGTGAGCAGGGCGTTCCAGACGAAGATCGGCATCCGGAACATCGTCATGCCGGGCGCGCGCATGCAGATGATCGTGGTGATGAAGTTGACCGCGCCGAGGATCGTGCCGAAGCCGGTCATGCCCAGACCCATGATCCACATGTCGCTGCCGACGCCCGGCGAGTGCACGATGTCGTTCAGCGGCGCGTAGGCGAACCAGCCGAAGTCGGCGGCACCCTGCGGGGTGGCGAAGCCGGCCATGGCGATCAGCGAGCCGAACAGGTACAGCCAGTAGGCGAACATGTTCAGCCGCGGAAAGGCCACATCGGGCGCGCCGATCTGCAGCGGCATGATCCAGTTCGTGAAGCCGGCGAACAGCGGGGTGGCGAACATCAGCAGCATGACCGTGCCGTGCATGGTGAACGCCTGGTTGTACTGCTCGCTGCTCATGATCTGCAGTCCCGGCCGGGCGAGTTCCGCCCGCAACAGCAGCGCCATCACGCCGCCGATCATGAAGAAGGCGAACGACGTCGACAGGTACAGCGTGCCGATGGTCTTGTGGTCGGTGGTGGTGATCCACGCGACCACCTTCTTTCCGCCGCTGATGCGCTCGGCCCTTTCGGCAGGGGTCGGCGGCGCGGTCGTTCCCGGTGTGCCGGTCGTGCTCACTGCGACTCTCCTCGCGTCCACGGTCGCGTGATGGGTGGAATACGTCCGACACGATGGCACGCGGCCGCCGTACGGCCCCGTACCGCGAAGTCTCGGCGCGTCACGCGTATGCCCGCAGTGGATTATTGACGCGCCGGGGTGCGGACCGCCTGATTTCCCGGCCGTACGGGGGAGCGGCGCGCGCCGGTGTGACAATCGGGTGCGGCCGGTCAGGTGATTTCGGTGGCCGCCGGACGGGGGGAATTCCTCTTTTCGGGGGCAGCGGCGGGCCGCCGCCTTTTCCGGCGGCCGGACACCCGTGACGGCCGCGGACACCGGCCGTGGATACCGGCGCCGGTCAGGACACGCGCCGCGAGGACGCCTTCTTCGCCGCCTTCTTCGTGCCGGTGCCGGTGCCGGTGCCGCGGCTCTCGCCCGGCGCCGCCTCCTTGGCCCGGGTCTTCCCGGTGGCCTTCTTGGCGGCGGTCTTGGCCGGGGCCTTCCCGGCGGTCCGTTTGGCGGCCTCCTTCGCCCGGCCGCCCGCGGCCTTCCCGCCGCGCGCCTCGATGCTGGCCTGGAGCGCGGCCATCAGGTCCACCACGTTCTCCGGGCCGGCCGGCACGCCCTCCGGGGGCGCGACGGGTTCCGCGCCCTGCAGCCGGGCGGCGACCAGCGAGTCCAGGGCGATCTGGTAGTCGTCGTGGAGCTCGCCGAGTTCGAACCCCTCGGAGAGCGTCTCCATCAGCGAGCGTGCCATCGTCAGCTCCTGGGGCCGCACCGTCACCTTCTCCGACGGGTTCAGCCCTTCGGCGGACCGCACCTCGTCGGGCCAGTACATGGTGTGCAGGACCAGCGTGTCCTGGTGCGCCCGCAGCAGCGCCAGGGACTCCCGGGTACGGATGGCGATCTTGGTGATGGCCACGCTGTCGCCGGCGGCCAGCGCGTCACGCAGCAGCACATAGGGCTTGGCCGCGGCCGGCCCCTCGGCGGCCACGTAGTAGGCCTGCTCGAAGTTGACCGGGTCGATCTCGGAGGCCCCCACGAAGGCCAGCACGTCGACGATCTTCTTGCTGGGCAGCGGGAGTTCGGCGAGGTCGGAGTCGGTCAGCACCGCCTGGCGGCCGTCCTCGTCCTCGTATCCCCTGGCGATGTCCGAGTAGGGCACCTCGGTGCCGCAGCGTTCGCAGACGCGCCGCATGCGGACCCGGCCACCGTCCGCCGCGTGCACCTGGTGCAGCGAGACACCGTGCTTCTCGGTGGCCTTGTGCAGCCGTACCGGGATGGAGACCAGGCCGAAGCTGATCGCCCCTTTCCAGGCGGTTTGCATAGTTTTATCCCTTCTTGGGGACTTTCTAGACTATGCCCGCCGCCCCGGACCGGCAGGCCGTCTCCATGGACGGCCACCGCCTGGTCCTGACCCATCTCGACCGGGTGCTGTACCCGGCCTCCGGCCACACCAAGGCGGCCGTGCTGCACTACTACGCTCAGGTGGCGCCGGTGATGGTGCCGCACACCGCGGGGCGCCCGGCCTCCTTCGTCCGGGCGCCGGACGGGCCGCACGGCCAGCGCTGGTACGCCAAGACACCACCGCCCG
The DNA here is from genome assembly GCA_048498775.1 of Actinomycetota bacterium. GTDB lineage: Bacteria > Actinomycetota > Actinomycetes > Streptomycetales > Streptomycetaceae > JBEHXI01. The sequence continues at coordinate 14,991 of JBEHXI010000065.1, read as the reverse complement.
GCGCGCCCGGATGGGTGCGCACCGCACCCGTCCCGGCGAAGGAGGGACCGGCACGGCACATCGTCGTCGACTCTCCCGCGGCGCTGGTCGCCATGGTGAACCTGGCCGCCTACGAGATCCACGTGCCGCAGTGGACCGACCGCAACGGCCCGGACGGCCACGACCGCGTGGTGTTCGACCTCGACCCCGGCCCGGGCACCGACCTGGTGGTGTGCTGCCGGATCGCCCAGCGGCTGCGGCAGTTGCTGGACGACGACGGACTGACCGCCCTCCCGGTGGTCTCCGGCGCCAAGGGCCTCCACCTGTACGTGCCGATCCGGCCGAGCCCGGAGCGGGCCGCCACCGGTTACGCCCGCTCCCTGGCCAGGCGGCTGGAGAAGGAGCACCCGGGGCTGGTCGTCTCCAGCATGGTCCGGGCCGCCCGGACGGGGAAGGTGCTGATCGACTGGTCGCAGAACGCCACCCAGAAGACCACGGCCGCCCCCTACACCCTGCGCCTGCGGGACACGCCCACCGCCGCGGCGCCGGTCGCCTGGGAGGAGGTGGCCGCCTGCCGGGACCCGGCCGAGCTGGCCTTCGGGCCCGAGGAGGTGCTGGAGCGCGTCGCCGAGCGGGGCGACCTGCTGGCCGCCCTCGCCGACCCGGACTCGGCGCGTCCCCTGCCCTAGGCCCCGCAGCCGTCACGCATCCCCAGCCGCCCAGGCCAGCAGGCGGTCCGCGGACCAGGTGGTGATGGTCCGCTCCGCCGGGATGCCGCACTCCTCCGCGCGGGCGCAGCCGAGGATCTGCCAGTCGAGCTGCCCGGGGGCGTGCGCGTCGGTGTCGATCGAGAAGAGCACACCCGCCTCGGCCGCCCGGCGCAGCAGCCGTCGCGGCGGATCGAGCCGCTCCGGACGGCAGTTGATCTCCACGGCGGTGCGGTACTCGGCGCAGGCCGTGAAGACCAGGTCCGCGTCGAAGGCCGACTCGGGCCGGCCCCGGCCGGTGACCAGGCGGCCGGTGCAGTGCCCCAGCACGTCGACGAGCGGGTTGGCGACCGCCGTGACCATCCGCCGGGTCATCTCGTCGGCCGGCATGCGCAGCTGGGAGTGGACCGAGGCCACCACGATGTCCAGCTCGGCCAGGAGTTCCGGCTCCTGGTCCAGCGAGCCGTCCGGCAGGATGTCGCACTCGATACCGGTCAGCAGCCGGAACGGCGCCAGCCGCGGACGCAGTTCCGCGACCAGTTCCAGCTGCTCGCGCAGCCGCTCCGGGCTGAGCCCCCGGGCGACCGTCAGACGCGGCGAGTGGTCGGTGAGCACCATCCACTGGTGGCCGAGCCCGATCGCGGCGCGGGCCATCGTCTCGACGGGGCTGCCGCCGTCGGACCAGTCGGAGTGCACATGGCAGTCGCCGGTCAGGGCCGCCCGCAGCTCCCGGCCGCCCTCGGCGAGCGGTGTGGCGCCCTCCTCCTCCAGCCGGCCGAGATACCCGGGCACCTGCCCGGCCGTCGCCTCCCGGACCACCGCGGCCGTCCTGGGGCCGACGCCCTTGAGCTCCTCCAGGGTGCCCGCGGCGGCGCGCCGGTCCACCTCCTCGCGCGGCAGGCCGGCGATCACCGACGCGGCCGTGCGGAAGGCCCGCACCCGGTACGTCGGCGCCTGGGCGCGTTCGAGGAGGAACGCGATCCGTTCCAGGGCGGCCACCGGGTCCACCGTGCTCCTCCCCAAGCCGGACCCGGCCGCCGGCCGGCCGGGCGTTCCCTCCACCGTGGCGCAGCGCCGGCCGCCGTGCACGACGGCACGCCCGAGCGGTCCGATTGACGTACCGGCTTCGGGGGCAGCGGTTACCACGTGGAACCGAAACCGTCCGAACCGCCGGCGCGGACCGGCCGCAGGGAGACCCCGGACGAGCGGGCCGACCGGCTGTGGGTGGAGCTGCTCCAGGAGGTCCGGGTCACCCAGACGGCCGGGCAGATCCTGCTGGCCTTCCTGCTGAGCGTGGCGTTCACCCCGCGCTTCAGGGAACTGGACGGTTTCGAGCGCGCCCTGTACGTCACCACCATCGTGCTGGCCGCCGTGTCGACCGGGGCGCTGGTCGCGCCGGTGACCTTCCACCGGATCACCACCGGGCACCACCTCAAGCCGCAGGCCGTCGCGTGGGCGTCCCGCTTCACCCTGCTCGGGCTCGTGCTGCTGCTCGGGACGGTGGCGTGTGCGCTGCTGCTGATCCTGCGGGTGGTGCTGCACGACGCGCTCGCCGACTGGCTGGCGGCCGGCGTGGTGTCGTGGTTCGTCGCCTGCTGGTTCCTGCCGCCGGTCTGGATCAGGCACCGCGAGCGGCGGTCCGAGCGGTGATCTCCCGGGTTTCGCCCTGTGACCTGGGGTAGACGCCCGGCGTGTACCTTTTGACACCCCCCGGGGTCTACGCGCCGCAGGACGACACGGAGTTCCTGAGCGAGGTGCTGCGCGGCGAGCCGCGCATATCCGGCGCCGACGTCCTGGACATCGGCACCGGCAGCGGTGCACTGGCCATCGCCGCGGCACGGTCGGGCGCCGCCCGGGTGACGGCGGTCGACATCTCCAACCGCGCGGTGTGGACCGCCCGGCTCAACGCGGTACTGCACCGGGCGCCCGTCCGGGTGCTCCGCGGCCATCTGCTCGGGCCCGTCGAGGGCCGCCGGTACGACGTGGTGCTGGCCAATCCGCCGTACGTGCCCTCGCCTGCCGCCCGGCTGCCGTTGCGGGGCCGGACGCGCGCCTGGGAGGCGGGCCGGGACGGCCGCGCGCTGCTGGACCGCATCTGCGCGGACGCACCGCCCCTGCTGCGGCCCGGCGGTGCGCTGCTGATGGTGCACTCCGCGCTGTGCGGCGCCGAGCCGACCATGGAGCGGCTGGAGCGGGCCGGGCTGCGCGCCGGGGTCGTCGCGCGCCGCCGTGTGCCGTTCGGCCCGGTGCTGCGCGAGCGCTCGTCCTGGCTGGTGCGGCGGGGCCTGATCGGGCCCGGCGAGACCGAGGAGGAACTGGTGGTGGTGCGCGGTGAACGGCTCGGCTGAGCCCGCCCGCCGGGTGACGCCCGTCCCCGGCGGTCCGATGCTGGTGGAGGGGCCGGTGGAGGTCGTCCTGCCGGACGGCACGGTGGCCCGCTCGGACCGGTTCACGGTGGCGTTGTGCACCTGCCGGCGCAGCCGCCGCTATCCGTGGTGCGACACCAGCCACCGCCGGCGGGTCAGGCAGTCGCCCGACGCGCCCGAGGAGCCCGACGAGGGATCCGAGGGGTCCGCGGCGGACTGACGGTCAGACGGCGGCCGGCTCCAGCGGGGCGCGCAGCGAGGAGCGGCCGGCCCGCCAGGCGGTCAGCAGATGGTCGCCGAGCCGGTCCTCCAGGAAGACGGTGGCGTCGATGCCGAACGCCACATCCGGGGCCAGGGCGGGCTCCCGGCACAGCAGGTCCTCGATGACGTCGTGCCGCACCACCTGCTCGTGGACCGCGTCGGCCGTGACGTGCTCGGCGTAGAAGAACTCGGCCGCCGCCCCGGCGCCCAGCCGCCGCATGGCCTGCGCCAGCCTGCGCGAGCCCGGCGACGAGGTGATCTCCACGGTGGCGAAGTGGCCGACCAGCGCGCCGCGCAGCGACCGGTGCAGCCCCAGCAGCGACATGGCGTTGACCACGGCCAGCATCGGCGCGGAACCGGCGTCCAGATAGCGGCCGTAGGCGGTGTCCAGACCCAGGTCCGCCATCAGGTCGGCGAACAGCTGCGCGTGCACCCGCTCGCCGCGCCCGCCGCCGAACTCGTCGTACTCCACGGCCGCCATCGCCGCCTTCGCCCGCCCCTGGAGCCTCGGGATCACCCACACATGCGGGTCGGCCTCCTTGAGGTGGTACAGCGAGCGCTGCGCCGCGTACTCGCGCATCTGGTCCAGGGTGCCCTCGTCGCGCAGCCAGTACGACACGCCCGTACCGTCCACCGGTTCGGCCAGCAGCTCGTCGACGGCCTCGTGCACACCGTGCCCGCGGGTGGCGTCACGGCGCAGCGCGGCCAGGAAGACGCCCTCCAGCAGGCCGCGCAGCCGCAGCAGCTCCGGATCCCACTCCCACTCCTCGCGGACCGGGTCGAAACCGCGGTAGTGCAGCTCGTAGCAGCAGTACAGGGCCAGCTGGAGGTCGTCACCGTACGGGTCGGCGGCCCGGACCTGGCTCTCGCCGGGCAGCCGGGCGGTCCCGGGGTCGCGGACGAGTGCGTCGAGTACCGCGGCGGACAGGTCTCCGCGGGCGGTCGGCAGAACGGGCATAACGGTTCCGCTACCCGGCGCGCCCCGGGATACACGGGCGGGCACGGCCGCTCACGGCTGCGCGCCCTCCTCCCCGGAGCCCGGTTCCGCCGCCGCGTCCGGCAGGTCGCGCGGGGCCAGCGGGCGGGTGGCCGGACCCTGCAGGACCGACCCGTCGACGGCGAAGCGGGAGCCGTGGCAGGGGCACTCCCAGGCCGTCTCGGCCTCGTTGAAACGCACCAGGCAGCCCAGGTGGGTGCAGCGGGCCGACACGGCGTGCGCGGTGCCGGACTCGTCGCGGTACACCGCGCAGCGCTGCCCGCCGACGCGTACGACGGCGCCGTCGCCCGGCGCGATCTCGGCCACCGAGCCGACGTGGGACGGCCGCAGGCGGTCGCCGACGAAGTGGCCGGCCACCGACAACTGCAGCTTGAGCAGGGCGGGGGCCTCCCGGAGCGGGTTGAGCCGCCGCGGGTCGAACAGGTCCGCCCAGGGTGGCGGCTCCGCGCCGGTGATCAGGTCGGTCAGCAGCCGGCCGGACATCACGCCGTTGCTCAGGCCCCAGCCGCCGAAGCCGGTCGCGACGAAGACATGGCGGGCGCCGGGATGGAAGTGGCCGACGTACGGCAGCCGGTCGGTGGTGTCGTTGTCCTGGGTGGCCCAGCGGTAGGCGATCTCGGCGGTGGGGAAGTGCTCGTGCGTCCAGGCGGCGAGCCGGACGAACCGCTCGGCGGCGTCCTCCGAGCCCGGGGCGGACGACTCGCCGGTCACGATCAGCAGGCGCCGGCCGTCGCCGTAGGGGGCGGTGCGCACCGACCGGGTGTGCTGCTCCGGCGTGATGTACATGCCGCGCGGGGCGCGGTCGGCGTCCAGCACGGCGGCGACGACCAGTTCCCGGCGCGGTTCCAGACGGCTGAAGAGCAGGGCCCGGTCGAAGACGGGGTAGTGGGTGGCGACCACGACATCGCGGGCGGTGACCGTCGATCCGTTCTCCGCGGTGACCCGGCACGGCCCGGCGGTGTCGAGGCCGACCGCGCGGGTCTCCTCCAGGATGCGGCCGCCGCGGCGGACGATGTCCTCGGCGAGCGCCAGCAGGAAGCGGCGCGGGTGGAACTGCGCCTGGTGCTCGACCCGCACCGCGCCGGCCACCGGGTACGGCAGCTCGGTGTCGGTGGTGAACGCGGCCGCCAGCCCCGCCTCGCTCGCCGCCTCGGCCTCGGCCCGCAGTTCGTCGACCCGGTGCGGTTCGGTGGCGTAGGTGTAGGCCGCGGTGCGCTCCAGCTCGGCGTCGATCCCGAGCTCGCCGCAGATGCCGGCGACGTGCTCGACGGCCTCCTGCTGGGACCGGGCGTAGTCCCGCGCGGCCCGCGGGCCCCGGGCGCCGCGCAGGTGGGCGTAGATCAGGGTGTGCAGCGAGGAGAGCTTGGCGGTGGTGTACCCGCTGACTCCGGCCGCGATCCGGCCCGCCTCCAGCAGGACGACGCTCCGCCCGGCCCTGGTCAGCTCCCATGCCGTGGACAGCCCCGCGATCCCGCCCCCGATCACGGCCACGTCGGCCTCGGTGTCGGCCTGAAGGGCGGGGTACGCGGTTGCGTCGGTGCTGCTGAGCCAGTACGACTCTTGTACGGGGGGAAGAGTGGGCATGCCCCTCAGGTTTCCCCGGGCTACTCCGCCGTAACGGAGGGATTGCTCCGATCGGTGGCCGGTGGGGTCTCCTGGCCGCGGGAGGACGAGGGCGCGAGCATCGCGTCCTCCAGACGTCCCAGCGCGAGGATGAGGGCGAGCAGTGCCACGGGCAGCAGTACGGCAAGCACAGCCATTGACCTGTCCTTCCGTCGGAGGAGCCGCGTGAGCCCGTGACGGGCGGTGCGGTCCCTGCCCAAGCGGGTCACCCGCCTGGGCGGTGGCAAACCGGTCGGCTCGCGGTGATGCCCTGACGAACAGTCAATCCATGGCGTTAGGCGTACCGGGACGGCAGGCAGCCGTCCGAACCACCTCTCAAGGGGAGTTTCCCACGGTTTCGCCTGATGTGCCCGCTAATGGAGTACGCGGCAGGAGCGGCGAGGTGACCGAGGCCGGAAGAGGGGTAGAGGAGCCCCGGCACCGGCCGCCTGTCCCCGACACCCCTGGCCCCCCTGACAGCCCCGACAGCTCCTGACCCGATCGCCCGCCCGCCCGGAGGACCGATGACGCCCACCGCAGACGCCCGCGCCGCCCTGTTCGATGTGGACGGCACCCTCGTCGACACCAACTACCTGCACGTCGTCACCTGGTGGGAGGCGTTCCGGCAGGCCGGCCACGCGGTGGCGATGCCGGACATCCACCACACCATCGGCATGGGCTCGGACCACCTGCTCGACCGCCTGCTCGGCGAGGACCGCGACCGCTCCCAGGACGGCTCCGTCGACGCCGCGCACAAGGCGCTGTACGCCACCTACTTCGAACGGCTCCAGGCCGTCGAGGGGGCCGCCGACCTGCTGCGGGCGGTGGCCGGCCGGGGGTGGAACGTGGTCCTGGCCAGCTCGGCCAGCGAGAAGGAACTCGCCGTGATGCGTGCGGCCGTCGGCGCCGACGACGCGGTCTCGGACGCCACCAGCGCCGACGACGTGGACAGCAGCAAGCCCGCGCCCGACCTGGTGGAACAGGCTCTCCGGCGGGCCGGCGTGCCGCCGGAGCGGGCGGTCTTCGTCGGGGACACCGTCTGGGACGTGCGGGCCGCGGCCAAGGCCGGGGTGGGGTGCGTCGCGCTGCTGTCCGGCGGGGTGCCCCGCGCCGACCTGGAGGAGGCCGGGGCCACCCACGTCTACCGGGACCCCGCCGACCTGCTCGCCCATCTGGACGACAGCCCCCTGGGCGGGCGGTAGCGCCCCGGGGCGGGGCGCTCGCCCGCGGGTGCTGCGCGCGGGCGCTACTCGTGGGCGCTACTCGTGGGCGCGCAGGAAGGTGCCCGCCGCCGTCTCGATGCGGTGGGCGAGGTCCACGTCGAGCGCGGTGATGCCGCCCGCGGAGTGGGTGGACAGCGCGAAGTGGACGGTCTTGTAGCGGATGTCGATGTCCGGATGGTGCTGCAGGGTCTCCGCCTCCACCGCGACCTTGTCCAGGATGCGGATGGCCGTGGGGAAGTCGTAGGCCTCGATGGTGCGGCGCAGGGCCCCGCCCTCGCGCCGCCAGTCGGGGAGGTCGGCGATCGCTTCGTCGATCCGGGTGTCGCTCAGCAGCTCGGGCACGGTGACGCTCCTGCCGTTCGGTGGGTGGGGTGCGGGTGCGGTGGACGGCCCCGCCGCACCCCAGGCGCCGGCGGGCCGTCCCACCGGGCGGGTGCCCGGTCGCGGGCCCCCTTACGCCCCGCCGCGCGCCTCGCCGCCGTCCAGGTCCAGGTCCAGGTGGCGGAGCTTGTCCGGGTTGAGCACCGCGTCCACCCGGACGATCCGGCCCTCGGCCACGGTGAAGGCGAACACCGCGGCCTGCCCGCCGGCCGGGTCGGTGAACACCAGCCCGGCGGCGCCGTTGACCTCCCGTACGCGCACGCTCATGGTGCGCGGGTCGAAAGCGCGCATCAGCCGCCGCGCGAAGCCGGCCACCCGCTCGGCGCCCACCACCGGCACGCGCGCCGCGAAGGTCCTGCCGCCGCCGTCGCTGTGCCAGACGACCCGCGGGTCCAGCACCGCCATCAGCCCCTCCAGGTCACCGCCGGCCACCGCGTCGAGGAACGCCTCGACGGCCCTGCGGTGCTCGCCGCGCTCCACCCTGCGCCGCGGCGCCTGCTCACGGACCCGCCGGCGGGCCCGTGAGGCCAGCTGCCGCACCGCCTGCGGGCTGCGGCCCACCACCTCGGCGATCTCCCCGAACGGCACCGCGAACACCTCGTGCAGCACGAAGGCGGTGCGCTCGGCGGGCGTGAGCTTCTCCAGGACGGCCAGCAGCGCCATGCCGACGGACTCGTCCAGCGTCACCCGGTCCTCCGGGCCGCCGGGCGCGGGCGCGTCGCGGACCAGCGGCTCGGGCAGCCAGGGTCCCACGTAGGTCTCCCGCCGGGCGCGTGCCGAGCCCAGCAGGCTGTAGCAGACCCGGCTGACCGCGGTGGTCAGGTACGCCCGCGGGTTGTCCGCCGTGCCGTCCGGCAGCCGCTGCCAGCGCAGCCAGGTCTCCTGCACCGCGTCGTCGGCGTCGGCCACCGAGCCGGTGATCCGGTAGGCCACCGCCCACAGCCTGTCCCGCTCGCGTTCGAACTCCGCCAGTGCCGCCATCGCCGTCCTCCTCCGTGCCGGGCGCGCTCCCGGTATCAGGACCGCCCGGCCCACCGGAGTGTGACATCAGCCCCGGGGCAGCGGCTCGAAGCGGGCGACGAGCAGGGCCACGTCGTCGCGGTGGCCGGGCTCGCGCAGCGAGCTCAGCAGCAGGTCGCAGGTCGCCTCCAGGGACTGCTCGTGGTCGCCCAGGACCCGCAGCATGGCGTGCAGCCGGGCGTCGATCGGCTCGTCCCGCCGCTCCAGCAGCCCGTCGGTGTACAGGATCAGCCAGGTGCCGTCGGTGACGTCCAGGCGCACGGTGTCGAACGGCACACCGCCGACGCCGAGCGGCGCGCCGGGGGAGAGGTCGAGCAGTTCGGGGCCCCGGTCCGGGCTGATCACGACCGGCGGGAGGTGCCCGGCGGTGGAGATCTCACAACAGGCGCGGTGCGGGTCGTACACCGCGTAGACGCAGGTGGCGATCGAGTGCTCCAGCGCGGCGGTGGTGGTGTCGACGCACTGGATCAGTTCGTCGGGCCTCAGTCCCAGGGGGCTCAACGCCCTTGTCGCGGTGCGTAGTTGGCCCATCGCGGCGGCGGCCTGGATGCCGTTGCCCATCACGTCGCCGACCACCAGGGCGGTGCGGTCGTCGTTGAGCGGTATGACGTCGAACCAGTCGCCGCCGACCTCGCCGGCCGTCTCGGCGGGCAGATAGCGGTAGGCGACGCGCAGCCCGGCGCGCTGCGGGGGGCGGCGCGGCAGCAGGGTGCGCTGGAGGCTGAGGGCCGCCTGGCGCTGCCGCTGGTACCAGCGGGCGTTGTCGATGCACACCGCGGCCCGGGCGGCCAGCTCCCGTGCCAGGAGCAGATCGTCGTCGTCGAAGGGCACCGGGTTGTGGGCGCGCTTGAGCTCCAGCGCCCCCAGCACCTCGCCGCGGGCGGTCAGCGGCACCGCCAGGTAGGAGTGCACGCCCGCCTCGGCCAGCAGCCGGGCGGACTCCGCGGTCGCCGCGACGCGGTCCAGGTCCTCCTCCGAGCAGCGCGGGACGAGGACCTCCTGGCCGGTGTCGACACAGCGGGCCACCAGGCGGTCCCGGTCGTACCGGGCCAGCTGGCCGACCGGGCTCGCGGCCGGCAGCGCCTGGTCCGGATACGCCGTCGAGACGGCCAGCGTGCGGAAGAGGGCGGGCCCCGCGGTGCCCGGTGCGGACCGCCGCCCGCCGTCCAGCGCGGAGTCCAGCAGGTCCACCGAGGCGGCGTCGGCGAGGGCGGGCACCGAGACGTCCGCCAGCTCCCGGGCGGTGCGGTCCAGGTCCAGCGTGGTGCCGATGCGCACGGTGGCGTCGGCGATGACCGACAGCCGGCAGCGGGCCCGGGCCGCCTCGGTGGCCGCGCGATGCCGTTCGGTGACGTCCACCACCGAGGTGGCCAGCCCCAGCACCCGGCCGCCTGGGTCCTCCAGCCGGTAGTACGACACGGACCAGGCCCGTTCGGTGTCCGGGTCGGCCAGGGAGCGGCCCGTCTCGAACTGGTCCACCAGCGGCGTCCCGGTGCACAGCACGGCACGCATCGACTCCTCGACCCGCCGGGTGTCCACGAACGGCAGCGCCTCGCGGACGTGCCGTCCGATGTGCTCGGCGGCGGGCAGGCCGTTGATGCGCTCCAGCGCGGGGTTGACGGTGACGTACCGCAGGCCGGTGTCGAGCACGCCGAGCCCGATCGGCGACTGGGAGACCAGCCGGGTGGACAGGGCCAGGTCGGTCTCCAGGGACCGCACCGTGGAGCTGTCGGTGGCGATGCCCAGCGCGTACAGCGCCCCGCGGGAGTCCAGCAGCCGCATGTTGCGGAACTCCACCATCAGGGTGCTGCCGTCCTTGTGCCGGATCGGGAACACCCCCGCCCACTTGCCGTCGCTCTCCAGCGCCATGACCTGCTGGAACAGCCGGATGACGAGGTCGGTGTGGCGGGGGTGGACCATCAGGCGGGCGGCGTACTCGCCCAGTGCCTCGGCGGCGGTGTAGCCGAACAGTTCCTCGGCCTGCGGGCTCCACAACACGATGCGCCCGCCGGAGTCCAGGACGATCGCGGCCACGTTGAGCACGTCGAGCAGGCCGCCCGGCTCGCCGGCCCCGCCGCCGGGGCCGACCTGGAACGCCTCGTCCGCGCTCATCCCGGGACCTCCTTCCGCCCGCGGCCGGCCGCCTCCCGGCTCGCCGCCGGCGCCACGAGCCGGTTGTCTCCATGCTCCCTCCGCCGCGCCCGCCCGCGCAGCCCCGCGGGCCGGGCCGCGCGCGAGGGCACTGACTCGCTCGCCGCCTTCGCCGAGGCCGCCGCGGGGCTGCCCTGGGTGGTGTGCGAGCGGCGGGTGCTGCCGGACCGGGTGGAACGGAGCCTGCGGCTGCTGGAGGCCCCGCAGCAGGCCTCCCGCGCCCGCCGCTACGTCGGCTGAACGGGCACCCCGGGACGGTCGCTCAGGGTGATGGCGTGTACGCCATCCGTGGTCAGTGGCGTGTCGCGGAGGGTGACGCGTGGGACACATGTGCTACCCGCCCCCGCGCCGACCGGCGCCTACGGGCTACGAAGGGAGTACGCGATGACACGCACCCCCGCACTCGCCGCCGCCGCGGCGGCCGGCCTGCTGGCGGCCTGCGGAATCGCCGGGCCCGCCGCGGCCGTCGGCACCCAGGCCACCGACTCGCCGGCCGCCGCGTTTCTCAAGGCGATCCACCAGGGCAACCTCAGTGAGATCCTCGCCGGCCAGGACGCCCGTGGCAGCGCCACCACCGCCTGCGTCAAGCGGGTGGGCGCCGTCCTGGTGCGCGACCACGCCGCGCTCGAGAACGCCGTCCGGACTCTGGCGGGCAAGCTCCACCTGACGCTTCCCCCGGGTGCCGGGGCGGCCCTGAAGAAGGAGTTCGCCAAGATCAAGGCCAACGCCGGGACCCGCTCCTACGACGCCGGATGGCTGCGCATGCAGGCCGTCGGCCACCAGCAGGCCCTGGCCCTGCTGGACCGCGAGATCTCCTCGGCCGACCGCACGGACCTCGCCGCCGCCGCCCGCGTGGCCCGCCCGATCGTCGCCCGGCACCTGGCCATGCTCCAGGCCTGCGGTATGCCCGCCCCCGCCCTGACCGCGAGCCCCGCCCCCGCCACGATGCCTCCCGCACCGATGCCCCCCGCCCCCGCCACTCCCGCCGCCGCGGCCCCCGGCCCGGTGCAGGCCGGTCTCGGCGGCGCGGCGAACCGCCCGGCGGACCGCACCCTGCCGCTGCTCGCCGCCGGCACCGCGCTCGCCGTGTCCGGTGCCGGCTGGGCGCTGCGCAGGCGACGCGCCGACAGCGGCCGCTGACCCACTCCCGCGGCGGGCACGTGTCGTCCGCCGTGAAGCCGGGCAGAGCAGTGCCATGGCCGAGCACGACGACCGCGACCACCGCGACGACCGCGACGACGGGGAGCGCCGGGGCGGTTCGCCCGGCCCCGGCGATCCCGACTACCCGGCCGTCCGGGCGGCCGGTGCGAGCACACCGGCCGCCCTGGAGGCGGCCCTGGTCGAGTGCCGGGCCTGCCCCCGGCTGGTGGCGTGGCGCGAGGAGGTCGGCCGGGTACGGCGCCGGGCCTACCGCGACCGGCAGTACTGGTCGCGGCCGGTGCCCGGCTTCGGGCCGCCCGACGCGGCGCTCGCCGTCATTGGGCTCGCCCCGGCCGCCCACGGCGGGAACCGCACCGGCCGCGCCTTCACCGGCGACCCGTCCGGCGACGTGCTCTACGCCGAACTGCACGCCCTGCGCCTCGCCTCGCAGCCGACCGCCACCCATCCCGGCGACGGCCTGGAGCTGCGCGGGGTGCGGATCACCATGCCGGTGCACTGTGCCCCGCCGCAGAACCGGCCGACCACCGGGGAGCGGGCCACCTGCCGTCCCTGGCTGGCCCGGGAACTGGAGTTGCTGCGGCCGACGCTGCGGGCGGTGGTGGTGCTCGGCGCGTTCGGCTGGCAGTCGCTGCTGCCGGTGCTGGCCGACGCGGGCTGGCGGTTGCCGCGCCCCCGCCCGGTGTTCGGCCACGGCGCCCGCGTCGAACTGGCCCATGCCGACGGCGAGCGGCGGCTGTGGCTGCTCGGCTGCTACCACCCCAGTCAGCGCAACGTGTTCACCGGCCGCCTGACCCGGCCGATGCTCGCCGAAGTCCTGGCCGAGGGCGCCCGCCTGGCGGGCCTGCGGCCCGGCTGAGCCGGATGGAGCACCGCGTGGTTTGGATCCCCCGTTCGCAGGCAACACAGGGTGGGCTCGCGGACGAAAGGACCGGGCGGTTCGACCGGGGGGCGGATGGAGGGGCCGATGACGCAGCTCGAACAGGAGACGGTGGCGGAGGCGGCCGAGCGACCGAGCGGCCGCGTCCGGACCGGAACGTACGTCAGACGGTGGCTGACCACGACCGATCACAAGGTGATCGGCAACCTGTACATGACCACCTCGTTCGGCTTCTTCCTGGTGGCCGGGATCCTGGCCATGCTGATGCGGGCCGAACTGGCGCGCCCCGGGCTGCAGGTGGTCAGCTCCGAGCAGTACAACCAGCTGTTCACCATCCACGGCACGCTGATGATGCTGCTGTTCGCCACCCCGATGTTCGCCGGCCTGGCAAACGCGATCATGCCGATCCAGATCGGCGCCCCGGACGTGGCGTTCCCCCGGCTCAACGCCATGACGTACTGGATGTTCCTGTTCGGCGGCCTGATCGTGCTGTCCGGGTTCCTGACGCCGCGCGGCGCCGCGGACTTCGGCTGGTTCGCCTACGCGCCGCTCAACGGGCCGCTCCACTCGGCCGGGGCGGGCGGCAACCTGTGGGCGATGGGCCTGGTGGTCTCCGGCCTGAGCACCACGCTGACGTCGGTCAACTTCGTCAGCACCATCGTCTGCCTGCGCGCCCCGGGCATGACGATGTTCCGGATGCCCATCTTCACCTGGAACGTGCTGTTCACCTCGATCCTGGCGCTGCTGGCCTTCCCGGTGTTCACCGCGATCCTGCTGGCGCTGGTGGCCGACCGGAAGTTCGGCGCCCACGTCTTCGACGCCGCCAACGGCGGGGCGATCCTGTGGCAGCACCTGTTCTGGTTCTTCGGGCATCCGGAGGTCTACATCGTCGCCCTGCCGTTCTTCGGCGTGGTGACCGAGATCATCCCGGTCTTCAGCCGCAAGCCGGTCTTCGGATACGTCGGCATGGTGGGCGCGACCATCGCGATCACCATGCTGTCGGCGGTGGTGTGGGCCCACCACATGTTCGCCACCGGCGCGGTGCTGCTGCCGTTCTTCTCCCTGACCTCCTTCCTGATCGCGGTGCCCACCGGGGTGAAGTTCTTCAACTGGATCGGCACGATGTGGCGCGGCAGCGTCTCCTTCGAGACCCCGATGCTGTTCGCGATCGGCTTCCTGGTGACGTTCCTGCTGGGCGGCCTGAGCGGGGTGCTGCTCGCCTCGCCGCCGATCGACTTCCACGTCACCGACTCGTACTTCGTGGTGGCGCACCTGCACTATGTGCTGTTCGGCACCGTGGTGTTCTCGATGTTCGGCGGCTTCTACTTCTGGTGGCCGAAGTTCACCGGCAAGATGCTCGACGAGCGGCTCGGGAAGATCCATTTCTGGACGCTGTTCGTCGGCTTTCAGACCACCTTCCTGGTGCAGCACTGGCTGGGCGAGATGGGCATGCCCCGGCGCTACGCCGACTACCTGCCGGCGGACGGCTTCACCGTGCTGAACACCATCTCCTCCATCGGCGCGTTCGAACTCGGCCTGTCCACGCTGCCGTTCCTGTACAACGTGTGGCGCACCGCGCGGTACGCGCCGAAGGTGGAGGTCGACGACCCCTGGGGCTACGGGCGTTCCCTGGAGTGGGCCACCTCCTGCCCGCCGCCGCGGCACAACTTCGACGCGCTGCCCAGGATCCGCTCCGACTCCCCGGCCTTCGACATGCGCTTCCCGGGCGTCTCCGGCGACCGGCAGCTCAAGCCGTCCACCACGGACCCGTCCCGTCCGACGCCCGACCCGCTGGGGGAGTGAGCGTGAAGTTCGAAGCGTACCTGTTCGCCGGGGTGGCGGGGTTCTTCCTGGTGACGGACGCCGTCTACTACCCGATCTCCAAGGACCCGGCGGGCACCGCGGCCCTGACGGTGTCCTTCCTGATGTCCGCGCTGGTCTCGTTCTTCATGGCGGTGCAGTACCGCAGGAAGGGCACCCGGCCGGAGGACGACAAGTCCGGCGAGATCCACCAGCGCAGCGGCCCGCTCGACTTCTTCCCGCCGCACAGCGGCTACCCCGTGGTGGTGGCGCTCGCCTTCGCGGTGCTCGCGGTGGGCCTGGTCTACGGCCTGTGGCTGTTCCTGATCGGATGCGGCGTGATGCTCGCCGGCATCCTGGGGATGGTCTTCCAGTTCGCCGGCCGGGACGACTGAGCCGCCACAACCCGACCCCACAACCCGACCCCACTACGCGACCGGGGCGGGACGGCCGAATCGCCGTCCCG
>JBEHXI010000064.1:0-30621 GCA_048498775.1 Actinomycetota bacterium | reverse complement strand
AAGATCGTCGAGACCCTGATCGAGGAGGCCATGAAGATCGCCGAGCAGATGACCGCGGACGGCACCCCCTCCGGCGAACCCGAGGTCACCATCGCCTGATCTGGCGGCCCGGGCCCTTCAGGTCCCGCGCGTACACCCGAACCGCCGGGGTAGAGTGCGTCAGATCAGGCCCATGACGGCTCCGTACTGGCGAGGCGCCCACGTGTTGACGACCACCACGACCAAGGTCCTGGAGCCCGCCGACCTCGGCGCGGCCCTCGCCGTGCTGGACCGGGACCCGGTCGTCAACGCCTTCGTCGCCTCCCGGGTCCAGGTCGCCGGACTCGACCCCTGGCGGCTCGGCGGCGAGATGTGGGGCTGGTACGCGGGCGGGCGCCTGGAGGCGCTGTGCTACGCCGGCGCCAACCTCGTCCCGATCTGCGCGGGCCCCGAGGCGGTGCGCGCCTTCGCCGAACGGGCCCGTCGCGCGGGCCGCCGCTGCTCGTCCATCGTCGGCCCCGCCGAGGCCACCGCCGAGCTGTGGTCGCTGCTTGAGCCCTGCTGGGGGCCGGCCAGGGACGTCCGGCCCCGGCAGCCGCTGATGGTCACCCGCTCGCTGCCGCCGGACGTCACCCCCGACCCGCTGGTGCGGCGGGTCCGGCGCGACGAGATGGACGTGATCATGCCGGCCTGCGTGGCGATGTTCACCGAGGAGGTCGGCGTCTCCCCGATGGCCGGCGACGGCGGCCTGCACTACCAGGCCCGGATCGCCGAACTCGTCAGCTCCGGGCGGGCCTTCGCCCGCATCGAGGACGGCCGGGTGGTCTTCAAGGCCGAGATCGGCGCCGTCACCCCGCACGCCTGCCAGATCCAGGGCGTCTGGGTGGCCCCCGAGCACCGCGGCCGCGGCCTGTCCAAGACCGGCATGGCCGCGGTCCTGCACTACGCGCTGCGCGACATCGCCCCGGTCGCGAGCCTGTACGTCAACGACTTCAACACCCCGGCCCGCGCCGCCTACCACGGGGTCGGCTTCCGCGAGGTCGGCTCGTTCATGAGCGTGCTGTTCTGATGCGGATCCCCCGGCCGTGGGCCCGTCACCGCAGGACGCGCGCCATGGCTGGCGGGCGGTATGAGCGGGTAGGGTCCCGGATCATGGATGACGTGGAGGTGGGCCCGCTCGACCTCGCGGCGCGGGTCGACGAGGCGCTCGCGGTCCAGGCGCTGGCCTTCGGCCTGACGGACGAGGAGATCGCCGTCCGCCGCCAGATCGTGCTGCGCCACCTCAACCAGCCCGGAGTGGCCTGCCTCGGCGCCACCAACCAGGACGGGCGGCTGGTCGGCTTCGTCTACGGCATGCCCAACGACCGCGCCCACTGGTGGTCCACGATCGTCCAGCCGTACCTCCAGCGGGCCGGGCACGACGACTGGCTCGACACCTCCTTCGTGATCGTCGAGCTCCATGTGCTCCCCGCCTACCAGCGCCACGGCATCGGCCGCCGGCTGATCACCGGCCTGACCGACCCCGTCGGGCAGCCGCGCAGCCTGCTGTCCGCCCTCGACCTGGAGAGCCCGGCCCGCCGCTTCTACCGCTCGCTGGGCTACACCGACCTGGCCCGCCCGGTCCACTTCCCCGGCGCCCCCACCCCGTACACGGTGATGGGCGCCCCTCTCCCGCTGCGCCGGTAGCGGGCAGGCCGGGCTGGCTATCCTCGGGGCATACCGCCGCCGCCCCGTACGGAGAAGAACCCCCATGGTCCAGCGCATGTCCCGGATGCTCCTCAAGACGCTGCGCGACGCCCCGGCCGACGCCGAGACCACCAGCCACCGGCTGCTGGTCCGCGCCGGCTATGTGCGCCGCACCTCGGCGGGCGTGTGGACCTGGCTGCCGCTCGGCAAGCGGGTACTGGAGAACGTCGCCCGGGTGGTCCGCGAGGAGATGGACGCCATCGGCGGCCAGGAGGTGCTGCTGCCGGCGCTGCTGCCCCGGGAGGCCTACGAGACCACCGGCCGCGCCGACGAGTACGGCGACCTGCTCTTCCAGCTCACCGACCGCAGGGGCGCCCGGTACGTGCTCGGGCCCACCCACGAGGAGATCTTCACCCAGGTCGTCAAGGACCAGGCCACGTCCTACAAGGACCTGCCGGTGATCCTCTACCAGATCCAGACCAAGTACCGCGACGAGGCCCGCCCCCGCTCCGGGGTGCTGCGCGGCCGCGAGTTCCAGATGAAGGACTCCTACTCCTTCGACGCCGACGACGAGGGGCTGGCCGGGTCCTACCGGCTGCACCGCGAGGCGTACATCCGCATCTTCGAGCGCCTCGGCTTCGACTACCGCGTCGTCTCGGCGGTCTCCGGCGCCATGGGCGGCTCCGCCTCCGAGGAGTTCCTCGCCCCCGCCGCGGCCGGCGAGGACACCTTCGCCGACTGCCCGTCCTGCGGCTACGCGGCCAACACCGAGGCCGTCACCGTGCCGGTCTCCCCGGTGGACGGCACCGGCCACGGCGCACTGGAGGAACTGGACACCCCCGACACCCCGACCATCGAGACGCTCGCCGCGCACCTGGGCGTGCCCGCCTCCGCCACCCTGAAGAACCTGCTGGTGACGGTGGACGGCGAGATCACCGCGGTGGGCGTGCCCGGCGACCGCGAGGTGGACCTCGGCAAGCTCGCCGAACACCTGGCGCCCGCCACCGTCGAGCTGGTCACCGCCGAGGACTTCGAGGGCCGCCCCGACCTGGTCCGCGGCTACATCGGCCCCACCGGGCAGCGGAGGTTCCGCTACCTCGCCGACCCGCGGGTCGCCCCCGGCACCGCCTGGATCACCGGCGCCAACAAGCCCGGCCGGCACGCCCGCAACGTCGTCTGCGGCCGGGACTTCGAGGTCGACCGGTACCTCGACGTGGTCGTGGTGGAGCCCGGCGACCCCTGCCCGGAGTGCGGCGCCGGACTGCGCCTGGACCGGGCCATCGAGATCGGCCACATCTTCCAGCTCGGCCGCAAGTACGCCGACGCCTTCGGCCTGGACGTCCTCGGCCGCGACGGCAAGCCGGTGCGGGTCACCATGGGCTCCTACGGCATCGGCGTCTCGCGCGCCGTGGCCGCGCTGGCCGAGCAGACCGCCGACGAGCACGGCCTGTGCTGGCCGCGCGAGGTCGCCCCGGCCGACGTCCACGTCGTCGCGGCGGGCAAGACCGTCCAGACCGAACTCGCCCTGGACCTCTCCGCCAAGCTGGAGGCCGCCGGGGTGCGGGTGCTGGTGGACGACCGGGCGGGCGTCTCGCCGGGCGTGAAGTTCACCGACGCCGAACTGATCGGGGTGCCGGCCATCCTGGTGGTGGGCCGCCGGGCCGCCGAGGGCGTCGTGGAGCTCAAGGACCGCCGCACCGGCGAGCGGGAGGAGATCACCGTGGAGCAGGCGCTGGCCCGCCTCACGCACTAGAACCAGCCGGCGAACTCCAGCAGCAGTTCGCCGTCGCCGCGGTGGCCGACCGAGCACAGCCACAGCCCGGCGGCCACCGCCCGCCACACCGCCCAGTCCCGCAGGCGGTCCCGGTCCACCTCCAGGGCGTCGGAGAGCATGCCGAGCCGCCGCCGGGCCGCCGCGGGGGCCCCGGGGGCGGCCACCAGCGTCTCCAGCCGGTCGCGCAGCAGCCAGGCCAGGTCGTAGGCGGGGTCCCCGGCCAGCGGCTTGGGGTCGATCGCCAGCCAGGGCAGCCGGTCGGCGGCGAGCACGTTGCCGTGGTGGAAGTCGCCGTGCAGCAGCAGCGGTTCACCGGCGGTCGCCACCAGACGCTCCCGGACCTCGATCGCCTGCTCGGCCAGCGGCCGCAGATCCGCGGCCCACGGCTCCGCGGCCCGCTCCCGCAGCGCCGGCACCATCCGCGCGGTGTGCTCGGCGACGGAGGTGAACGCGTGCCCCTCGGGCGGCGGCACCCACAGCCGGCGCACCACCCCGGTCGCCTCCAGCATCGCCTTGGCCTCCGGCAGCGAGCGCAGGCTGACGTCGCCGTGCAGCCGCTCCAGCAGCAGGAAGCCCTCCCCTGGCGCGGACCGCAGCAGCCGCACCGCGCCGTGGCCGTCCCAGTGCGCGAGGGCCGCGTGCTCCTGCGCGCTCTCCGGGCTGGGCAGTCCGGCCTTCAGGGCCGCCGGGGTGCCGTCGGCCTGCCGCACCAGCACCACCATGGAGATGTTGCCGCCCGGCTGCTGCACCCGCTCGGCGGTCAGCTCCCAGCTCTCCAGCCGCTCGCGCAGCCGCTCCGGCAGCGCCTCCAGCCAGGCGCGGCCCCGCTCGCCCTCCCAGGCGGTGACCATGCGTACCAGCCGTTCCGGAGGTTCCAGCCTGACGTGCGGTGCCGAGGCCATCGGTGACGGATCCCTTCTGACGGGCCGTTGGGTCAGCTCGCGGACGCCGAAGGGCCCGCCGCCGCCGGACGCGCGGCACCGGGCGCCCGTTCCGGCAGCCCCGGGAAGGCTACGCCGTCCCCGCCGCGCCAGCGCATCGCACGGACGGCCGCATCACGCAGCGCCCCGGCCGCCTGCTGCCGCACCTGCCCGCCGGCCGCGGCCACCAGGTCGGCGTAGACCTGCGTGATCCGGTCCTCGATCAGCGCGGCCAGCCGGATCGCGGCGGCCGCGTCGGGCACCGGGAACGGCAGGGCGTAGGCGGGATCGGCGGCCACCGGTTCGCCGCCGAGCGCGTCGACGGCCCGGCGCATCGCGTCCCGGCCGGCGCGGTGCGCGTCGTACCCGGCCTGCGCGTCGGCCCGGCGGCCCGCGCCGACCCGGGCGCCGACCACGCCGTAGCCGTACACCGCCGCGTCCTCGGCGGCCAGGGCGGCCTGCGCGGCCGCGAGCGCGGTGGCGGCGGAAGCAGCGGATGCGGTGGGGGAGTCGGCGTCCATGGGTCAGGCACCGCCTTGCAGGAGGAGGACGTGGCAGGCTCCGGCGGCGGCCGCCGAGGCGAGCAGCCGGGCCACTTCGGAGGGTGCGCCGGGCAGCGCGGCGGTGCGCGCGTCCGCCACCCGCCGCTCGGCGTCGGCGAGCGCGGCCAGCGCCGCGTCGGCGCCGGTGGAGGCCCCCCTCGGGGAGCCGGAGGCCGACGGCCGCGGGGTTGTGCCGCCGAACGCCGCCAGGTGCTCGGCGACCTGGTCGCGCAGCGGGCGCAGCCGCTCGCCCAGCGAGGGCTGGGCGGCGATCACGGTGTCGTACTTGGCGAGCAGGTCCGCGCTGTCCCGGGCGGCCCGCCGGCGCAGGGCGGCGGCGGCCAGGCCGGCCGGATCGGCCTGTGAGGCGCGGGAGCAGCTCTCCAGCACCAGGGCGGCGAGCGGCGCCGCGAGGCAGGCGGCGAGTACGGCTCGTCTGCGCGGGGCGCGGGGGCCCGGCGCTGTCGTCGCGTGCGGCACGTTCCTCTTCCCGGGGGACGCGTGGGGGACGCGGCGGGGTCCCTCACCGCCGGCGATCAGTGAGCCTACCTGCGCGGACCGCCGACGTGGACAGCCCCCCGGCCGGTGCCGCGCGCCGCTCGCCGGTTTCGCCGAATCGTCAGCCGGGTGCCGGAACCGATAGGCTCAGGGCGACACGCGACGTATCCCCACAACAGCACACGCGGCCGAGGAGTCACCCGGATGAGCACCACCCAGAGCGACAGGCTGCGAACGCTGCTTGAGCCGCTCGCCACAGGGGCGGGACTGGACCTGGAGGAGATCGCGGTCACCCCCGCAGGCAAGCGCCGGCTGCTGCGTGTCGTGGTGGATTCCGACAGCGGGGTGCAGCTGGACGCGGTCGCCGAGCTGAGCCGGCGGATCTCCGAGGTGCTGGACGAGTCCGACGTCATGGGGGGCGCCCCCTACGTCCTGGAGGTCACCTCGCCGGGCACCGACCGCCCGCTGACCGAGCCGCGGCACTTCGCCCGCAACCGCGGCCGCCTGGTCAAGGCGCAGCTCGCCGCCGGTGGTGACCTGGTCGCGCGCATCCTTGAAGTGGACGACGAGGGTCTGGACGTGGAGGTGCCGGGCGTCAAGGGCCGCAAGCCCACCGCCCGCCGCCTGTCCTTCGCGGAGATCACCCGGGCCCGGGTGGAGCTGGAGTTCAGCCGCAAGGCGGGTGACGGTTCGGACGACGCCGAGGACGCCGAGGACGCCGAGGGCGTGGTCGAGGACGGCGACGCGGACGACATCGACGAGAGCACCGAGGAGGCGTAGCCGTGGACATCGACATGAGTGCCCTGCGGGGTCTGGTACGGGAGAAGGAGATCTCGTTCGACCTGCTGGTCGAGGCGATCGAGTCCGCCCTCCTCATCGCGTACCACCGCGAGCCGGGCAGCCGCCGCAACGCCCGGGTGGAACTGGACCGCACCTCCGGCCACGTCACCGTGTGGGCGAAGGAGGAGCCGGGCGAGGTCCCGGAGGGCCAGGAGCCGCGCGAGTTCGACGACACGCCGACCGGTTTCGGCCGCATCGCCGCGACCACCGCCAAGCAGGTCATCCTCCAGCGGCTGCGCGACGCCGAGGAGGAGGTCACCTTCGGCGAGTACGCCGGCCGGGAGGGTGACATCGTCACCGGTGTGGTCCAGCAGGGGAATGATCCCCGCAACGTGCTGGTTGACATCGGAAAGCTGGAGGCGATCCTGCCTCCGCAGGAGCAGGTCCCGGGTGAGGAGTACAAGCACGGCACCCGCCTGCGGACCTATGTGGTGCGGGTGGCGAAGGGAGTGCGCGGACCATCGGTCACGTTGTCGCGGACCCATCCGAACCTGGTCAAGAAGTTGTTCGCCCTGGAGGTCCCGGAGATCGCGGACGGCTCGGTGGAGATCCAGGCGATCGCCCGGGAGGCCGGCCACCGCACCAAGATCGCGGTGCGCTCGACCCGCCAGGGCCTGAACGCCAAGGGCGCCTGCATCGGCCCGATGGGCGCCCGGGTGCGCGCCGTGATGGCGGAGCTCAACGGCGAGAAGATCGACATCGTCGACTGGTCGGACGATCCCGCGCAGATGGTCGCGAACGCCCTGTCACCCGCCCGGGTGACCAAGGTGGAGGTCGTGGACCTCGCGGCCCGTTCCGCGCGGGTGACGGTCCCCGACTACCAGCTGTCGCTGGCGATCGGCAAGGAGGGGCAGAACGCCCGCCTCGCCGCCCGGCTCACCGGATGGCGCATCGACATCCGCCCCGACACCGAGGCGGAGGCCCAGCCCGCGTGACACCGCGGATCGCCGGGGATGCCGGGGATGACGAACAGCTGAACGCAAACCGGCCCGAAGGGGTGGGGTCGGTTCAGGGAGGTAGACTTAAGCAGTGTCTGGCCGGACACGTGGCCGAGCATGCCCTGAGCGAACCTGCGTGGGTTGCCGGAAGCGTGCGGCCAAGGACGATCTGCTGCGTATCGCGGTGGTCGGGGGCGAGTGTGTCCCTGATCCGCGCGGTACGCTCCCCGGTCGGGGTGCGTATGTACATCCCGACATGGCGTGCTATGACCTGGCGGTCCGCCGCCGGGCGTTCCCGCGGGCGTACCGCATCCCGGGACCGCTCGGCACGGAGGACGTACGGCAGGGCATCGAGCACGCGGCACCAAACGTGGGACGCGACGACGCGCCACACGGCAAGGAACGACACGGGTAACCGTGCGGTAGGTACCTCGCGAGTCGGAAGTAGGTCGAGATTGCGATGAGCACTCGATGAGTACGCGATGAGTACGCCCATGAAGTAGCGACGGTCCGGCGGACGACCACCCCGGACCGAGAAGGAGCGATGTGGCTAAGGTCCGGGTATACGAACTCGCCAAGGAGTTCGGAGTGGAGAGCAAGGTCGTCATGGCCAAGCTCCAAGAACTTGGCGAATTCGTCCGTTCGGCGTCCTCGACGATCGAGGCGCCGGTTGTTCGCAAGTTGACTGACGCTTTGCAGCAGGGCAACGGCGGTGCCGCTGCCGGTGCTGCCAAGCCCTCGGCGCCGCGCAAGCAGGCGCCCGCCAGGCCGTCCGCCCCGACCCCGGGGCCCGCGGCGGCACGTCCTGCCCCCAAGCCGGGCGCTCCCGCGCCCAAGCCGGCCGCTGCCGCCGCCCCGGCGGCTCCCGCGGCCCCCTCCCCGGCGCCGGCCCAGCAGCCGAGCGCCCGTCCCGCCGCGCCCGGTCCGCGTCCCGGCCCGCGTCCGGCTCCCGCGCAGCCCGCTCCGGCGGCCGAGTTCTCCTCGGCGCAGCAGCAGGCTCCCGCGCAGCCCGGTCCTCGCCCGGCCGCTCCCGGCCCGCGTCCGGGGCAGCGTCCCGGCGGTCCCGCCGGCCGTGACGGCCGTGACGGCGGCCCGCGCGCTCCGCGTGAGGGCGGCCAGCGCGCCCCGCGTCCGGGTGGTGCCGGTGCGGCGCGTCCCGGCGCTCCCCGTCCGGCCGGTCCCCGTCCGGGCAACAACCCGTTCACCTCGGGCAGCACGGGCATGCCCCGCCCGCAGTCTCCCGGCGGTCCGCGTCCCGGCGGCGCGCCGCGTCCGGGCCAGGCCGGTCCCGGTGGCGGCCCGCGTCCCCAGGGTCCGCGTCCCGGCGGCCAGGCCGGTCCCGGCGGACCGCGTCCGACCCCCGGTTCCATGCCGCGCCCGCAGGCGCCCAGCGGTGGTCCGCGCCCGAACCCGGGCATGATGCCGCAGCGTCCCGCGGCCGGTCCGCGTCCCGGTGGCGGCCCCGGCCGTCCCGGTGGTGCCCCCGGTCGTCCCGGCGGTGCCGGTCGTCCCGGCGGCGGCGGTTTCGCCGGTCGTCCCGGTGGCGGCGGCGGTGCCCGTCCGGCCGGCGGCGGCTTCGCGGGCCGTCCCGGTGGCGGCGGCGGTGGCGGCTTCGCCGGCGGCGGTGGCCGTCCCGGCTTCGGTGGCCGTCCCGGCGGTCCCGGTGGCCGTGGTGGCACGCAGGGCGCCTTCGGCCGTGGTCCGGGCGGACGCCCGGCGCGTGGCCGCAAGTCGAAGCGGCAGCGCCGCCAGGAGTACGAGGCCATGCAGGCCCCGTCCGTCGGCGGGGTGATGCTGCCGCGCGGTAACGGCGAGACCGTTCGCCTGTCCCGCGGTGCCTCGCTGACCGACTTCGCGGAGAAGATCAACGCCAACCCGGCGTCCCTGGTCCAGGTGATGCTGAACCTCGGCGAGATGGTCACCGCGACGCAGTCGGTCTCCGACGAGACGCTGCAGCTGCTGGCCGACGAGATGAACTACACCGTCGAGATCGTCAGCCCGGAGGAGGAGGACCGCGAGCTTCTCGAGTCCTTCGACATCGAGTTCGGCGAGGACGAGGGCGGCGAGGAGGCACTCGTCGCGCGTCCGCCGGTGGTGACCGTCATGGGTCACGTCGACCACGGTAAGACCCGGCTGCTGGACGCCATCCGCAAGACCAACGTGGTCGCGGGCGAGGCCGGCGGCATCACGCAGCACATCGGTGCGTACCAGGTCACGACCGAGGTCAACGGCGAGGACCGGAAGATCACCTTCATCGACACCCCGGGTCACGAGGCGTTCACCGCCATGCGTGCCCGCGGTGCGAAGTCGACGGACATCGCGATCCTGGTGGTCGCGGCCAACGACGGCGTGATGCCGCAGACCGTCGAGGCGCTCAACCACGCCAAGGCGGCCGACGTGCCGATCGTCGTCGCGGTCAACAAGATCGACGTCGAGGGTGCCGACCCGACCAAGGTCCGCGGCCAGCTGACCGAGTACGGGCTGGTGGCCGAGGAGTACGGCGGCGACACCATGTTCGTCGACATCTCCGCCAAGCAGGGGCTCAACATCGACGAGCTGCTGGAGGCCGTGATCCTCACGGCGGACGCCTCGCTCGACCTGCGGGCCAACCCGGAGCAGGACGCCCAGGGCATCGCGATCGAGGCCCACCTCGACCGCGGCCGCGGCGCCGTGGCGACGGTGCTGGTCCAGCGCGGCACCCTGCGGGTCGGCGACACGATGGTGGTCGGCGACGCGTACGGCCGCGTGCGGGCGATGCTCGACGACAACGGCAACAACGTCGAGGAGGCCGGTCCTTCGGCCCCGGTCCTGGTGCTGGGTCTGACCAATGTGCCCGGTGCCGGCGACAACTTCCTGGTGGTCGAGGAGGACCGCACCGCCCGGCAGATCGCCGAGAAGCGTGCCGCCCGCGAGCGGAACGCGGCGTTCGCCCGCAAGGGCGTCCGGATCTCCCTGGAGGACCTGGACAAGGCGCTCAAGGCCGGCGAGGTGCGTCAGCTCAACCTCATCATCAAGGGCGACGCGTCCGGTTCGGTCGAGGCCCTGGAGTCCTCGCTGCTCCAGCTCGATGTCGGCGAGGAGGTGGACATCCGCGTCCTGCACCGCGGTGTGGGTGCGGTCACCGAGTCCGACATCAACCTGGCGGCGGGCTCCGACGCCATCGTCATCGGCTTCAACGTGCGGGCCGAGGGCCGCGCCACGCAGATGGCCGAGCGCGAGGGCGTCGACGTCCGGTACTACTCGGTGATCTACCAGGCCATCGAGGAGATCGAGGCGGCCCTGAAGGGCATGCTCAAGCCGGAGTACGAGGAGGTCGAGCTCGGCACCGCGGAGATCCGCGAGGTCTTCCGCTCGTCCAAGCTCGGCAACATCGCCGGTGTGCTCATCCGCTCCGGCGAGGTGCGCCGCAACACCAAGGCGCGCCTGGTGCGCGACGGCAAGGTGGTCGCGGAGAACCTCACCATCGAGGGTCTGCGCCGCTTCAAGGACGACGTCACCGAGATTCGTGAGGGTTACGAGGGCGGTATCAACCTCGGCAACTTCAACGACATCAAGATCGGCGACGTCATCGCCACCTACGAGATGCGCGAGAAGCCGCGCGGCTGACGGTCGCGGGCTGACCGCGGCCTGAGCGGTACCGGGGCCGGTCGGCGGAGGAATTCCGTCGATCGGCCCCGGCCGTTGCGGGTACCGTTCACCCCAGGGATCGCCTCCGCCCGCGCGGCGGGAGGCGCAACGACGAGGCCTTCCAGGTCGGCTTGACCTGTCGCCCATGTACGTAGGGACGTTGTCCTTCGACCTGCTTCTCGGTGACGTGCGTTCACTGAAGGAGAAGCGGTCCGTCATCCGCCCGATCGTCGCCGAACTGCACCGGAAGTACGCGGTGAGTGTGGCGGAGGTGGGCGAGCAGGATCTCTACCGCAGGGCCCGTATCGGGCTCGCGGCGGTGTCCGGGGACCACGGGCACCTGGCCGAGACACTGGACCGGTGCGAGCGCTGGATGGCGGCTCGGCCGGAGGTGGATCTGCTGTCGGCACGGCGGCGGATCCACGGCGAGGACGACTGAGCCGTCCTCGCCGGAACACGCAGGAACAGCAGAAGGAGACGGAGCAGTGACCGACACCGCGCGGGCGCGCAAGCTGGCGGACCGCATCCGGGTCGTGGTCGCGGAGACGCTGCAGCGGCGGATCAAGGACCCGCGGCTGGGCTATGTCACGATCACCGACACCCGGGTCACCGGTGACCTGCGGGAGGCGACCGTCTTCTACACGGTCTTCGGGGACGAGGAGGAGCGCACCGCGTCGGCCGCGGCGCTGGAGAGCGCCAAGGGCGTGCTGCGCTCCGAGGTCGGGCGGCAGACCGGGGTGCGCTTCACCCCGTCGCTGACGTTCGTCCTGGACGCGGTCCCGGAGACCGCCCGCACCATCGACGACCTGCTGGCCAAGGCGCGCGCCGCCGACCAGCAGGTCCGTGAGGCGGCGGCCGGGAAGGGGTACGCGGGCGAGCCCGACCCGTACCGCAAGCCGGCCGAGGCTGGTGAGGACACTGAGGACGCCGGGGACACCGACGCCACCGACGCGGAGGGCTCCGGCGAGCATGAGGCGTAGCCCGGACGGCCGCCGGGCCGACGACGGCCTGGTGATCGTGGACAAGCCGGCCGGGATGACCTCGCACGCCGTGGTCTCCCGGCTGCGCCGCCTGGCGGGCACCCGCCGGGTCGGCCACGCCGGCACCCTGGACCCGATGGCCACCGGCGTGCTGGTGATCGGCGTGGAGCGGGCCACCCGGCTGCTGGGGTATCTGGCGCTC
Organism: Actinomycetota bacterium; assembly: GCA_048498775.1. Taxonomy (GTDB): domain Bacteria; phylum Actinomycetota; class Actinomycetes; order Streptomycetales; family Streptomycetaceae; genus JBEHXI01. The sequence goes on along the minus strand of JBEHXI010000064.1, from coordinate 18,635 downwards.
ACCGCCAAGACCTACGAGGCGACGATCCGGCTGGGCCAGTCCACGGTCACCGACGACGCCGAGGGCGAGGTGGTCGCGACGGCCTCGGCGCACGAGGTCACCCGCGAGGCGCTGGAGGCCGCTGTCGGCAAGCTGACCGGCGACATCCTCCAGGTGCCGTCGAAGGTCAGCGCGATCAAGGTGGACGGGCAGCGCTCGCACCGGCTGGTGCGCGCCGGCGAGGACTTCGAGCTGGCGGCACGGCCGGTCACCGTCTCGTCGTTCACCGTCCACGACGTCCGCCGGATCGAGCAGGACGGCGTGGAACTGCTGGACCTGGACGTCACCGTGGAGTGCTCCTCGGGCACCTACATCCGGGCCCTCGCCCGCGACCTCGGCGCCGACCTGGGCACCGGTGGTCATCTGACGGCGCTGCGGCGCACCCTGGTCGGCCCGTACGGGCTGGCGCAGGCGCGCACCCTCCAGGAGCTGGAGGAGGACTTCTCGGTGCTGCCGATCGGGCAGGCCGCCGCTGCCGCGTTCCCGCGCTGGGACGTGGACGCCGAGGGCGCCCGGCTGCTGGTCAACGGTGTGCGGCTGCCCTGGCGGGGGCCTGAGGACGTCACGGGACCGGTGGCGGTCTTCGGGCCGGAGGACCGGTTCATCGCGCTGGTGGAGCCCAAGCGCGGCGAGTCCAGGATCCTGGCCGGGTTCGCCGGCCCGTTCTGAGGCCATCCAGCGACTTCGGGTTTCGTTTTCATCGTGGAGCGCGGGCCGCTCCCCCCTGGCGCCGCGCTCCACGATCCCCCTCCGCCACAGTCCTATCCACCGCACGCCCGCGATTCACCCCATCAGACAGGCGCGCGGAGTGACGAGGGGGAGCGTCGGGGGCGCGCACCGGCCGCGCCGCGGACAGCTGTGCGAACGCCCCCACCCGGCCCGATTCCTTCCGCGCGCGTCCGGCATGGCAGTCTTGGACAGGCACACTGGCAAAGGCGGGTTCGGGCGAGGAGCGATCACTGTGGAGTGCTGGCGGGGCTTGGCGGACGTGCCGGAGGGGTGGGGGCGTAGCGTCGTCACCATCGGCTCGTATGACGGCGTCCACCGCGGGCACCAGCTGATCATCGGACGTGCGGTGGAGCGGGCCAGGGAGCTGGGCGTCCGCTCCGTGGTGGTCACCTTCGATCCGCACCCGAGCGAGGTCGTCCGGCCGGGCAGCCATCCGCCGCTGCTGGCGCCGCACCACCGCAGGGCCGAGCTGATGGCCGGCCTCGGCGTCGACGCCGTGCTGATCCTGCCGTTCACCGCCGAGTTCTCCCGGCTGTCGCCCGCCGACTTCGTCCGGACCGTCCTGGTCGACGCGCTGGGCGCCGCGCTGGTCGTCGAGGGCCCCAACTTCCGGTTCGGGCACCGGGCGGCCGGTGACGTGCGGGTGCTGGCGGAGCTCGGCGCGGACCACGACTTCCGGGTCGAGGTCGTCGATCTCTACGAGCGCGGCGCGGCGGGCGGCGGCGAGCCGTTCTCCTCCACCCTGGCGCGGCGGCTGATCGCCGAGGGCGACGTCGCCGGGGCCATGGAGGTGCTGGGGCGGCCGCACCGGGTCGAGGGGGTCGTGGTGCGCGGCGCGCAGCGCGGCCGCGAGCTGGGCTATCCCACGGCCAACGTCGAGACGCTGCCGTACTCGGCCATCCCCGCGGACGGGGTCTACGCCGGGTGGCTGGTGGTGGAGGGCGAGGCCATGCCCGCCGCGATCTCGGTCGGCACCAACCCGACCTTCGACGGCACCCAGCGCACCGTGGAGGCCTACGCCATCGACCGCGTCGGGCTCGACCTGTACGGGATGCACGCGGCCGTCGACTTCCTGGCCTATCTGCGCGGCCAGGAGAAGTTCGAGTCGATCGACGCCCTGCTGGAGCGGATGGCGGACGACGTCAAGCGCGCCCGGGAACTGGTCGACGCCTGAGAGCGCCCGTGAGACGGCAGGAGCGGCGGCAGGGGCCCGGACGGAACACTTCCGTCCGGGCCCCTGCCGTCGGGCTCACTGCTGCGGCGGCGGGGGCGGCGGGTAGCCGTAGCCGGGCTGCGGCTGACCGGGCTGGGCCTGCGGCGGCTGCTGCGGCCAGCCCTGCTGGGGCCAGCCCTGTTGCGGGGCGGCGCCGGGCTGCTGCGGGTAGTACGGCTGCTGCGGCGGGGGAGCGCCCTCGTAGCCGTATCCCTGCTGCGGGTAGGGCTGCTGGCCGGGGACCGGGGGCGCCTGGTGCGGCGGCTGCGCGCCGCCCTGGCCCTGGGTCCACAGGCCCTGGGCCTGCTGGGCGCGGGCGAAGTCCTCGGCGACCATGGCGGCGAGGTTGAAGTACGCCTCGCGCGTCTTGGGCCGCATCATCTCCAGGTCCACCTCGGCACCGGCGGACAGGTGCTCGTCGAAGGGCACCACGAGCACCCCGCGGCAGCGGGTCTGGAAGTGGGCGACGATGTCCTCCACCTTGATCATCTTTCCGGTCTCGCGGACGCCGGAGATGACCGTGATGCTGCGCTGGACCAGGTCCGCGTAGCCGTTGGCCGACAGCCAGTCCAGTGTGGTGCTGGCGCTGCTCGCGCCGTCCACCGACGGCGTCGAGATGATGATCAGCTGGTCGGCCAGGTCCAGGACGCCGCGCATCGCGCTGTAGAGCAGACCGGTGCCGGAGTCGGTGAGGATGATCGGGTACTGGCGGCCCACCACCTCGATGACCCGGCGGTAGTCCTCGTCGTCGAACGTGGTCGACACGGCCGGGTCCACGTCGTTGGCGATGATCTCCAGGCCGGACGGCGCCTGCGAGGTGAACCGGCGGATGTCCATGTAGCTGTGCAGGTGCGGGATCGCCTGCACCAGGTCGCGGATCGTCGCGCCGGTCTCGCGGCGCACCCGGCGGCCGAGGGTGCCGGCGTCCGGGTTCGCGTCGATGGCCAGGATCTTGTCCTGCCGCTCCGAGGCGAGGGTGCCGCCGAGCGCGGTGGTCGTCGTGGTCTTGCCGACACCGCCCTTCAGGCTGATCACCGCGATGCGGTAGCAGGAGAGCACCGGGGTGCGGATGAGCTCCAGCTTCCGCTTGCGCTCGGCCTCCTCGCGCTTCCCGCCGATCTTGAAACGGGACGGGGCGGGGACGTTGCTGCCGGGGCGCTTGGGCTTGGGCTGGTTGCGCAGCAGGCGGTCCGAGGACAGCTCCACGGCGGCGGTGTAGCCGAGCGGGGCGACGCCGCCCGGGTGCGGCCGCTGCTCCGGCGGGACCGCCGGCCAGCCCCCGGCCCGCGGGTCGGCGGGCGGCCCGGGCGGGGTCTGCTGCTCGGCCGGGGGCGCGGCGGGCGGGGCCTGCTGCGGATAGCCGTACGCGGGCTGCGGGTAGCCGTAGCCGCCGGGCGGCGCGGGCGGGGCCACCGGCGGCTGGGCACCCGGGTGCTGCGGCGGCTGCTGCTGCGGGGCGGGCGGCTGCGGGTACCCGTACGCGGCGTGCGGCGGAGGCTGCGCGCCCGGGTGCTGCGGCGGCTGCTGGGGCGCCTGCTGCGGGGGCAGCGGCACACTCGGCGGGGTCGGCGCCGGCCCCTGGTAGGGCTGGCCGAACGGGGGCGTGCCCGCGGGCGGGGTGGCCGGACCGGCCTGCGGCGGCTGGAACTGCGGCGGCAGGGCGGGCACCGCGTTCGGCGGCGGGGGAGTGGGCGCGGACCACGCCGGGCCCGACGCGGGCGCCGACCACGGCGGCGCGGCGGCCGGAGCGGACGGCCCGGTCTGCTCCGGCCCCTCCGGACGCGGCGTGGCGGGGGCGGGAGGCGCCGGCGGCGTCTGGGCGGGCGGAGGCGGCGGGACGGCGTCCTGCGGCGGGCCCGCGGGCGGGGCGGCGGGTCCGCCCACCGGCTCGCCGACCGGCGAGGCGCCGGCCGGGGGAGCGGGCGGTGCCGCGGCGGCCGGCGGGGCCTGCTGCGGCGGCTTCGGCTCCTTCGGTTCGCTCGGCTCGTTCGGCTCCTTGTGCTGCTTCAGCGAGATCGCCGAGAAACGCTCGGTGGAGTCGAAGGTGACCGGCGCCTTGGCCTCGGGCTCCGCCTCACCTGACGGGGCGTCAGGAGACGTGCCCTCCGGGGCGCTCGGCGCCTTGGGGTGCTTCAGGGAGATGGCCGAGAAACGCATCGTCGACGCGGGGGAGTTGTCCGCCGGCGCGGGGGGCGGCGGCTGCGTCGCCGCCGCGGAGTCCGAGCCGCCGCCGGCCGACCAGGTGGGAGCGGCCGGCGGGCTGCCCTGCGCCGGGGGCACCGCGCCGGGAGCGGACGGCTCCGCGGCCGGCTTCTCCCCGGGCGCGGCGGTCGCCGACGGGCTTTCCTCGCCGTTCGTCATGTACCAGGCGGGCGGCGTGTAGTCGATGGTGAACTCGCCCGTGTAGTCGGCGTCGGCTGACCTTGCCCCGTCGCCGCCGAGGCCGTTGTCGTCCCGATCGCTGCTCACTGTGCCTCCTGGTGTGCTGACATGCTCCCGAGCGGCCGGGGTGCCGTCGGACGCGCGGCGGCGGTGGGGCGGACCGGGCAACATGCCGTCCGACGCCGGTGACCCACCCCTGCCGCAGCAGCCCGTCCGGCCCGGCTCCCGCACTCCCCTCGGCTGCCGGGGTCCGCGAGGCCGGAATCGGGACGCTCGCCCTCCCGTGCTCCTGCCGCTCCAGGAGACAGCCTAATCGCGGACACCCCTTCGATGTCAGGCCTGTAGGGGCCTGGAACGGCACTGGGTGCCCACACGGGCGCGCGGCGCCCCGAACGGCCGTCAACGAGCGGGCGGCGCCGGGGCGAAGACCCGGTGCGCGGCCGGCCGGGAGGGGCCGGGATCAGCCGGACGACGGGCGCACCGTCTCCATGATCTTCTCGATCTCACTCTCCGTCAGCGCGTTGGGAACGCCCTGGTCCGCGTAGATGACCCACTCGTGGACCGAACCGTCCTTCAGGCGCTGGGCGATGCTCCGGACGATCGCCGTCGGCGGGACGCAGGAACTCGGCCGGTAGGTCACGGTGATCCGGGCGGTGACGGTGTATCCGTCGATGCCGTTGCGCTTCCAGGGGACCGGCGTGCCCATCCGGATCCGCGGCTTGTGTTCCGGCCCGCCGTAGGCGGCGAAGCCCCAGTTCCCGGCCGCGTTGACGGCGTTGGTGGGCAGGTCGCCGGCGCCGCCCTGGGTGCCGATCTGGGCGAGCTGTCCCTTGCCCGCGGTGCCGATGCCCTGGGTCACCGCGGACGCGCAACCGCCCTCGCGGTAGTCGGCGGTGCCGCTCATCGCCACCAGCGGCTTGCCGTGGGAGTCGGTGTAGGCGTCGACGATGTCCGGGTCGAAGACCTTCCAGTGCTCGGCGGCCGGCGGCACGTCGTAGCGGAAGCCGTGGCTCTCCCGGGTCTGGGTCTGCCACCCGGGGAAGACCGGCTTCACGTCGTCCTGGCGGCTGACGCCCGGCTCCCCGTCGGAGGGCGCGGAGGCGGCGGACGCCGGCCGGGACGGCGGCGGTCCGGCCGCGGCGGGGCCGTTCCCGCCGCCATGCAGTCCGTAGGCGATCCCGGTGCCGATCAGCGCGAGCGCGGCCACGCCCCCGGCGACGGCCAGGACCGTGCGGCCGCGCCGCGGCCCGGCGGGCGGCGGGGGCGGGCTGCCGTACGGGGGCTGCGGCACCGGCGGCTGCGCCCCGGGCCACTGGCCGTACGGGCCGGGCGGCGGGTACTGCGGCGTGCCGCCCTGCGGCCCGCCGTCCCACGCGGGCGGCGGGCCGAACCCCGGTGGCGGGGCGGGCTGTTGGGGCGGCTGCGGCGGGTTCCGCCGGGAGTCGTCAGGGTTCTGCGGCCAGGACATGGCCGACCACTCTATGAGCCGTCTGTCGCCGCCCCGTGAGCGGGCGGCGACGAAACGGCAACGAACCGGCGGGCGTTGGAGCTGTCGACCGTCAGGCGGCCGGCCAGGGCACCTGCGGCGAGCGGTAGTAGTCCATGCCGAGGGCGTCCCAGCGCGGCCCCTGCGCGGCCAGGCGCACCCGGAAGGAGTCCCAGGAGTGCGTGGACTGCGGGGACCAGCCGATCTCGGCGACCGCCGGAAGCCGCGGGAAGGCCAGGTACTCGATGTTCGCGCTGGTCGAGATGGTCTCCGACCACAGCGCGCCCTCCACTCCGACGACCGCGGAGGCCGGGGCCCCGCGCAGGAAGGTCGCCGGGTCCCAGGCGTAGGAGTCGCGCACCTCCACATAGCCCGCCCAGTGCAGGCCCAACGGGGTGGACGGGTTGTACTTCATGTCGAGGTACGCGTGGTTGGCGGGCGACATCACCAGCCGGGTGCCCGCCTTGGCCGCGGCCGCCACCGAGGTCTCGTTGCCGGCCGTCCCCCAGTACTGCGCGATCGCGCCCGGCACCGGGGTGGCGTTGGCGATCTCGTGCCAGGCCACCACCGTCTTGCCGTACTTCCCCACCAGGGGCTGCACCCGGGCCATGAAGGCGCGGTAGTCCGCGGCGCTGGTCGAGTGCGCCTCGTCACCGCCGATGTGCAGGTACGGCCCGGGCGTCATGGCCGCGATCTCCCGCAGCACGTCGTCGGCGAAGGCGTAGGTGACGTCCTTGGGCACGCACAGCGAGCTGAAGCCCACGTTGGTGCCGGTGTACAGCGGAGGGGCCACCCCGTCGCAGTTGAGCTGCGCGTAGGAGGCGAGGGCCGCGTTGGTGTGCGCGGGCATGTCGATCTCCGGCACCACGGTCAGGAACCGGCTCGCCGCGTAGCGCACGATCTGCTCGTACTGGGCCTTGGTGTAGTAGCCGCCGGCGCCGCCGCCCACCTCCGTCGAGCCGCCGTAGACGGCCAGCCGGGGCCAGGAGCTGATCGCGATCCGCCAGCCCTGGTCGTCCGACAGGTGCAGGTGCAGGCGGTTCACCTTGTACAGGGCGAGCTCGTCGATGTACCGCTCCACCTGCGCGACGGTGAAGAAGTGCCGGGCCACGTCCAGCATGGCGCCCCGGTAGGCGTAGCGCGGGGTGTCGGTGATCGTCCCGCCCGCGACGGCCCACGGGCCCGGGGCGCGGGTGCGGTCCTCGACGCGCGCGGGCAGCAGCTGCCGCAGCGTCTGCACCCCGTGGAAGAGCCCCGCGGCCTGCCGTGCCCGGATCACCACGCCGGCCGGGCCGCTGTCGAGGCGGTACCCCTCGTCGCCGAGCCGGCGGTCGCCGGTGATCCGCAGGGTGATGCCGCCGGGCGCCACGCCCGCCGTCACCGGCAGCCGGTATCCGGTGGAGGGCCGCAGCAGGCCGGCGAGGTACTCCCCGACCCGTAACGCGTCCCGGCCCCCGGCGACGGCGATCCGCGCGCCCGGCCGGAGCGTGAACGCGGCGCCGTGCGCCCGCACCTGCGACGGCTCGGGCACCACCTGCGACAGCGGTCGGGCGGCGGCGGAGCCGGCGGGGACGGCCGGAGCGGCGGCCGCCGTCCCGGCTCCGGCACCCGCCAGCAGGGCCAGCGCGCACAGCAGGCGCGACAGCCGGAGGACGGCTGTCGCGCGGTGCGGAGGATGGTGCCCGGCGTTACGTCGTCTCACGAAAGTCCCCTTCCGGCGTGGACGCGCGCATGGGTCTCCTGGGTACCGCCGGCCCCCAGGGCGGTCAAGGGGTGTAGACCAATCCGGTGGCGGCGCGGGGCGCATTGGCCGGTTGTCGCCGCCCCGGCGGACGGGCACCCCGGGGCGGGGTGTCCCGCCGCCCGCGTGATGACCGCATGTGAGGGGCTGGTACTGTGGGTGCCGGTCGTGTGCCCGCTTTCCGCGTGCCGCGCCCACGATGCCGCCCGAGTCCTCGAAGCCTCCCTGTGACGAATACCAGGGACACTCGGCGGCGCAGACCTGAAGGAGTTCAGCGTGCCGCTCGACGCCGCAACGAAGAAGCAGATCATCGCCGAGTTCGGGACCAAGGAGGGCGACACCGGCTCCCCCGAGGTGCAGGTCGCTCTGCTGACCCGCCGGATCACCGATCTGACGGAGCACCTCAAGACCCACAAGCACGACCACCACTCGCGCCGTGGTCTGCTGCTGCTGGTCGGCCAGCGCCGCCGGCTGCTGCAGTACCTGGCCAAGAAGGACATCCAGCGCTTCCGCGAGCTGCGTGAGCGCCTGGGCATCCGTCCCGGCGCCGCCGGCGGTCGCTGACCGGCCTGTGAAGGGAGCGGTTCCCGCCAGGGAGCCGCTCCCTTTGCCATACGGCGGGCCCGGGCGTGCTCCGGGAGCGATCCCGGGGCGGTCCGCCGCCCCGCGCGCGCTGCCGTTGTCGGCCAGGCTTTGTAGGCTGGCATCGGACAACCGCACAGACCGACCCGCACGACAACTTCACATCGCACGGACGTACGCAGGTACAGCTCGACAGAGGAGTGCCGCCGACCGCCGCTCCGGTGCCACAGGCGCCGGTCCTCGGTAGTGGCCCCCGGGACGCGCCCCGACGCGCCACCCGGCGGCTTCGATCGAAGACCGGCCCGGCCAGGACCCCGGCCCCGGCGCAATGCGGCGCTCCACCGCAGTAGGCCCCCGCACCACATCGGGGGCATGGACGAGGAGAATTCCCATAGTGGAGAACGAGACCCACTACGCCGAAGCCGTCATCGACAACGGATCCTTCGGCACCCGCACCGTACGCTTCGAGACCGGTCGCCTGGCCCGCCAGGCCGCCGGCGCCGCGGTGGCCTACCTGGACGACGAGACCATGGTCCTGTCCGCCACCACCGCCTCGAAGCACCCCAAGGACCAGCTCGACTTCTTCCCCCTCACGGTGGACGTCGAGGAGCGCATGTACGCGGCCGGCCGGATCCCCGGCTCCTTCTTCCGCCGCGAGGGCCGGCCCTCCGAGGACGCGATCCTCACCTGCCGCCTCATCGACCGTCCGCTGCGCCCGTCCTTCAAGAAGGGCCTGCGCAACGAGATCCAGGTCGTCGCCACGATCATGGCGCTCCACCCGGAGCACCTGTACGACGTCGTCGCCATCAACGCCGCCTCCTGCTCCACGCAGCTGGCGGGTCTGCCCTTCTCCGGCCCGATCGGCGGCGTCCGCGTCGCGCTGATCAACGGCCAGTGGGTGGCGTTCCCCACCCACACCGAGCTGGAGAGCGCCGTCTTCGACATGGTCGTCGCCGGCCGGGTGCTGGAGGACGGCGACGTCGCGATCATGATGGTCGAGGCGGAGTCCACCCCGGGCACCATCAAGCTGATCGAGGGCGGCGCCGAGGCGCCGACCGAGGAGGTGGTGGCCGCCGGTCTGGAGGCCGCCAAGCCCTTCATCCGCACGCTGTGCAAGGCGCAGGCCGACCTCGCCGCCAAGGCCGCCAAGCCCACCGGCGAGTTCCCGATCTTCCTGGACTACCAGGACGACGTCCTCGAGGCGCTGACCGCCGCGGTCCGCGACGAGCTGGCGCAGGCGCTGACCATCGCCGGCAAGCAGGCCCGCGAGGCCGAGCTGGACCGCGTCAAGGCGCTCGCCGCCGAGAAGCTGCTGCCGCAGTTCGAGGGCCGCGAGAAGGAGATCTCCGCCGCCTACCGCTCCCTGACCAAGACCCTGGTGCGCGAGCGCGTCATCAAGGAGAAGGTCCGCATCGACGGCCGCGGTGTCACCGACATCCGCACCCTGTCCGCCGAGGTCGAGGTCGTGCCCCGGGTGCACGGCTCGGCGCTGTTCGAGCGCGGCGAGACCCAGATCCTGGGCATCACCACGCTCAACATGCTGCGCATGGAGCAGCAGCTCGACACCCTCGCGCCCGAGACGCGCAAGCGGTACATGCACAACTACAACTTCCCGCCGTACTCCACCGGTGAGACGGGCCGGGTCGGCTCCCCCAAGCGCCGCGAGATCGGCCACGGCGCGCTGGCCGAGCGGGCCCTGCTGCCGGTGCTGCCGTCGCGCGAGGACTTCCCGTACGCCATCCGCCAGGTCTCCGAGGCGCTGGGCTCCAACGGCTCGACGTCCATGGGCTCGGTGTGCGCCTCCACCATGTCGCTGCTGAACGCCGGTGTGCCGCTGAAGGCCCCGGTCGCCGGCATCGCCATGGGCCTGATCTCCCAGGAGATCGACGGCGAGACCCACTACGTGACGCTGACCGACATCCTCGGCGCCGAGGACGCGTTCGGCGACATGGACTTCAAGGTCGCCGGCACCCGCAACTTCGTCACCGCCCTGCAGCTCGACACCAAGCTCGACGGCATCCCGGCCTCCGTGCTGGCCGCCGCGCTCAAGCAGGCCCGGGACGCGCGGCTGCACATCCTGGACGTGATGAGCGAGGCCATCGACGTCCCGGACGAGATGTCCCCCAACGCCCCGCGGATCATCAGCATCAAGATCCCGGTGGACAAGATCGGCGAGGTCATCGGCCCCAAGGGCAAGATGATCAACCAGATCCAGGAGGACACCGGCGCCGAGATCGCCATCGAGGACGACGGCACCGTCCTGATCGGCGCCTCCGAGGGCGCCGCCGCCGAGGCCGCCCGCGCCACGATCAACGGCATCGCCAACCCGACGATGCCCGAGGTCGGCGAGCGGTACCTGGGCACCGTCGTCAAGACGACCACCTTCGGTGCGTTCGTCTCCCTGATGCCGGGCAAGGACGGCCTGCTGCACATCTCGCAGATCCGCAAGCTGGCCGGCGGCAAGCGCGTGGAGAACGTCGACGACGTCCTCCCCGTGGGCACCAAGGTCCAGGTCGAGATCGCCGAGATCGACCAGCGCGGCAAGCTCTCGCTGATCCCGGTCATCGAGGGCGAGGAGGCCGGCGAGGCCGCCGAGGGCACCGAGGACGCGACCCAGAAGTGACCTTCCGCACGCACGGCAGGACGGCCCGCTCCCCGCACCGGGGGCGGGCCGTCCCCCGTCCCACCACCCGGACCCTGATCAGGGCCGGCGACGGCCTCGGCACCGTCCGCCGCACCGAACTCCCCGGCGGCCTGCGCGTCGTCACCGAGACCGTGCCCTCGGTGCGCTCGGTGACCTTCGGCATCTGGGCGGCCGTCGGCTCCCGCGACGAGACCCCGGCGCTGAACGGGGCCACCCACTACCTGGAGCACCTGCTCTTCAAGGGCACCGGGCGGCGCAGCGCGCTGGACATCTCCTCCGCCATCGACGCGGTCGGCGGCGAGATGAACGCGTTCACCACCAAGGAGTACACGTGCTACTACGCGCGCGTGCTCGATACGGACCTGCCGCTCGCCGTCGACGTGATCTGTGACATGCTCACCGGCTCGCTGATCGAACCCGCGGACGTGGACGCCGAGCGCGGCGTCGTCCTGGAGGAGATCGCGATGACCGAGGACGACCCGAGCGACCAGATCCACGAGCTGTTCGACACCGTGATGCTGGGCGACACGCCCCTCGGCCGCCCGGTGCTGGGCACCGTCGAGACCATCAACGCCCTCGGCCGCCCGCAGATCGCCCGCTTCTACAAGAAGCACTACGGCGCCCCCCGGCTGATCGTCACCGCCGCGGGCAACCTCGACCACGCCAAGGTCGTCCGGCAGGTGCGCCGCGCCTTCGAGGAGGCCGGGGCGCTCCAGGACACCTCGGCCGCGCCGGTGCCGCCGCGCTCCGGCGCCCGCACCATCCGCACCCGCGGCGGTCTCGAGGTCCTCGACCGCGGCACCGAGCAGGCCCATGTGGTCCTCGGGATGCCCGGTCTGTCCCGCACCGACGAGCGCCGCTGGGCGCTCGGCGTGCTCAACACCGCGCTGGGCGGCGGGATGAGCTCGCGGCTGTTCCAGGAGGTCCGCGAGAAGCGCGGACTGGCCTACTCGGTGTACTCCTACACCTCCTCCTTCGCCGACTGCGGCCTGTTCGGCGTCTATGCCGGCTGCGCGCCCAAGCGGGCCGGCGACGTGCTCAAGATCTGCCGCGCCGAGCTCCAGGACATCGCCGACCACGGCCTGGGCGACGAGGAGCTGCGCCGCGCCGTCGGCCAGCTGGCCGGCTCCACGGTGCTGGGCCTGGAGGACACCAGCGCCCTGATGAACCGCATCGGCAAGAGCGAGATGTGCTGGGGCGAGCAGCTGTCCGTCGACGAGATGCTGGCGAAGATCAAGGCGGTCACGCCCGACGACGTGCGGGCCGTCGCCGCCGAGGTGCTGACCCAGCGCCCGTCGCTGGCCGCCATCGGCCCCCTGGAGAAGCAGGCCGCCCGCCTGCACGAGGCCGTCGCCTGACATCCTGGAACCCGCCGGGGCGCGACTCCCCGTAGGCACGCACCACCCACCCGAAACGCAAGGACCAGAAGGAACGAGGAACGATGAGCAAGCTCCGCGTGGCCGTCGTCGGCGCCGCCGGCCGGATCGGCTCCGAGGCGGCCCGGGCGGTCGAGGCCGCCGACGACATGGAGCTGGTCGCCGCGATCGACCGCGGTGACGCGCTGGAGACGCTGACCGAGGCGGGCGCCGAGGTCGCCGTCGACCTCACCCACCCCGACGCGGTGCTGGGGAACCTGGAGTTCTGCATCTCCCACGGCATCCACGGCGTCGTCGGCACCACCGGCTGGACCGAGGAGCGCCTGGCCGAGGTCAGGGGCCGGCTGGCCGGCTCGCCCGGCACCGGGGTGCTCATCGCCCCGAACTTCTCCATCGGCGCGGTCCTGACCATGCGCTTCGCGCAGCAGGCCGCCCGGTTCTTCGAGTCCGTCGAGGTCGTCGAGCTGCACCACCCGAACAAGGCCGACGCGCCCTCGGGCACCGCGACCCGCACCGCCCAGCTGATCGCCGAGGCCCGCCGCGCGGCCGGGCGCGGCGAGCAGCCCGACGCGACGACCACGGCCCTGGAGGGCGCCCGCGGCGCCGACGTGGACGGTGTGCCGGTGCACGCGGTGCGGCTGCGCGGCCTGCTGGCCCACCAGGAGGTCCTGTTCGGCGACACCGGCGAGACCCTGACCATCCGGCACGACTCGCTGCACCACAGCTGCTTCATGCCGGGCATCCTGCTGGCGGTCAGGAAGGTCTCCGCCCACCCGGGCCTGACCTTCGGCCTGGAGCACTTCATGGATCTGGACTGAGGCCGGAACCGTGCGTGCCAAGATCACCTATTTCGTCCTCGCCGCCGCCCTGGTCGGGTACTTCGTCCTGGTCGGCAGCAGGGGCGTGCTCCTGATCGAGCAGGGCACCGCGATCACCGTCGCCTTCGGCGTCGCGGTGCTCGTCCTGCCGCTGATCGGCGCCTGGTTCCTGTGGCAGACCACCGCGTTCGCCGCCCGGGCCGACCGGCTCGCCAAGGAACTGGAGGCCGAGGGCGGCCTGCCGGTGGACGAGCTGGCGCGCACCCCGGGCGGCCGGATCGACCGGGACTCCGCGGACGCCGTCTTCGCCAAGCGGAAGGCCGAGGCGGAGGCGGCGCCGGACGACTGGCGGTGCTGGTTCCGCCTCGCCATCGCCTACCACGACGCCCGTGACACCCCGCGGGCCCGCAAGGCCATGCAACGCGCCATCGCCCTGCACGACGGCCGTCCGGTGCGTCCCTAGCGGCGTTCCCTGGCGGTCTGCCAGGGCCGCCGGGCGGAACGTTTCGCCCGGGATCCGCGCCTCAGTGCCGCGCCGCCCAGTCCTCGACGGCGTCCGCCGCCAGATCGAAGGCCAGCGGGTGCCCGAGGAAGTCGGGGTCGTGGTCGGTCATCGCCACCAGCGCCTCGCCGCCGTCCGCCGGCCGGACGACCAGCGCCTGACCCTGCACGGTGCGCGGCAGCCCCAGCAGCCGCACCGGCTGCTGGGCGGTGCGCACCGAGCCCACCCGCTCCCACGGCAGCGTGCGGGTGCGCAGCAGCCGTATGGTGCGCAGTCCGTACGGGCTGACCCAGGTCCCGGCCCGCAGCAGCCGCAGTGCCCAGCCGATGAGCAGGACCGCCGCGATCACACAGCCCTCCGCGCTCGCCAGGTCGCCGGCCGCGGCGACGATCAGTGCCGCCACCAGCAGGCAGGACGCCGACATCAGCAGCAGCATCGCCCCGCCCACCCGCCAGGAGCCGGGCCGGTAGGGGCGCCGCCAGCGGTCCTCGGCACGGGGCGGCGCCGCGTCGGCGGCGGGGTGCGGGGACTCGTCGCGGCCACCGGCGGCGGCCAGGAAGGGCACGGGCATGGCGCATCGTCCTCGACTAGCGGCGGGCAGACCTCGCGACGGGCGGGCCGTCACACCCCACCGGGCCTTGTCCGGCGGGGTGTGAGCGGAGGCTACCAGCGGTGCCGGGCGGGGCCGCCCGGTGGTCAGCGCCGTGCCGCGCTGACCGTCTGCTGCCCGGAGAAGCCCGCGTGCCGCGGTTCGAGAGCCGGGGTGGCCAGCAGGACGGCGCAGGCCAGTCCGGCCGGCACCGTCACGGTGGTCAGGATCCGGGCCAGGACCTGCGACCGGCTCAGCGGCGCACGCGGGGGAGGGGTGACGTTACTGCTGAAACGCTCGGCCTCGGCGATGAAGGCGAACGGGATCGATTCCCCCCGGCGCGGCATTGCTCCTCATCCTCCTCTTGTCCGACGATTCGCACGAGAGACGACCAGAAAATACCAACCCGAGCACACGGCCCGGCGCCCGGGTCCCGCGCCGGAACGTTGTCGGTGGTGCCGCATAGGCTTGGCGCTGCGCCGCACACCCGGCGCCCCGATGAGCGAGGCGGTGCCGTCCGGCACGGCCGTCCGCACGTCCCGACAGGAAGGACCTCCGGTGACCGACACCCCCGCCGAGCCCGCCGTCCGGTTCCGCTCCGACGTCAGCGTCGAACTGGTCAAGCACAGTGCCGCGGACTCGGACGTGCTGTGGGCGGCACGCGTGTCCACCGCCGGCGAGCAGTCGCTCGACGAGCTCACCAAGGACCCCGAGCGGTCCCGGGGGCTGATCAACTACCTGATGCGCGACCGCCACGGCAGCCCCTTCGAGCACAACTCGATGACCTTCTTCATCAGCGCCCCGATCTTCGTCTTCCGCGAGTTCATGCGGCACCGGGTCGGCTGGTCCTACAACGAGGAGTCCGGCCGCTACCGCGAGCTCCAGCCGGTCTTCTACGTCCCCGGGGAGGACCGCAAACTCGTCCAGCAGGGCCGCCCGGGCAAGTACGAGTTCGTCGAGGGCACCCCCGAGCAGCACAAACTGGTCACCGAGGCGATGGAGGCCTCCTACCGCCAGTCCTACCGCGCCTACCAGGAGATGCTGGAGGCCGGCGTGGCCCGCGAGGTCGCCCGCGCCACGCTCCCGGTCGGCCTGTTCTCGTCGATGTACGCCACCTGCAACGCCCGCTCGCTGATGCACTTCCTCAGCCTGCGCACCCAGGACGAGCGGGCCCGCACGCCCTCGTTCCCGCAGCGGGAGATCGCCATGGTCGCGGAGCGGATGGAGGCGCTCTGGGCGCAGCTGATGCCGCTCACCTACGACGCCTACAACGCCAATGGCCGAACCGCCCCCTGACCTGGGCTTTCGCGGCCATCACGGGGACGGCCGGGCCCGGATGCACCAGCGCCCGAAGTGTCCCAATTGCACGGTTTGGCGAAGTTCATCTAGGCTTCAGAAACGGATTCCGGTGCTGCTTGGACCCCCGAGCAGGCGGCACCGGAATCCTCCAAGGCTCCTCCGCGAGCCCTCCGCCAAGCCTCCCCGAAGCCTCTTCACGCATCCCGAGGGGGCGAGCCCCCTCATGCTGCGAGTAGCGTTGGACTCATGGCTCCGACCTCCACTCCGCAGACCCCCTTCGGGCGGGTCCTGACCGCAATGGTCACGCCGTTCACCGCGGACGGCGCTCTCGACCTCGACGGCGCGCAGCGCCTCGCCGTCCACCTGGTCGACGCAGGCAACGACGGACTGGTCCTCAACGGCACCACCGGCGAGTCCCCGACCACCAGCGATGCGGAGAAAGAGCAGCTCATCCGGGCCGTCCTGGAGGCCGTCGGCGACCGCGCGGTGATCGTCGCCGGAGTCGGCACCAACGACACCCGGCACAGCGTGGAGCTCGCCCGGCAGGCGGAGCGGGCCGGTGCCCACGGCCTGCTGACGGTCACCCCGTACTACAACAAGCCTCCGCAGGAAGGCCTGTACCAGCACTTCACGGCGATCGCCGACGCCACCGGCCTGCCGGTGATGCTCTACGACATCCCCGGCCGCAGCGGCGTGCCGATCAGCACGGAGACCATCGTCCGGCTCGCCGAGCACCCGAGGATCGTGGCCAACAAGGACGCCAAGGGCGACCTGGGCCGCGCCAGCTGGGCCATCGCCCGCAGCGGACTCGCCTGGTACTCCGGCGACGACATGCTCAACCTGCCGCTGCTGTCGGTCGGCGCGATCGGCGTCGTCTCCGTGGTCGGCCACCTGGTCACGCCCGAGCTGCGCGCCCTGCTGGAGGCCTACTCGGCCGGCGACGTCGCCAAGGCCACCGAGATCCACCAGCGGCTGCTCCCGGTCTACACCGGCATGTTCCGCACCCAGGGCGTGATCACCACCAAGGCGGCGCTCAACCTCAAGGGCCTGCCCGGCGGACCGCTGCGCCTGCCGCTCGTCGCCCTCTCCGACGAGGAGACCGAGCAGCTGAAGAAGGATCTGGCGGCCGGCGGGGTAGAGCTCTGACAACGGACTTCACAACCGCATACCGCAACTGAACATCGCAACCGAACAACGCAACTGCATACCGCAACCGCATATCGGACCAGAACGAATACTCGCGTCATTCGCGCCACGTGTCCCGTGTCCCTTGGGGGAGTCCTTGCGACCTCCAGGCAGGGCAGGTGGCGCGAGTGGTAAGGAGATGCTTTGAGCCATCCGCACCCTGATCTTGCGCCTCCCCCGCCCCTGCCCAAGGGCGGCCTGCGCATCACCCCACTCGGCGGCCTGGGCGAGATCGGCCGCAACATGACCGTCTTCGAGTACGGCGGACGGCTGCTGATCGTCGACTGCGGGGTGCTCTTCCCGGAGGAGGAGCAGCCCGGAATCGACCTGATCCTGCCCGACTTCACGTCCATCAGGGACCGCCTCGACGACGTGGAGGGCATCGTGCTCACCCACGGCCACGAGGACCACATCGGCGGTGTCCCGTTCCTGCTGCGCGAGAAGCCGGACATCCCGCTGATCGGCTCCAAGCTGACGCTGGCGCTCATCGAGGCGAAGCTCCAGGAGCACCGCATCCGGCCGTACACGCTGGAGGTCAAGGAGGGCCAGCGGGAGCGCATCGGCCCCTTCGACTGCCAGTTCGTCGCCGTGAACCACTCGATCCCGGACGCCCTCGCGGTCGCGATCCGCACCCCGGCGGGCATGGTGGTGCACACCGGCGACTTCAAGATGGACCAGCTGCCGCTGGACGGCCGCCTCACCGACCTGCCGGCCTTCGCCCGGCTCGGCGAGGAGGGCATCGACCTGCTCCTGTCGGACTCCACCAACGCCGAGGTGCCCGGCTTCGTCCCGCACGAGCGGGACATCTCGCCGGTGCTGCGCCAGGTGTTCGCCAAGGCGGAGCGCCGCATCATCGTGGCCAGCTTCGCCAGCCATGTGCACCGGGTGCAGCAGGTCCTGGACGCCGCGTACGAGTACGGGCGCCGGGTGGCGTTCGTCGGGCGGTCGATGATCCGCAACATGGGCATCGCGCGGGACCTGGGCTATCTGCGGGTCCCCGGCGGCCTGGTGGTCGACGTCAAGACGCTCGACGACCTGCCGGACGAGGAGATCGTCCTGATGTGCACCGGTTCGCAGGGCGAGCCGATGGCCGCGCTGTCCCGGATGGCCAACCGCGACCACCAGGTGCGCATCGTCGAGGGCGACACGGTCGTCCTCGCCTCCTCGCTGATCCCCGGCAACGAGACCTCGGTGTACCGGGTGATCAACGGACTGACCCGCTGGGGCGCCAACGTTGTCCACAAGGGCAACGCCAAGGTGCACGTATCCGGACACGCCTCCGCCGGTGAGCTGTTGTACTTCTACAACATCTGCAAGCCGCGGAACCTGATGCCGGTGCACGGCGAATGGCGCCATCTGCGCGCCAACGCGGACCTCGGCATCGCCACCGGAGTGCCCCGGGACCGCACGGTCATCGCCGAGGACGGCGTGGTCGTCGACCTGCTGGACGGCAAGGCGAAGATCACCGGCAAGGTGCAGGCCGGCTATGTCTACGTCGACGGGCTCTCGGTCGGCGACGTCACCGAGACGTCGCTGAAGGACCGCCGCATCCTGGGCGAGGAGGGCATCGTGTCGATCTTCGTGGTGGTGGACAGCACCACCGGGAAGATCGTCGGCGGCCCCGACATCCAGGCCCGCGGCTCCGGCATCGAGGACGCCGCCTTCGCCCCGGTCGCCGCGAAGATCGAGGAGTCCCTGCTGCGGTCGGCCGCCGACGGCATCGCCGAACCGCACCAGATCCAGCAGCTCATCCGCCGCACGGTGGGCAAGTGGGTCTCCGACACCTACCGCCGGCGCCCGATGATCCTGCCGGTCGTGGTGGAGGTCTGACGCGGCGTCATGGAGCGGGGCTCCCCGATTTGCATCGGGGAGCCCCGCTCAAGTACGTTGGCACAACCGCCTCCCACAGAGCGCCGTGAGGCATGTGCGTCGCAGACGCGCAGGCCGCGGACGGGGGCGGAAAAGCCGGCGGAAAGCATCTGCTAAAGTCGGAGAGCGCGAAAGCCGAAAGGCGGAAACGCAAATCCAGCCGAAAATCGGATCCGAAAAG
>JBEHXI010000063.1:0-30669 GCA_048498775.1 Actinomycetota bacterium | reverse complement strand
CATGTCGACACCGAGGCCACACGGGAACAGCGCCTGCGCCCCCGCCAGGGGAACCGTCCGCGCGGTCAGGACGCGCGCCGGTCGGGTGGTGCGGCCGGTACCGTCTGCAGTCTCATCCAGCGTTTCCCTCCCCGGGTTCGCCTGGCCGAATGCCGCGCAGACGCTGCGCGGCGGCGGCGGAGACGCGCGACCGCCGCTCCTGCCGAGCCTGGGTCTGCGCCCGGACCCGCTCCACCAGTTCGGGGGTGGCGAGTTCCGGCCGCCCCACCGCGCGCGCCGGCTGCGGGTCGTACTCAGTGGCCAGTTGGACGGCGTCCGCCTCCTGCTCGCCGAAGAGTTCGGCCAGCACGCCCAAGGCGAAGTCCACGCCGGCGGTGACGCCCCCGCCGGTGATCCGGTTGCGGTCGACGACCACGCGCTGCCGCACCGGGATGGCACCGAACAGCGCCAGTTGGTCGTGGGACATCCAGTGGGTGGTCGCCCGGTAGCCGTCCAGCAGCCCGGCTGCGCCGAGCAGCAGTGCTCCGGTGCACACGGAGGTCACGTAACGGGCTCCTGCCGCCTGCTTCCTGAGGAAGTCCAGGACCCCCTCGTCGTCCATCAGCGCGATCTGCCCGCTGCCGCCGGGGACGCAGACCACGTCCAGTTGGGGGGCTTTCGGGAACGGCGTGGTGGGTACGAGCCGCCATCCCGCGGAGGTGCGCACGGGGGTGGTGGTCTTCCACACCAGGTGGAGATCGACATGGCGGGAACCGGTGAAGATCTCAGCTGGTCCCACGGCGTCCAGCGCGTTCATGTCCGGGTAGACCAGGATGCCGATGGTGACCTTGTCCGGTGCCGTCATGCCCGCCCCACGGGGCTGATCGCCGCGAGGGTCCGCATCCGGTGTTCGACGCGGCCGTCGACGGCGTGGGCGTCGGAGATCCGCCGGGCCTCCGCTTCGAGGGCGTCGTGGCCCTCGGTGCCCTCCTTCGGTGTGTACGACGTGCGAGCGGCGCGCGCATCGAGCCAGTGCGGGGCCCGGGCGACGGTGATCAGGTCGGCGCAGCGATATCCGTCAGTCGCAAGGGCAGCGGCGGGTGGTGGGACCGGACGCCGCAGAACGGCCGGGATCTGTGGCGGGTAGGACGGCGGGTGCTTGGCGTGGTGGTCCGCGCGATCACCGAACAGGGCGGTGCCGGCGAGGTGCTGGGACGTCATCTGACGTGATGCCCCTTTCTCGGGTCAGGCCGAGCATGTCGAGACGCTGCGGGGTGGAGGCCGCCTGGTGGGGCGGCAGGCCGGTGAAGGACAACGGTGTCGGATCGTCGGGGATCCTCGCTGTGACGAGCCGGCAGTGGCCGGGGAGCGGCAGCCGACGCGCGGAGCGGGGCCGCGGAACCTCCTTCCGGACGATACCGACCACGTTCTGCGGGGGGTGGTTGCCGTGCTGGTTGCCCGGCGGGTTCAGGATGGGCTGCTCCGGCCGGTCCTCCTTCTCCCTCACGGTAGGGGAGCTTATTCCGGCATCCCCACCCGGCAGGCGGATCCGCGGTGCCGCCGCGCGCCACCGTCGTACACAACCTGCGCAGCGGCAGGTTTTCGCTCGCAGACAGGTGGCCGGGACCCGGCACGTTCCGGTTCGGGGGCCTGGGCAGTCCCTGGGGTGGTTCGGGCCGTTCGACGTCGTGTTCCCAGTCGATCGCGAACAGTGCGAACCACAGAGAGGTGGGGCCTGGCCACCTGCGGGATACCCGGCCAGGAGTAGGTGGGCGCCGCGCCCGGGCGGGTCAGCGGCCGCTGTGGGTGCCGCGCCAGCGACTGGGTGGCAGACCGGTCTGCCGCTGGAAGAACGCGGTGAAGTTGGCGGCGTCGGTGAAGCCGACGCGCTCGGCGCAGCGGGCGGCGGGCAGGTCGGTGTGGGCGAGCAGGCGCTGGATTTCCAGCAGGATGCGCCGGTCGAGGAACTGCTTGGCGCCCAGGCCGGTGGCGGCGCGGGTCGCGCGGGTCAGGGTGCGCCGGTCATAGCCGAGGGTGCGCGCGTAGTGGTCGACGTGGTGGTTGCGGGTGAAGTCCCGTTCCACCGCCTCCCGGTAGCGGCGGAAGACTTCATGGGTGTGGCTCTGACCGGCGGGTGCGGGGTCCGGTTCGGTGGGGAGTACGCGGAGTACCAGGGCGGCGAGCAGGTGGGCCAGCAACGGCGGTGAGACGGCGGCCGGGTCGTCCAGGGCGGCGGCATACTCGGCGGCGAGGTGGTCCGCGGCGAGAACGGCCAGTTCCCACGCCCTACCGTCCAGGTGCCAGGTGCTGGAGGCGAAGGGGTCCGCCGCGGTGCGGGCGGCAGGGCCCGGGGCGGGCAGGACGTCAGGTTCGAAGAGGATCAGCGGTCCGTCGACGCTGTCGACGTCCGTCCACCGGTGCACCACGCCCGGCCGGATCCACACCACACTGCCCGGCCGCAGGGGGTGGTCGGCGAAGTCCGCCGCGTGCCGGCCCTCCCCCGACCTGACCAGGGCCAGGACGTGGAAGTCAGGGCGCTGCGGCCGAGCCCGGCGGCGCCGGGGATCCATCCGCCGCAGCCGCTCGAAGTCGAGCACTTCCACGCCGAGGCCCACCCCGGGAGGCGGGGCGTACCGCAGTTGCCGGATGACGGCGGACGGCTGACCGTTTTCCACCATGGCTGCGCCTCTTTTCACCGTGCCCCGGACGGTCACCGCCCCGTAGCGTCAAACAACGGATGCCGTTCACAGCAGGGTTTTCGGCAAGGGTGAGCCGTGTGGCGATGTCTGTGTTCCACCAATGGAGGATACCGAGATGGCGAAAACCACAACGTGTACCGGGTCCGTCCCCGTCGCTGGGGGGCTGATCCGGCTGCACCGGCGGGGGCAGCGCGGGCCGGCCGTGGTCCTGGTGCACTACTGGGGCGGATCGGCGGCGACCTGGCAGGCGCTCGTCGACCGGCTGCCGGCCGATCGCGAGACCGTCCGCTATGACCAGCGTGGCTGGGGCGCCTCCCGTCGCCTGCCCGGCCCGTACCATCTCGACCAGCTCGCCGACGATCTCCTCGACGTGGTGCGCGGCGCCGGGCTGGAGCACTACGTCGTGGTCGGCCACTCCATGGGCGGCAAGGTCGCCCAGCTTGTGGCCGCCCGGCGGCCGCCCGGGCTGGCGGGTCTGGTTCTCCTCGCTCCGGCCCCGCCGCAGCCCCCGGCGCATGTCACCGCCGAGTACCGGGAGTTCCTCTCCTACGCCTACGACTCACCGCAGGCCGTGGAACAAGCCCTTGACCAGGTGCTGACCGCTGCTCCCCTCAGCGGATCCGTCCGGGCCGCGGCGGTCCGCGACAGCCTCGCCGCCACCGAACCGGCCCGCCGGGAGTGGCCGCTCAACGGAATCGCCACGGACATCACCGCCGCCGCCCGCCGGATCACCGTCCCCACCCTGGTCCTGGCCGGCCGGCACGACCAGGTCGAACCGGCGGCCGTGCTGCGCGGTCACCTGCTCCCCCACCTGCCCCACGCGACCCTGGACGTGCTGCCCGGCTCCGGCCATCTCCTGCCTCTCGAAGCCCCCGCCGGCGTCGCCGCACGGCTGGAGGCGTTCCTCGTCGGCCTCGGCACATGACCCCCACCCCGAACGCCCCGGAGTCGCCGGCCGGCAGCCCCCGTTCCGGGTCGGGTTCCGTTTCCGCGCGCTTTCGTACGCCACGCGGCGATACCTCTCAGTCCGGCGTGCTGACGGCCCGCCAGCAGGCGTCGGCGACGAGGCCGAGCTGTTGCTCGTTCAGCTCGGGTGCCGCGGCGGCCAGGCGTACGGCCGGGCTGAGGGCGAGCTCGTAGAGGACGTCCAGGGGCAGCGGCAGCAGCCGCGCGGCGACGTCGGGAAGCGCGACCTGCGCGAGCAGCGGGTCATCGTCGTCGGCCAGCGAGGCCTCGTGGGCGGGGCCGCGGTAGGGAGAGTTCTCGACCTGCAGCAGGAACAGCGCGTGCTCCGGGTTTGCCTTCAGATGGCGGTAGCAGGCCAGCCACATCGCGCGGAACCGGTCCTCGACCGCGGCAGCCGGATCCAGCCCGGTCGTGACCGCGACGCCGAGCGCGGCCTTCGTCTCGCAGTAGGTGGCCACGACCAGTTCGTCCTTGGACGCGTAGTGCGTGTACGCGGTGCCGGTCGCCACCCCGGCTTCGCGTGCGACCGCGCTCATCGACGCGCCGTGGAAGCCGCTTCGGGCCACCAGGGTCCGCAGGGCGGAGCGGACCGCCGCCGCCCGGTCCTTCGGCTCGGCCATCATGCGGCGCTCAGGCTGTGTACGTCGAGGGCGACGCCGGTCTCGCGCTCGGAGACCTGCCACAGCCTGGCGATGGCCCGGTCCATTCCGACGCGGCGCAGGATGGGCTTGCGCACCGGTGCGCCGTTGTTGACGAACAGCGGGCCGTAGAACTCCCCGCCCTTGGCGGCCGGGTCTGTCGCGGCGCGCAGCTGCGGGAGTGCGCCGTCGTCGGGGGACATGCCGGTGTGGCGGGACATGAAGTGGCTGAGCCGTTGGGTGGCGCCGCCGCCGGACTGGCGGACGCTGACCGCCTGCAGGTCGGTGTCGGACAGGCCGGGGTGCGCGATCAGGCTGGTCGTCGCCGCGCCCGCCGCCTGCAGTCGGTGTTGCAGCCCGAGGCCGAAGTGGAAGTTCGCGAGCTTGGCCTGGCCGTAGGCGCGCCACGGCCCGTAACGGCCCTCCAGGTGGGGGTTGGTCACGTCGACGGGGCGGCCGATGTGGTGCGCGGTGCTGGTCACGGTCACGATCCGGGATCCGGGGGTGCGCAGCAGGGCGGGCAGCAGCAGAGCGGTGAGTGTCCAGTGGCCGAGGTGATCGACGCCGAACTGCATCTCGAAGCCGTCGACGGTCCTGGCCTGCGCGATCGCCATGACGCCCGCGTTGTTGACGAGCAGGTCGAGGCGGTCGTGCGCGGCCAGGATCCGTGCGGCAGCCTCCTGCACCGACGCCTGCGAGGAAAGGTCCAGCGCGACCAGTTCCACCGAGGCGTCCGGCACGCTCGCGCGGATGTGTTCGACCGCGTCGGCGGCCTTGGCCTGGTTGCGCACCGCCATCACGACGTGTGCGCCCTTGCGGGCGAGCTCCCGGGCGGTGACCAGTCCCAGCCCGCCGTTCGCGCCGGTGACGACGGCCGTCCGGCCGTGCTGGTCCGGGATGTCCGCTGCGGTCCATGCCATCTCACACCTCCGAATGAATGTTCATTCAATCCTGCTGGGTACGGTACGGCGTAGCTGTCCGACACGCAACTCACCGGGGCCCCCGTGTACCGGCCACAGCGTCCCTCAGGCGCGGTGGGGTGTCCTCACGGCACCGTCCGGCCCTCGCGCGCCTCCGTCCGGGTGACGGCACCCCGCGAGGGGGACGGAAGTGGCAGGACCGTCAGCCAGGCCGACCGGGGCAGCCTCATCGCGTCTCGGACGTCGCCGCCGCCACCTTGTGCTCCTCCACCGGCAGCTCCATCACCGCCGCCCAGTGGGCCAGGTACGCCCCGGGCGCCCCCTTCCGCACGCCCTGCCCGTGAACCGGACGCGACGTCGAACTCGGCTCGCCCGCCGGGTGGTTGTCGCCGATTCGGGATACGGTCGGTCGCATGCGGGATGGCGATGTGTTCCACTACCCCGGGCGTGACGGTGTGCGTCTCGCCTACCGTGAGACCGGCGACGGCAGACCGCTGATCCTGCTGCACGGCCTCATCGGGGACTCGACGCTGTGGCTGCGCAGCGGGCAGGCCGAGACGATCGCGGCACACGGATACCGGGTCATCATGCCGGACCTTCGAGGGCACGGGCAGAGCGCGAAACCGCACGATGCCGCCGCCTATCCCCCTGACGTCCTGGCCGACGACGGCTTCGCTCTGCTGGAGCACCTGGCACTGGACGCCTACGACCTGGGCGGGTACTCGCTCGGCGCGCGCATCGTGGTGCGGATGCTGGCGCGCGGCGCGGCACCGGGCCGGGCGGTGGTGGCGGGCCAGGGGCTGGACCAGGTTCTGGGGGCCGAAGGCGGGGCGGGCTCGTTCCTGCGGCGGGTGTTCGCCGGTCCGGAGCGGCCCGCACCGGGCTCGCCGGAGGGGCAGGCCGGACGGCGGCTCCTTGCCGCCGGCGCGGACCCGGTCGCCCTGCTGCATGTGCTGGACTCGCTCGTCGCCACACCGGTGGCATCACTCGGTGAGGTCCGGGTGCCGACACTGGTGCTGATGGGCGCGGACGACGAACGCGCCGCTTCCGCCGGCCGGTTGACCGCGAGCCTGCCGTGCGGGACACCGGCCGTGGTGCCGGGGGACCACGGGACGGCGGCGGCCACGCCGGAGTTCGCCGCGGCGATCGTGGACTTCCTCGGCGGCGGCCGGTAGGCGCCCTCCTGCGGCCGGCGTCGGGAAGTTGTTGGCCAACGCAGGCCGTCAGGGGCTTTGATGGCCTGATGACCACAGCACACGGCAGGGACGCGGCGACCGGGGCGATGATCGGTCTGGCGCTCGGTGACGCGCTGGGATTCCCGAC
This sequence comes from Actinomycetota bacterium, assembly GCA_048498775.1. Taxonomy (GTDB): domain Bacteria; phylum Actinomycetota; class Actinomycetes; order Streptomycetales; family Streptomycetaceae; genus JBEHXI01. The sequence continues at coordinate 24,144 of JBEHXI010000063.1, read as the reverse complement.
CGAGTTCAGTGACGTCGAGCGCATCCTGGCCACCTGGGGCCCCTGGCGGCGGATGGAACTGCCCGAGCCGGCCTACGTCACCGATGACACGCAGATGACCCTCGCGCTGGGCAGGGCGCTGCACACCGCACTGCAGCGCGGACCGCTGGCGCCGCTGAGGCTGGTGCGGCCGTTGCGCGAGGAGTACGTCGAGTGGTGGCGCTCGCCGGAGAACAACCGGGCCCCGGGGCGCACCTGTCTGGTGGCGTGCGAGCGGCTCAGCCATGACGGGCGACGCTGGCAGGAGGCCAGCCAGACCGGTTCCAAGGGATGCGGAGCGAACATGCGGGTCGCTCCCCTCGGCCTGGTGCCGGGGCTGACGGACGAGGTTCGGGCGGGTGCGGCGCAACTGCAGGCGGCACTGACGCACGGCCACCCCACGGCACTGGCGGCTGCGGATCTGACCGCGCATGCGGTGCGTCTGCTGGCAGGTGGAGCGCGACCGCATGAACTCAGCGGTCTGCTACGGGAGTACGCGGTGGTGAACCGGTCGGTGTACCACGAGCGGTGGCTGGGCGACCTGTGGCAGTTCACGCAGGATCACGGCGCGGCCGCGTTCATCCGGCGTGGCTGGGACGAGTGCCTGGCCGCCCTCGACCGGCTTGACGCCGCCCTGCGCGACCCGGCCCCGGAGGCCGACCCGTGCCTGGCCACCGGAGCCGGGTGGGTCGCCGAGGAAGCCATGGCCACGGCGTTGCTGTGTTTTCTGCTCTTCCCGGATGAACCGGTCACCGCGCTGCGCCGGGCGGCCTGCACCAGCGGGGATTCCGACTCGATCGCCTGCCTGACAGGTGCCTTCGCCGGTGCGCACCTGGGCGCCGGCGCCTGGCCGGCGGCCTGGGTGGAGCGCGTCGAGTACGGCGAGGAACTCCGGGCCCTCGGGCAGCTCTGGGACGCGGGCTGACGCCCAAGGCCGCGCCGTGCGCGATCCTCTTCAGGCCGCCCGGCCTGGTCTGCCGCCCACGCGGTCAGGCCGTCGCGTGAGGTGGCGCGTCCCGGTTCCGCCGATACGCCGGTTCACCGGATGCGAGGACCGTCGAGAGCCGAGAATCAGGCCATGAGGGTGATCAGAATGGCGGGCGTCCGGCTCGGGATGGTGCCGGCGGCGTTACTGGCCTTGCTGGCGGCGGGGTGCGGAACGCGTCACGTCGGGGACGACGCCGGGGCGGGCGTTCCCTCGCGGACGGCGGTCGCGGCACCGAGCGCGCCGGTGGACTTCCCGTGCCCCGGGGAGAGTTCCGTACCGGCGCCGCCGGTGACCGCGGCGGCCTCGGACCCGGCCGTGCCGCCCACCGACCACTACGCCGAGAACCACGGCTTCATGGTTCCCTTCCCGCTCCACGGTCAGAGCCGCTGCGACGGGCTCGCGGCCGTCCGGCGCGTGGAGGACGCCCTCGAACCGCTGCGCAGGCGTGGTGACTTCGCTCCGGAGAGCACCCGCGGCGCACTCACCCGTCTTGGCTATCCGGCCGGGAAGGTGCAGTCCTACCAGAACGGCCCCACCGGGGTCGACTTCCTCATCGGCACCTACCCGATCTGCGTCGAGGGCACGATGAACCGCGACGCCGTCCAGGCCGACGCCTTCTCCGGCTACCCCGACCATCCCGGGTGCGACCGCCCGAGCGGCGGTCACTGACCGCTGCCGCGCCGCCGGGAGTCGTCAGCCGTACCAGGTGATGTTGCAGAGGTAGATGCGGCGGTGGCGTGGCACGGCGAGGAAGCTGATGAAGCCGCGCCCGCTGAGGATGTCGAACTCCCGCAGCCCGCCCTGGCGATCCACGGGTCTGCCGACGTTCGCCGCGTCGCCTCCCAGCGTGGCAAGCTCGGTGGCCAGCCGCTCCACCTCGGCCACGACACCGGGCGGCAGGTTCCCGGCCACGTGTTCTTCGGTCGGGTCGTACTCCCAGGTCCAGTCGCTCACAGACCGGCCTCGGCCTCGGCCGCCGCCCGGATGCGGCGGATCTCGGCGATCGCCTCGGTCGGATCCTGTTCGCCCGCGTCCACGATCCGTTCCAGCTCTCGCAGACGTGCGGCGCGTTCGGGGTACCGCTGGGTCGCGACGAACACCGCCCACGAATGGACGAACGCCCTCAGCGGAGCCAGGCTCTGGGTCTGCTGCGCGTTGGTGGTGGCCTCGAACAGGTGCTGGGTGAGGGCCGGAATCCTGCTGGGAGCGATCCGGGCGACAGCGGCGCGCAACGCGTCGGGGGTGAGCTCGGGCATCGGAATCAGCGGTTCGTGCGAGCCGCCAAGCTGCACACTCACAAGGTCCCTCCGGTGCGGACGGCTGTCGGGGTCCCCACACGATACCCGCCGGGCCGATCGCGACCGCACATCCGGCGGGCTACCGCGCCTGCTGCCGTGCCAGTGCCTGCCCGATGGCGCGTGCGGCGTCGGGGAACGCGCCGGGGTTGGGCCCGGAGTAGTTGAGCCGTAGATACGGCCCGGTCGGCTCGGCGGGGAACCACTCGTCGCCGGGGGCGACGACGACTCCGGCGCTCTGGCAGTCCCCGACGAGACGTGCCAGGTCGGTGGCGTCCGGCAGGCGAAGCCACAGGTTCAGCCCGCCCTGCGGTACCGCCTCCAGGCGGACGGTCGGCGCGTGCTCGCGCAGCGCCCCGGCGAGCAGGTCGCGGCGGGCGGCGAGCTGGTGGCGCAGGCCCCGCAGGTGGGTGCGCCAGGCGGGCTGGGTGACGACGTCGAGCGCGACGGTCTGGAGGATGCCGCTGACGTACATGGACTCGGCCTGGGCGTCGGCGAGGATGCGTTCGCGGGCCGCGCCGCGGGCGATGATCCCGGCGATGCGGACCGCCGGGGAGACGCTCTTGGTCAGGGAGCGAAGGTAGACGACGTGTCCGCTGTCGTCGCGGGCGGCGACCGGTACCGGGTCCGCGTCGATGCCGAAGTCGTGCGCCCAGTCGTCCTCGATCAGGAAGGCGCCGTGCGTGCGGACGGCGTCGAGGACCAGGCCGGTCAGGCCGGGTGACCACCGGGCGCCGGTGGGGTTGGCGAAGTTGGGCTGCGCGTAGAAGGCGCGTGCGCCGGTCTGCTCGAAGGCTCGCGCGAGCTCGTCCGGGTCGGGGCCGTGTGGGCCGCTGGGGACGGGGACGACGCGCACGCCGGTCTGCGCGGCGGCCAGGATCGCCCCCCAGTAGGTCGGTGATTCCACCAGCAGGGGCCGGCCCGGGCCGACCAGGGCCCGGAAGGCGGTGCTCAGCCCGCTCTGGCTGCCGGGAAAGACCACGACGTCGCTGGACGCCGGGGGCGTGACCGCGACCGGCATCGCGGCTCCGAGCTCCGCGGCGAACCATGCCTGCAGCTCCGGCAGTCCGGCGGACGGTGGACGGCTGACGGCGGCGTCACCGCGGGCCGAGCGGGTGAACGCGGCCCGGAGCAGTCGCTCGGGCAGCAGTTCCCGGTCGGGGTAGCCGGAGTGCAGCGCGATCATGTCGTTCGGGACGGTCCGCAACGCGGCGGACAGCTGCGGCGTGCGGTGGCGCGGCGAGCCCAGCGCCGCGGTCTGCCAGCCGTAGTCGTTGGGGCGGGCCACGCGGATCGCGCGGACGAAGGTCCCCACCCCCGGGCGGCTCTCCACCAGTCCCTGCGCGGCCAGGGTCCGCAGCGCCTTCTGCACGGTGACCGGGCTCGCCGCGTAGCGGGCGACCAGGGTCCGGGTGGAGGGGAGTCGCGCACCGGGCGCGGCGGTGGCGATCCATGCGCGGAGCCCGGTGACGATCCGCGAGCTGCTATCGTCGTGCATGGAAATCAATAGTAGCGCTACTGTCGATCGAGCATCGGTGCTATCGGCTTCCCGGGCCGGTCTGTGGTGGGGGTTGCTCGGGGTCACGGCGTTCTCGTTCACGGTGCCCTTCACACGGGTGGTCGTGGCGGGCGGTGCGATGTCGCCGCTGTTCGTCAGCTGCGGCCGTGCGGTGATAGCCGCCCTGCTGGCCGGTGCCGCGCTGGCGCTCACCAGGCAGCGCCGGCCGCGGGGCGTTCAGTGGGTGCGTCTGGCGGTCGTCTCCGGTGGTGTCGTGATCGGCTTTCCCGTGCTGACCTCGTTCGCGCTGACCACCGCGTCGGCCGGCCACGCGGCCGTGGTGATCGCCCTGTTGCCGGCCGCGACCGCGGTGCTGGCCGTCCTCCGCGGGCATGAACGGCCCCCGGTGATGTTCTGGGCCATGGCGGCCGCCGGTGCGATCGCCGCCGTGGTGTTCGCGTCGCTGCAGGGTGACGGATTCAGTGGGCCGCACTGGTCCGACGTGCTGCTGCTCGGTGCCGTGATCGCGGCCGGGACCGGATACGCCGAAGGCGGGCTCCTGGCCCGGGAACTCGGGGCCTGGCAGACCATCTCCTGGGCGCTGGTGCTCTCCGCGCCGTTGATGACCGTGCTCACGGGCGTCGCGTTCTCGCAGCACCGGCCGGCCGGCGGCCCGGTGGAGTGGGCCGCGTTCGCCTATCTCGGGGTGGTGAGCATGTTCCTCGGTTTCTTCGCCTGGTACCGCGGGCTCGCGGCCGGCCCGATGGCCCAGGTCAGCCAGGTGCAGCTGGTTCAGCCGGTGTTGAACATCTGCTGGGCCGCGCTGCTCCTGCGCGAGCGCGTCACCTGGCCCACCGTCCTCGGCGGCATCGCCGTGATCGCCTGCGCCGGTGTCGCGGTGCGCAGCCGGCTGGGACGCGCCGGATGACCGTCACGGCTCGGCGCCGCCTCACAGCGGGACGCCGGGCCGTGTGTCATCCGGTATGTCATCCGGCGTCCCATGAGACGTCGTCCAGGGGGAGGGCGCGCAGGAAGTCCTCGGCGTCGAAACCCTCCCCGGCGGTGATGACGCCGGTGGCCCGGGTGCGGCCGGTCAGGATCCGTTCGGCGGCCTCCACGACGATGGGTGCGGTGATGGCGTAGATGTCGCGGCCGCGGGCCGCCGCGCGCCGCTGCCGCTGTCCGCGGCGGACGACGACCTCGACGAGGAAGACCTGGTCCGACCGGCCGTCGGCGTCGGCCGCCCGCGGGCCTTCGGTGTGCGGGTCGCCGAGGTCCGCCAGCGGGGCGGTGTTCAGGTAGGTGTCGATCCGTGCGGTGGGCAGGTGGCGGGAGATGGTGATCACGTCGGTGGTGGAGAACTCCCCGACGACGTCCTGCGGTCCGAACGGTGCGGAGAAGGTCCATCTGCCGTGGGGCGGCGGGGTGTCGCCGGGGAGAACCTGCAACCGGTGGTCGCGGAAGACGACCCGCCGCCCGGCCCGGCGCCGGCCGGCCAGCAGGGTTCCCCGGGTCGGGTGCCAGCTGTCCAGGGCCACCGCGACCGTGATCTCGTCGGCGGCCGGCCAGTCGCCCATCGCGGCGGTGGCGAGCAGGTCGCCGAGCGCGCCGTAGAACGCCATCACCGGCGCCACCACGATGCCCGCCTCCTTCACCCGCGGGTCGTCCCGGTAGGTGTCGAAGGTGCTCATCGCGACCAGGCCCTCGCCGGTGACGTCCAGGTAGGGGATCCCCGCGCGCAGCGCGGCCTCGATCAGGGGCGGGGCGGTCTCGGCGAACGGCCCGGCGCAGTTGATCACCGCGTCCGTTCCGGCGATCGCGCGGTCGAGCGATCCGGGGATGTCGACCGTGGCGATCCTGGCCTCCACACCGGGGTGGGCCGCGGCCGCCGCCCGCAGCTTCGCCTCGTCCCGTCCGGACAGCACCGGCGTCCACCCGCGCCGGACCACCTCCGCCGTCACGAACCGGGCGGTGTGCCCGTAGGCACCGAACACCGCGACCACCGGCCGGGCAGGTACGCGCGTGCCGTGGATTGCCGTCACCATCTCTCCTCCAGCGGTAGGAACTGCACGTCGATCCTCGCGAGCGGTGCCTGCGAAGGCCACCGCCGGCGGCGTCACGGTGCGCTAGATTCGCGTCATGCGTGCCCATCGCGTCGTGATGGCCGTCACCGACGGCATGCCGGTCTTCGAAGCGGCCGTCCCCTGCCAGGTCTTCGGCGTCGACCGGCCGCATCTGGCCGATCCGTGGTACGAGTTCACGACCGTCCCGGTCGGGGACGCCCCGGTGCGCCTGACTCCGGGATTCACCCTCGCCCCCGCCGCTCAGGGGTGGGATCCGCGGGCCACGGACACCCTGGTCGTCCCGGCCTGCACGAACGTCCACGACGACCCGCCGAAGGAGTTGGTGGACATCGTCCGGGAGGCGTACCGGCGGGGGATCCGGATCCTGTCGATCTGTTCCGGCGCCTTCGTCCTGGCCGCCGCCGGAGTCCTCGACGGGCGCCGGGCCACCACCCACTGGCTGCACGCGGAGGAGCTGCGCTGCCGCTATCCGGCCGTCCGGGTCGACCCGTCGGTGCTGTACGTGGAGGACGCCAATGTGATCACTTCGGCGGGGACGGTCGCCGGCATCGACGCCTGCCTGCACGTCGTGCGCGTCGACCACGGCGCCGCCGTCGCCGCCGAACTGGCCCGGCGCCTGGTCACCCCGCCGCACCGGGACGGCGGGCAGGCCCAGTACCGCCGCCCCAGCACCGCCCCGGCGCGCGACGACTGGCTGGCCGGGCTGCTGGACTGGGCCGAGGCACACCTGCACCTGCCGCTGTCCACCGCCGACCTGGCCGCTCAGGCGCACGTCAGTGTGCGTACCGTCGAGCGCCGCTTCGCCGAGGCGCTCGGGATGCCGCCGCTGCAGTGGCTGCTGCGGCAACGGGTGCGCCAGGCGCAGCAGTTCCTGGAGACCAGCGACCGCTCGATCGGCTGGATCGCGGCCACCTGCGGGTTCGGCGGGCCGGCCGGCCTGCGTGCGCACTTCGCGCGGATCGTGGGAGTCTCCCCCACCGCCTACCGTCGGACGTTCCACGCGCAGGCGGGCACCGCACCGGTCGCCGGCTGACCGCGCCGGCCACGGCCACGTCGAGGTCCACGGAAGACCTCGCCGGACACCCCGCATCGCGCGCCGGAATCCGGTGCCGTGAATGACGCATGTCGTATGCGTATTAAGGGAGTTGCGCTTCCCGGTCAGCGGAGCACAACTCGGCTGGCGCATATGTTCGATGCGGCCGGGCAGGCGTCGGCGAAAGCGCGCAAGCGCTGCCGGACAGCCAGGAAGGGTGAGGTGCAAACGCATGGCGAACAACGCCACCATCGGCCTGGCGGTCGCGGGAGGATATCTCCTCGGCCGCACCCGAAAGGCCAAAATGGCCATTGGCCTGGGAATGTTCGTTGCGGGCCGGAAATTGAACCTCGGCCCGCAGCTCGGCAAGCTGGTGACGGACTCCCCCGTTCTGGGCGAGATCGGCCAGACCGTCCGCACGCAACTCGTCGACGCGACCACGGCCGCGGCGTCGGCGGCACTGACCAGACGAGCCAACAGCCTCGCCGACGCACTGCACGAGCGCACGCTCCGGATCGGCGGAACGCCGGGGACCGATCCCGAGGACGCTTCCTCGGACGCCCACGAGGAGGCTGACGCCGACGACGACCGGCCGCCCGAGGAGCAGGGCGCGCCGCGGCGCAGGACCACGCAGACCCGCAGGACGAGCGCGGGGAGGACGCGCACGGCGGCCGCGCAGAGCGCCCGCAAGGCCGGCGGTGCCCGGAAGGCGGCCACCGGCGGCAGCCGGAAGACCGGTGACCGGGGAGGCCGCGATGCCTGACTCGACCCTGGGCAGGCTGAAGGACAGCGTGGCCCGCGATCCCGCGACGGCCCGCGTCAAGGAGGAGCTCCAGCGCTATCTGCAGGCCCGCGCCGAGCACACGCTGACGGGACTCGGGGACCGGCTCGGTTCGTCCCTGGGCAGCCTCGCCGAGTCCGGGCAGCGCGCCGGCGGCCTGGTCGGCAGCCTGGCGAAGGGCGGCAAGGCCCTCGGTGAGGGGAAATCCCCGGTGCACGCCGCTGTGGTCGCCGGCGCCTCACACCTGGAGAACACCGTGAAGGACAAGCTCAAGGGAATGTTCGGCAAGGGGAGGAAAAGCGGTGGCGGCAAGTCCAAGAGCGTGACGATCGTCGAGGACATCGACGTCGGTGTTCCGGTCAGGGAGGCCTATGACCAGTGGACGCAGTTCCAGGAGTTCAGCACCTTCGCCAAGGGCGTGGTCAATGTCGAGAAGAGCGACGAGACCACCAGTAACTGGACTGTGAAAGTCGCGAAATCCACGCGCAGTTGGAAGGCGAACGTCACCGAGCAGATACCCGACGAGCGGATCGCGTGGACGACGCAGGGTGCCAAGGGCAGCGTCAAGGGCGTGGTGACGTTCCACCCGCTCGGTGAGAACCTGACCCGCGTCCTGCTGGTCCTGGAGTACTTCCCGCAGGGCCTCTTCGAGAAGACCGGCAACATCTGGCGGGCACAGGGCCGCCGGGCACGCCTGGACCTCAAGCTCTACCGCAAGTTCATCATGATGCGCGGGGAGGCCACCGACGCCTGGCGGGGGGAGATCCGGGACGGCGAGGTGGTCATGGACGACGACGAGTCCGCCGAGGACCGGGCGGAGCGCGACGCAGAGCGAGACCCGCGGCAGGCCGGCGACCGGCACGACGACGAGGACCTGCCGGAGGACTTCGACGACGATGCCGAGTCCGCGTCCGACGAGGTGCCCGGCGACGAGGACGACCGTCCCGACGAGGGGCTCGCGGAGGACGAACTCGACGGCGAGGAGGACGGATACGTCGATGAGGCAGACGAGGCAGACGAGGCAGACGAGGCCTACGCCGACGACGAGTCCGCTCCCCGCCCCGCGGCCACGGCTTCGCGCCGTGGGTGAGCCGCCGCCCGCTCCGGGATCCTGACGGACAGCCGGTGCGCCGGCGGGGCGCCGCACCCCCGCGGTGTCGCGGCCCGGCGCACCGGCTGTGCCGCTTCCGGGCTGCCGGGACCGCCGTTCCCCGGCGGAATTCGGCGCGCCCGACGGCCCGGTGCTGATAGCAATCAGCCATGGCACAGGACTGGTGGACTTCCCTGCTCTCCATGGCCGGTGTGATCGTGGGTGGTGCGCTGACGTATCTCTCCCAACGGGTGACACAGCGGGCGGCCGACCAGGCCGAGGAACGCAGGCGTGCGGCCGCGCTGGCCGAGGAGCGGCGAGCCGAGCAGATCAGGACCCTGCTGGAGTTCATCCGGTGTGCGCTGGAGGCGGAGGGTGTGGCGCACGCGCGGCCGGAGCGGTGGGAGCTGGGTGACGAGTGGTACCTGACGGCCAGGCCCGCGATGGACGGGCTGCGGATCGCCGAGAAGGGCGTGGAGCTGTTGTGTGCGCCGGGGCTTCACGCGCCGGCGACGGCCTACGCCCGCGCCCTCAACCAGGCGGTCTGGCAGGAGCGCGGGGAGGAGAGCCTGGCGGAGCGTCTGGAGCCGTTCAAGGCGGGCTTCCTCGCTGCCGCGCGGCTCAGCCTGGCCTGATGCCCGCCGGCCGGAGGAGGCATGCGGTGCGGGCCAGGGCCCGGGTCAGAGGGTGAGCACCGGCCGGGTGGAGTACTCCTCGCACAGGTCCGCGCCGTCCGGGCCGTACACCAGCTCTGCCGTGGCCGGATTGTGGTTGGCCGTCGCCAGGGGCAGCCATGCCAGCAGGGTGCCGTAGCCGCCGCACACCGACTCACCGCCGTCCCCGCCGTGGACGGCGGTCCCCTCGCCGGTCAGCTCCATGCGGTAGGTGTCATAGGCGATGCGCAGGCCGAAGGCGTTCGGCCGGTGGTGGGGGCCGGTGGTGTCGCCATAGGGGATGCGGTCCAGAGGGCAGTGATCTCCCCAGCGGAACAGTGTGCCGGCACCGGCTCCGCAGGCGTGCTCCCATTCGTCGCGGCTCGGCATCCGCAGGCCGCGTGCCGCCAGGACGGCCGGCATGCCGTCGGGCACCTCGGTCAGGTTCTCGTCCCGCACGGCCATGAGGATCGTCGCCAGGTGCGCGTCGCGGCGGGGGCTGAGCACCTGCGCGAGGTGGGCGCGCAGATCGGGGCCGTAGCCGAACCCCTCTGCCAGGCTCTCGTCGTAGTCGGCGGTCTGCCCGGGAGCCGGCCGCCAGGCGTCCAGGTCGAACCCGACGGCCACCCGGCCTCCCGGTATCAGGGCGAACTCCTGCCCGTCGCGCTCGATGCGGACCCGGTGGAGCGGGGCGCCGAGGTGCTCGACGGTCTCGACGGCGGTCACCCGGCCGTCCACCAGGTCGGCGGCCTGCCGGGCGATGCGGCGGGCGGTGGGCAGCGGGAAGGACCGCCACTGGTCGAGCGTCAGCTCCGCGAGAGACATGGCCGTAGTGTCGCAGCCGGAGCATCGGCGGCGCGGCTCAGGAGGGCAGGGCTGCCGAGACCAGTCGGCGGATCGCGTCCAGGTCGACGTGCTCGGCCAGGGCCGTCTCGTCGGGCGCGTCCTTGATGGCGCCCTCGACGCCGAGCAGCGTGCGGAACAGCCGGGGCAGTACGGCGCCGCCGAGCAGGTTCTCCGCGAGCGCCGTGCCGTCCGGCCGCGTGATGTCGTACCGCTCGGTCAGGTATGCGGCCAGCCGTTCACAAGCGCTGCCGAAGACGGCGTCGAAGTACGCGCTGGAGCTGCCCGGCAGGCGTTCGGCTTCGGCGATGCACAGCCGGGAGGTGCGCACCTGGGGCTCCCACAGCATCAGGTGCAGGAGGCGGCCGCAGAACAGCGCCACCGCCTCTGCCCGGTCCTCGGCGTACGCGTCGGGGGTCTTCAGCTTCTCCAGGTACAGCTCGCGGATGAGCTCCAGGACGGAGGTGAACAGCTGGTCCTTGCTCGCGAAGTGCGCGTACAGCGACCGCTTGGAGGTCTCGGCGCGTGCCGCGACGGCGTCCATCGACGCCCGCTCGTAGCCGGTCTCCAGGAACACCTCCTTGGCCGTGAACAGGATGTGGCGGCGCAGTTCCTCGCCGCGCCGTTGTTTTCCCCGGCCCCGCGGTGCGCCTTCTTCGCTCATCGGCTTGCGTCCTCAAAAGTAAACGGTACGGTGGAGTTTACCTAGTCGGGCGTTCCACCTCACGCCTTCGGAGGCATCCCATGATCGTTGTCACCGCCCCCACCGGAAAGATAGGGCACCAGGTCCTGGACCATGTCCTCGCCGGTGACCAGCCGGTCCGCGTCGTCGTGCGCGACCCTGCCCGGCTGCCCGCCCACGTCCGCGACCGCGTGGAGGTCGTCCAGGGTTCGCACGGCGATCCGCGGACCGTCACCCGCGCCTTCGACGGCGCCGACGCGGTGTTCTGGCTGCTGCCGACCGATCTCCACGCCGCCAGCGTAGAGGAGGCCTTTGCCGGGTTCACGCGCCCCGCGGCCGAGGCGATACGCGCTCAGGGCGTCAAGCGGGTCGTGGGCGTCAGCGCCCTGGGCCGCACCACCGCCCACGCCGGCCGGGCCGGGTATGTGACCGGCGCGCTGGCCATGGACGACCTCATCGCCGGCACCGGCGTGGCATTCCGCGCCCTGGCCTGCCCCTCCTTCATGGACAACGTGCTGCGGCAGCTCCGGTCGATCAAGGACCAGGGGGTGATCGCCGACGCCCTCTCCCCCGACCTCGCGCTGCCCACCGTCGCCACCCGCGACATCGCCGCCGTCGCCGCCCGTCTGCTGCTCGACACCGCCTGGAGCGGGCAGGAGGAGGTCCCGGTGCTCGGGCCCGAGGACCTGTCCGCGAACGAGATGGCCGCCGTCGTCTCCGAGGTGCTCGGAACGCCGGTGCGGTACCGGCACATCTCCCGGGAGGAGTTCACCGACCGATTCGCCGGCATGGGCCTGTCCGACGCCATGGTGCAGGGCATGCTGGAGATGCTGGTCGCCAAGGAGAACGGCCTGGACCAAGGGGTCGTCCGCACCCCGCGGCACGCGATCGAGACCCCCACCACCTTCCGGCAGTGGTGCGAGGACGTCCTGCGGCCCGCGGTGGACGCCGCCTGACGACACCGCCTTCCGGGCCCGGCGCGGGCGCCTACAGCCAGCCCTTCTCGTCGGCCAGGCGCACCGCCTCCATCCGGTTGCGCGCGCCCGTCTTCGCGATCGCGGCCGACAGGTAGTTGCGCACCGTCCCCTCCGAGAGGCACAGGTGGCCGGCGATCGCGGCGACGCCGGCCCCGGAGCGGGCCGCGTTCAGCACATCGCGTTCCCGCGTGGTCAGTGGGGACTCCCCCGCCGCCAGGGTCGCCGCCGCGAGATCGGGATCGATGACCCGGTCGCCTCGCATGACGCGGCGGATGGCGTCCACCAGGGCCTCGGGCGGGGCGTCCTTGACGACGAAGCCGACCGCGCCGGCCACCATCGCCCGCCGCAGATAGCCGGTGCGGCCGAACGTCGTGAGCATCACGACACGGCACCCGGGCACCTGTGCCGCCAGGGCGGAGGCCGCGGCGAGGCCGTCGAGTCCCGGCATCTCGATGTCGAGCAGCGCCACGTCCGGCCGGTGGGCGCGGGCGGCCGCGACGACCTCGTCGCCGCGGCCCACGCAGGCGACGACCTCGAAGTCCTCTTCCAGTTCGAGCAGCGCGGTCAGCGCACCGCGGATCAGATCCTGGTCATCCGCCAGCAGCAGCCTGATCGTCATACCGGCCCCCCTTCGTCGCCGCACCGGATTCCGGCCGTCCCGGCCCGCCGAGCGTGACACGAAGCCGCCAGCCGCGCGGCTCGACCGGGCCCGCCTGCACCGTCCCGCCGGCCGCGGCGACCCGCTCGCGCAGGCCGGTCAGACCGTGGCCCGCCGGGGCCGGGACGCCTACGCCGTCATCGCGGATCTCCACACCCGCCGATGACACCACAACCGAACACCGGGTGGCGCGCGCATGCCGCACCACGTTGGTGATGCCCTCCCGCACCACCCAGCCGAACAACTCCTGATGGGCGCGGTCCACCCCGTCGGTGGCCGCGGGCAGGACCGCCTCGACACCCGCCGCCCGCAGCACCTCCCCGGCCCGGGCGAGTTCCCCCGCCAGAGTCACCTCGCGGTAACCGGACACAGCGGCCCGCACCTCGGCGAGCACCTGCCGGGACAGACTCTCGACCGCGGTGATCTCCTCCACCGCACGCGGCGATCCGCTCTCGGCGAGGCGGCGGGCCAGCCCGCTCTTGACGGTGATGACGGTCAGGGAGTGTCCGAGCAGATCGTGCAGGTCGCGTGCGATGCGGGCCCGTTCGGCCTCCGAGGCCAGGCGCGCGACCTCGGCACGTGCCTCCAGCAGGGCCCGGTTGGCCACGGCGATCTCGGAGAATCCGAACACCGTCAGACCCGTGAAGACGATCATGAGCGCCTCCACCCAGCCGGGCCCGCTCTGCCAGGGCCGCACCGCCCAGGGCACCACGAACGCCGTGAGAGCTCCACCGGCGATGATCAGCGCGGCGTGCCGGCGCAGCTCCATGGCCGCGAAGGAGACCACCACGGCAGCCAGGAAGAAGGCGTAGCTGCGGGCGATGGGCAGCTCGGCCGCGAACAGGACGGACATCACCGCGAGCAGCGCCCGCACACGGTGCCGGTGCCCGCAGGCGAAGCACACCCCGGCGAGGGTGTAACTGACGCAGAAGACGGCGACGACGGCCCACCCGGCGAGCGCGGTGGTGCCGGTCGCGTACTGGGCGACGCCCAGCGCGGTCACCCCCGGATAGATGAGCATCCCGGTGGCGAGGACCGCGCGGCGCCAGCCCCGCGCCCATCGCTGCGGGTCGCGCTCCGGCGGGCCCGTCCCGGGCGCGCCGGCGCCGGCTCGCCGGACCGGGCCGTGACGCCTGCTCGGACGGCTCATCGGGCGGCGAACACGGCACGTACGTGCCGGCGGTTGGCGACTGCGACGACCCCGAGGAGCAGCAGCCCGCAGGCCGCCTGCTCGATCTTCATCCACCGCGGGAACGTACCGGGCACCGCGATGATCGCCACGATGGCGAGCACCATGACACCGCAGAGGATGCGCAGCCTGCGGTACGCGCCCCGCGAGCCGCGCGCCGCGCGGGCGGCCAGGGCGTTGGTCAGCAGGGCGCTGGCGACGACGATGGTGCCGCGCACCCAGACCGCGGGGTTCACCACGGCCCGGTCGGCACGCAGCAGGACGACGGCCACCAGGGTCAGCGCGCTGAGCAGGAGATAGCAGCCGGCCAGTGCCCGCACCGTGCGGAACGCCCGGCGGCTGAGCGGGTGGTGGAGGTCTGTCGGGTCTGCGGGGAGGAGCTGCTTGTCCATACGCAGCATCGTCGCCGGGAGCAGCGGTCCGGCGGCAGTGAGATCCCCCCTTGTTCGCCCATGACATTTGTCATGGGCGAACAAGGGGGGACAGCGCTTCGACTCAGACCGCGGGGGCCGGGTAGGTCGGGTACTCCACCCCGGAGACGTGCTGGACGACGCGGACGACCTGGCTGGAGTAGCCGAACTCGTTGTCGTACCAGAGGTAGAGGATGGCGTTGTCGCCCTCGACCTTGGTGGCACCGGCGTCGACGATCGAGGCGTGGCGCGAGCCGATGAAGTCGCTCGAGACCGCGTCGGGGGCGCTGATGAAGTCGATCTGGCGCTTGAGCGGCGAGGTCAGCGACACGTTGCGGAGGTAGTCGAGGACATCCTCACGGGTGGTCTCGCGGGCGAGCTGCAGGTTGAGGATCGCGATCGAGACGTCCGGCACCGGGACGCGGATCGAGCTGCCGGTGATCTTCGCCTGGAGGTCGGGCAGCGCCTTGGCGACGGCGGAGGCGGCACCGGTCTCGGTGATGACCATGTTGAGCGGCGCGGAACGGCCGCGACGGTCGGACTTGTGGTAGTTGTCCAGCAGGTTCTGGTCGTTGGTGAACGAGTGGACGGTCTCCACGTGGCCGCGCAGGACACCGTACTCGTCCGCCATGGCCTTCAGCGGCGGGACGATCGCGTTGGTGGTGCAGGAGGCGCAGGACAGGATCCGCTCGTCGGGCTTGATCATGTCGTGGTTGACGCCGTGCACGATGTTGGGGACGTCGCCCTTGCCCGGGGCGGTCAGGACGACCTTGTCGATGCCGGGGCGCAGGTGCTTCGACAGGCCCTCCCGGTCACGCCACTTGCCCGTGTTGTCGATGAGGATCGCGTTCTTGATGCCGTACGCCGTGTAGTCCACCGAGGTGGGGTCGTCGGAGTAGATCACCTTGATCGCGTTGCCGTTGGCGAGGATCGTGCTGTTCGCCTCGTCGACGGTGATGGTGCCCTGGAACTGGCCGTGGATGGAGTCCCGGCGCAGCAGCGAGGCGCGCTTGACGATGTCCTGGCCGGCGGCCTTGCGGACGACGATGGCACGCAGCCGCAGCCCGTTGCCGGAGCCGGACTTCTCGATGAGCAGGCGGGCGAGGAGACGGCCGATGCGGCCGAACCCGTAGAGCACGACATCGCGCGGCTCACGGCGCTCGATCTTGTTGGCGCCCGTGGCCCCGGCGACGGCCTCGGCGGTGAACTCCTCGACCGACAGACCCCGGTCGTCGGCCCGGTAGGTCGCGGCGAGCATGCCGATGTCGATCTGGGACGGGCCCAGGTCGAGGGTGGTGAGAGCCTGCAGGAACGGCAGCGTCTCGGTGACGGAGAGCTCCTCACCGGCTATCTGGCGGGCGAATCGGTGCGTTTTCAGGATGCTGACCACCGACTTGTTCACCAGGGAACGGCTGTGCAGCAGGACTGTGACGTCCCGCTCGCGGTGCAGTTTCCCGATCATCGGGATCATCGACTCCGCGAGCTCCTCGCGGTTCTTCCAGTCGGTGAACGAGTCCTCGTTGACAGTCACAGGCATAACTTTCGAGCTAGGCGGTGCTCACATGGTAGCCATCGCCTCCTCGGCTCCTTCACGTGGTGGCCCGCGAGCGTGGTGGTGCCACGGCCGGGCGGGACGGGAAGGCGGCTGCCGCGCAGGCGGAAAGAGCGTGTTTTCGGATGACTTGCCACAGCCGGTCCGTGCCGGAACGCGGGCGGCGGCACGTCCGGTCGCCGCCGCCTGGTCCCGTCAATGTGGTGAGGCCCACTTCTCAGCTGCCGCCGGCTCCGAGCGCGGCGAGGAGAACCAGGACGACGGTCGCCACGGCGAACAGCCCATGGGCCACCACCACCGGGACGGGGAAGTGCCGCTCGGCGGGAGCGTCCGCCGTCTCCCCGGCCGCCCGGCGCACCGGCAGCCACCGGGCCAGCATGACGAAGCCGAGCAGCGCCACGGGCACCAGCAGGACGAAGGCCGTCCAGGCCAGGGCCGCCCGGTCGGCGACCAGGTAGACGATCCACACCACCAGCCCGGCCGCCGCCAGCAGGAAGTGCCCGAAGACGGCCGGCGCGGGCAGTCGGCTGCCGCCGGTGCTCTGCCGGCGCACTCCGCCGCGTGCGATCCAGATGCCGAGCATGTAGAAGCCGCCCAAGGCCGTGATCAGCCAGGTGACGAGTGCGGCGATGTTCATGGGTTCTCCCGGGGGTGTGATCGTCAGGAGCCGGTTCACTGGTGCGGACCGGCGGGGGAAGAGCGCGGGGGGACGAACCCTTCGGCCTGTGTGGACTCGTCGGCGACCCGGACGCCGTAGTGGTAGGCGAGCTTGCCGCCCAGGAATCCGGACACACCGAGACCGGCGAGGTTCACGGCGGACAGGGCGAGCATCCCCGCCCCGACGTGGGGGTGGGACGCGGGCTGGATGTGCCGCCACAGGAAGTCGCCCGCATACGAGGCCGTCACCAGCAGGTTCAGCGTCATGTGGACGAGGCCGACGCGGAACGCGCGGGTGCCCGGAGCGATGGCGAACAGGTCGAGGAATCCGACGCCCGCCGCCGCCAGGGCCCCGATCACACCGATGGCGATCAGCCACATCGCGCCGTAGGCGAGGAAGCGGGGGTCACCCGCCGCCTGCGCCGCGATGTCGAAGACCAGGCTCGCCACCCAGGCCCCGATCGGGACCGTGACGAGGATCGGGTGGAACGGGTGTCCGTACGGTCCGGCGAGGACCGCGCTGACCGGCTGTTTCGCCTGCCGTTGTGCCGAAGTGACCATGCCCGTAAGCCCTCCTTGCTTTTCGCCAATCATCGTTTCCCTTATCCAGGTGAGTCGTCAAGTCCCCGGGCGTGGCGCGGCACGAAGGCGTTACGACCAGATGGGTTGGCGCAGTGGGGTGGGGAGGCGTGGCGTGCCGCAGGCCTGCGGCTGGGGCGCGGTGCGATGCGACACGGAAGGCGGGGGTGGGCGCCGGAGAGGTCGCGGCACGCGGCACGCGAAGGGAGCGGGGGCGCGACGGGACGCGCAGGACGCCGGCGGCGCAGGGCTTCGAACCGGTCCGGGCGGCGGCGCCCGGCAGCCGGGCAGCCGGGCAGGCGGGTTGCCCGGCACCCGTGCACCCGGGCGGGAAAAAGCTAAGTGATCTTTCCTTTTTGCGCTGCCCTCACAGCGGCCCGCGGGGCGATGCGGAGCGCGGCGACGTCAGCGGTGAGCGGCGAGGAAGGCCAGATGGTCGGCGGCGTCCCCCATGGCCCCGACCAGTTTGCGCTGGTGCGCGTCGGCGGCCTGGCTCGCCAGGGTCACCCCTACCGTCCAGCCGTCGCGGGTGAGCCTGCGCACCGGGTCCTCCTTGCCCTCGGTGTGCCACATGCCCGCGATGTCCAGGCCCAAGGTGGCCTTGCCCTGCTGGACCATCCCGCTGTCGGGGGCCGGCTTGGCCTGCTCTTCGAGGTGCTCGACCGCCAGCCGGCTGCCCGGTGCGGAGAGCTCCCCGATCCGGTCGAACAACTGCCGCTCCACGCCGGCGGGCAGGTACGGGAGAAGCCCCTCGGCGAGCCACGCGGTCGGGCGCTCCGGCCGGAATCCGGCGGCGAGCAGCGCCGCGGGCCAGTCCTCCCTGAGGTCCACCGCGACGGCCCGCCGGTCGCATCGCGGCCCGGCGCCGCGATCGGCGAGTACGGCGTCCTTGAACTCCAGCACCTTGGACTGGTCGATCTCGAACAGGTCGCAGCCGTCAGGCCAGTCGAGACGGAACGCCCTGGTGTCCAGCCCCGCGGCGAGCAGCACCACCTGCGTGACCCCGGCGGAGATCGCCTCGGCGAAGTAGTCGTCGAAGAAGCGCGACCGCAGGCCGACATATCCCGACAACGATGTCCACAGGCTGTCCGCGCCGAACCGGGCTTCCATCTCCCGCAGGTCCTCCGGGCGCCGCGGCACCGGCACTCCGGGACCGGCCGCCGCGACGAAGGCGTCGGCATACGGGTCCGACATGAGGCTGTCAGGGCGCTGTGTCTCCAGGGCCCGCCCCGCCGCGACGCTCAGTGCGGTCAGGCCGATCCCGGTCACGATGTCCCACTGCTCGAACCGGCTCACCGGACGTCCGTCTCCCCCCAGGTAGGCAGCCCCAGCCGCACGATCGGGCGGCGACCGCTCCCCGGCCGACCCCCTCCGACGTGGCTGCCCCATGACACCACATCACCCGGCGGGCACCACCGGGGCGATGCGGCGCCGGGGCCGTGCTAGCCCCACCGAATCCCCCGTCGATCAGCGCGACCGGTACCGTGAGCGGCCGGCCGGACCCCGGTTCGCCACAGTGATGACATGGTGGCCGTGTGGTTCCCGCACGTGCGCCGGGGCCCGGTGATGTGTCACGGTCCCGGCCGTCGGTCGCGGCCGAGGACTGGCGCTACGCCGGCTCGCCCGCCGCGAACTCCGGGCCCACGTCGTGGAGATGGTGGACGGGATCGTGGATGAAGTACCGGGCGAAGGTGTCGATGGTGAAGGCCGCGCCGTCGCTACGGAAGCCGGTCCGCTGCCACTGGCCGCCCTCGACGGTCTCGAAGGCGTCGGCCAACTGTGCTGCGGCGGCGGCCAGTTCGGCGGAGACCCGTCCGGGGTCCTGTGCCGCGTAGTCCTCCTCGACGGCCGTCGCGTCCTGGTCCCAGTTGGGGTAGTGCGGGCCGTCCTGGGTCAGCATCAGCCGCAGCCGCTCGTGGTAGACGCCGATGGTGTCCCGTACGTGGCAGGCGTACTCCAGCGGGGACCAGGCGTCCGGCCGCGGCCGGGTGCGCAGTGCGGCCGGGTCGGCGGCGAGCACGACCCGCCAGCTCCCGGCGTTCTCCCGCAGCAGGCCGGCGACATCGCGGGGATCGACGGTGCGCGCGTCGAAGCCGCACTCGGGGCAGACGCGCTCGAGCACCCAGGTCCAGTCCTTGGTGTCAGGTGTGATCACGCCGGTCAGCATCCCGGATCGGGGGCCGCGGCACCAGCGGTTATCGCTCCGGCCGCGCCGCGCTGCCGTACCGTCTCCCCATGCCGAACCTTCACCTCGCCGACGGCCGGACCCTGGAATACCTGGTGGCCGGTCCCGCGGACGGGACACCCCTGATCCTGCACAACGGCACACCGTCCGCGGCGTTGCTCTTCGCGCCGATGGTCGAGGCCGCAGAACGCCACGGCCTGCGGATCGTGGTCCACAGCAGGCCCGGGTACGCCGGTTCGACGCCGCGGCCGGGCCGCACGGTCGCGGCGGTGGCCGCCGATGTGGCCGCGCTCCTGGACGAGTTGGGGGCCGACCGGTTCCTGACCGTCGGCTGGTCCGGCGGCGGTCCGCACGCCCTGGCCTGCGCGGCGCTGCTGCCCGGCCGGTGCGTGGCCGCCGCCACGGTGGCCGGCGTCGCCCCGTACGGTGCCGAGGGCCTGGACTGGCCGGCCGGCATGGGCGCGGAGAACATCGAGGAGTTCGCGGCGGCCGTGGCCGGCGAGGGTCCGCTGACCGCCTTCCTGGACGCGCAGCTCCCGGGCCTGGCCGAGGTGCGGGCCGACCGGATCGCCGCGGCGCTGGGCGATCTGGTGTCCGACGTGGACCGCGGGGCACTGACCGACGAGTTCGCCGAGTACACCGCGGCGCTGTTCCGGGCGTCGGTGTCCGCCGGCATCGCCGGCTGGCGCGACGACGACCTGGCCTTCGTCCGCGACTGGGGCTTCGGCCTGGGCGCCATCCGGACCCCGGTCTCCGTCTGGCAGGGCGCGGAGGACCGCATGGTGCCCTATGCCCACGGCCGGTGGCTCGCGGACCGGGTCCCCGGTGCCACCGTCCATCTGGATCCGGCCGAGGGCCATCTGTCGCTGATGCTCGGCGCGTTCGACGACGTCGTCACCGAGCTGGCCGCGCACCTGTCCTGACGCGTTCCCGGGGCGGGTGCGGGCCGGGCCCGCCTCCCGGCACCGGCCGGACCGTACGGCGGCGCACCGTACGGTCCGGTCGTCCCGCGCTCTCACCGGTGGCTACGGCAGGGCGTGCACGTGGCCGCCGACGGTGGTGGCGAAGGAGTTGCCGTTCGCGGCGTCCCAGTTGGTCGACCAGGTCATGGCGCCGCGCAGTGCCGGATAGGTGGCGGACGGCTTGAACGAGCCGCAGTTGGTGCCGCGGGTCAGGCAGTCCAGGGCGTTGTCGACGACGGCCGGGGAGACGTATCCGCTGCCCGCGGCGCTGGTGGAGGCGGGCAGGCCGAGCCCGACCTGTGAGGGGTCGAGTCCGCCCTGCAACTGGATGCAGGCCAGTGCGGTGAGGAAGTCCTCGCTGCCCTCGGCGTAGACCTTGCCGTCGCACCCGTTCATCGTTCCGGAGTTGTAGTACTGGGTGTTGACGACGGTGAGGATGTCCTTGATGTCCAGCGCGGTGGCGAAGTAGTCGCTGGAGGTGGACTGCATGTCGATGGTCTGCGGCGCCATCGTGATCACCAGGCCGCTGCCCGCCTTGGCGGACAGCGCGCGCAGCGCCTTGGACATGTAGGTGGGGTTGAGACCGTTCTCCAGGTCGATGTCGACGCCGTCGAAGCCGTAGGTCTGCATCAGCGAGTAGACGCTGTCGGCGAAGTTGGTGGCCGAGGTGTCGTCGTTGACGGAGATCGTGCCGTTCTGCCCGCCGACGGAGATGACCACCTTCCGGCCGGCGGCCTGCTCGGTCCTGATGTCCGCGGTGAACTGGGCGGCGGAGTAGTTCAGGCAGGAGTCCAGGCCGAAGTCGACGGCGCCGGGGGTGCTTGTGGCGTTGGCGAAGGCGACGGCGATGATGTCGTACTGGCTGGGTACGTCGGTGAGTTTCTGGACCGTGGCGCCGTTGC
The DNA here is from genome assembly GCA_048498775.1 of Actinomycetota bacterium. Lineage (GTDB taxonomy): Bacteria > Actinomycetota > Actinomycetes > Streptomycetales > Streptomycetaceae > JBEHXI01. The sequence goes on along the minus strand of JBEHXI010000063.1, from coordinate 3,108 downwards.
AGAAGTCCTGCCAGTAGCCGGTGAGGGCGTGCCGGGGGACGCCGGTGCCGGTCGGCGCGGGGGTGGGCGTCGGGGTCGGGGTGGGCGTCGGCGTGGGGGTCGGGGTGCCGCCGCCTGCCGGGCCGGTCAGGCTCACGTCGTCGGCGTCGTAGGCGGGCTGGGCGTACCAGCCGTGCAGGTAGACCGTGACCGAGGTGGTGTTCGCGCCGGTGGTGAAGCTCGTGGTCAGCTGCTGGTAGGTGTCGGCGGACGGTGTCCAGGTGGACGGATCGGTGGTGCCGGTGCCGGTGGCGCCGAGGTAGACGTAACTGCCCCGCACCCAGGCGCTGAGGGTGTAGGAGGAGTTGGGCTGGACGCTGACCACCTGGGAGCACTGGGCGTCGTCCGAGGCGGTGGGGGTCGCCTGGAGCGCGGAACTTCCGCTGTGCACGGGGTTGTTGACGGTGGTGCCGCTTCCGGAGGTGCAGTTCCAGCCGGCCAGACCGGATTCGAATCCGGAGTCGGCGACCAGGTTGGTGTCGGCGGCGAGCGCGGTGCCGGCGGTGCCCACCGACATCCCGGCGCCCAGTACCGCGCTGGCCAGCCCGGCTGCGGCGAGGGCCGCGAGGTACCCGTGGGGTCTGCGTCGGCTTGGCGAGGGGGCACGCTGACCTGAACCTGACATGTTTCCTCCTGTGGGGGCCGCGCTCGCGCGGGGGAGGGTGACAAGACGGTAGTGACACGGTGGTCCAGACCAATCGAGGTGTCAAGAGCCGTGCCGGGCGAACCGGTTGGCGGCCGGCGGCCCGGGAGGCGGGGTCGAACAAAACCGCCTCCCTCCCACCACTCCACCCCTGAGGCGACCAAGGTCGTCCGCACCCTGGCCTCGCGCACCCCACGCAACGCGCCGGACCAGGCGATCACCTGGTCGAGCATGGTGCGGACCGCGGTGTCGAGACCCTCCTGAGGCACGAAGGCGCCGGTGGAGAACGTGGGGATCAGCGGGACGGCGGGCTGGGCGCGGACCGTGGCCACCTGGAGTTCGGCGAGAACGAGCCGCAGCGCTTCGGCGGCCCGGACCCCGGCGGCCCAGCCTCCGTAGCTGACGATGCCGGCGGCCTTGTCGTTCCACTCCCGGTAGACGTAGTCGAGCGCGTTCTTGAGTGCGCCGGGGAACGAGTGGTTGTACTCCGGGACGAGGAAGACGAAGCCATCGAAGCCGTCGATCAGCGCCGACCAGTCGCGGGTGTGGGCGTGTTGATACTGCCGAAGGTTCGGATTGCCGCCCTCGTCGAGGTTGCCGAGGCGGTGGTCGGCGAGGTCGATCAGCTCGTAGTCGGCGCCGCCGTGGGCGCGTGCCGCTTCGAGCAGCCAGGAGGCGATCCGGTCGCCCCGGCGTCCGGGTCGTGTGCTGCCGAGGATGACGCCGATTCGGAGTGCCATGGCTCCCCCTTCGATGGAGTTGTCACGTCAACTCTAAGGTGATGGGAGTTGAGGTGACAACTTCCCTGGTCCGACTATCCTCTACGGCATGGCGGAGACTCGTACGCTGGAACCCGAGGAGTGGGAACTCTGGGACACCTGGATGCGCGCGCAGCGCCTGCTCGCCAGGGAACTGGAGCGTGGTCTGCAGCGTGACAGCGGTATCTCGAAAGCCGAGTTCAGCGTGTTGGTGACGCTGTGGCGGGGCTCCGGCCGCGAGATGCGCGTCGGCGAACTCGCCGAGTCCCTCGACTGGGACAAGAGCCGCGTCTCGCACCAGCTGACACGCATGGAAAAACGCGGCTTCGTGAAGCGCACCCAGTACGGGACCGATGGCCGCCGCGCGGGGATCGGGCTGACCGCGGAAGGCCGCCGCGCCGTCGAAAGCGCCATCCTCGTGCATGCCGACAACATCCGCCGCCACTTCCTCGGTCCGCTCACTCCCGAGCAGGCGGCGGTCATCCGGGCATGGAGCGAGCAGGTGGTCGACCGGATCGAGCCGCGCTGCGGCGAGGCCGCCGGCGACGGTGCGTCCTAGATGATCCAATCCAAGGGGTCAGTGATCGTAGGCGATCAGTGAGCGTAGGACGGTTTGTCCGGTGGCGTCGTTGTGCCAGACCGCGGCGGTCAGCGCGAGGATGCGTTGCATGACGCGGGCTATGACACCTCCGGGTGTGCGCCCTCGGTGCCGTTCGAGGTCAAGCTGTCCCTTGAAGGTCTCGTTGATCGATTCGATGACCTGTCGCAGCAGCTTGAACAGGGCTGCGCCAGGCCGTTCCCGTTCACCTTTACGGGCAGGCCGCAGCAACTGGGCTCCATGCTCGGGCAGTTCGAAGCGGCCGCTCCCGCGAAACCCATACGTCGTCGCTCCACACCGAGGTGGTGGTGGCCAGGATCCGGTTGACGCTTCACATCAGACCGGCGGCCTTGCGCAGCCGCTTGTTGTAGCCGGGCTGCTGGGGCAGGTAGGGGAAGAGGTGGCGCAGGTGGGCACGGGCATGGCGGAGCCATTTGGCCTCGGAGGTGTAGCCGAGTATGGCCTGCATCGTGGCAAGGGTGACCGGTTCGGCATCGCTCAGGCGGGGCGTAATGCCGACCGGCGGGCGCCACGGCGCCAGGTCGGGATGCTCCTTCAGCATGTCGTCGGTCGTCGCATAGAGTGCTGTCGCGAGGGTGTCCACGTCGTTCGTCACAAAACGATCTTGGACACCCTCGTTCTCGTCTCCGCAGGCACCCCTTGGACCACACCGCCAGGAGGAACCAGTGTCATACCCGCAACTGCTGACCCCCGAGGAGAAGCTCGCCGACGCGAAGAAGCTGTTGAGCCTCCCGCGTATCGTCGTGATCTGCGGCTCCACCCGCTTCATGACCGAGATGACCGAGGCTGATCTGCGGGAGACCAAAGCCGGAAAGATTGTCGTCAAACCGGGCTGTGACATGAAGTCGCCGAACGAACTTTGGTCCGATCCTGTCGAGGCTGAGGCGCTGAAGGTTCGACTCGACGATCTGCACCGGGCGAAGATCCGGCTCGCCGATGAGGTGCTCGTGGTCGGCGACTACATCGGAGACAGCACCCGAGCCGAAATCGCCTACGCCCGGTCGCTGGGCAAGCCCGTGCGGTTCACGCACCCCGAAGTCGACCCTGAC
>JBEHXI010000062.1:0-30689 GCA_048498775.1 Actinomycetota bacterium | reverse complement strand
CCGCCTGGGCCGCTGCTCCGTGCCGGTGACCGCCCGCGCGTTGCGTCCGGGGCGCGGTCACCGGACCGCATGCTTACCTCCATGGCCACCGGCATCGCGGTGCTGGCCGCGCTCTCCGCCGCCTGCTGCTTCGCCGTGGCGGCCGTGCTGCAGCAGGCGGCGGCCGCCGAGGCGCCCGAGGCGGAGTCGCTGCGGCCGCGGCTGGTGCTCCGGCTGGCCCACCGGCCGATGTGGCTGGCCGGGGTGTTCATGTCGGCCTTCTCCTACGTGGTCCAGGGCGTCGCGCTCGCCTTCGGCCCGCTGGTGCTCGTCCAGCCGCTGGCCTCCACGGACCTCGTCTTCGCGCTGCCGCTCATCGCCTGGCGGCGCGGTGCCCGGCTCACCGCCGTGGAGATGACCGGGGCCGGCTGCACCGCGATGGGGGTGGCGGCGTTCCTCGCCGTCCTGCCCACGGACTCCGGCAACACCGCCCCGCCCACCCGGGACTGGCTGCCGCTGCTGCTGGCGGTCGCCGCCGCGGTGTCCGTGCTGGTCCCGGCCGGGCTCCGGACCCGGGGCACCGCCCGGACCGGCTTCTACGCGGCGGCCGCCGGAGTCCTCTTCGCGCTGCTGGACGCCCTGACCAAGAGCTCGGCCGACCTCTTCCGCGGCCACGGCCTGGCCCTGCTGGGGCACTGGGAGCCCTACGGGGTCGTGGTGGTCGGCTGCCTGGGGCTGCTGCTGGCGCAGAGTTCGTTCCAGGCCGGCTCGCTGGCGGTCAGCCTGCCGCTGATCGACACCCTGGAGCCGATCGGCAGCGTCCTGATCGGCTCGGCCGTCTTCCACGAGCGGCTGGCCTCGTCCATCGCGACGCTGGCCGTCCAGATGGCGGGCGCGCTGCTCGCGGTGACCGGGATCATCGTCCTGGACCGCTCGCCGCTGGTACGGGCCTGAGGACTACCCGGGGGCGGGGCCGGCGGCCATGCCCCCGGACTCCGGGCCGGTGCGCGCCCGGTGCTCCCGGCCCGCCCGGCGCGCGGAGTCGGCGATGCCCTGCAGCGCCGCCAGATGGCCCTCCAGCGCGGCGTGGCCGGCATCGCTGAGGTTCAGCCAGGTCCGGGGGCGTTTTCCCACGTAGCCCTTGTCCGTCTCGACGTACCCCTGCCGGGCCAGCGTGCCGACCTGCTTGGACAGCGCCGAGTCGGACAGGCCGGCCTGGTCGCGCACCCAGCCGAACTCGGCCCACCGGGTCGCGGAGAGCAGCGAGACGATGGCCAGCCGGGTCGGGTCGAGCAGCAGGGGGTCGAGGTCAGCGCGGGCCATCGGGCAGACCGGGGTGTCGCAGGTGTGCGGTGGCGGAGGTCAGCAGCGCCCTGCTCAGGCTGGGGCCGAAGACGGCCAGCGTGAGTCCGAGGACCGCGCCCAGGAGCGTGTGCCAGTACGGAAGGCGCAGGTGCAGGTGGGTTCCGGACAGCGCGGCCACCAGGCCGGCCGCCATGACCGCGATGATCAGCGTGCGCCCGACGAGTGCGAACCGCCGCGACACCGCCCGCCGCGGAATGGACTGGCCGACCACGAGCGAACCGCGCCGGGTGCGGCTCAGCACCGCGTAGATCACCAGCAGCAGCGGGCAGACCAGGCCGACGGCGGCGCTGACGCCCGGGCCGGCGAAGTCCAGGGACGCCAGGTCCGCGCAGATCAGGACACCGAAGAGGGCATGGACCCAGCGCGGCGCGACCATCAGGCCGAGGGCGCGTCGGGAGTTCTCGTCGGCGTCGCGCAGGGCGCGGGCGGCTTCCTCGGGAGTCGGTTGCTCGGGCACCGGAGCCTCCTTTTCTTGACAGAACTACTTTCCTATAAGGAAAGTGAATGCCCGCATCGCGCTCCAGGCAAGTGCTTTCCTGAGGGGAAAGTGTGAACGGGGGAGGCGGCGGTCCTCGGCTCAGTCCACCAGGTCCCGCACCACCGCGTCCGCCAGCAGCCGCCCGCGCAGCGTCAGCACCGCCCGGCCGGCGTCGAAGGCCTCCCGCTCCAGCAGGCCGTCCGCCACGTACTTCTCCGCGGCTCGCAGTCCCGCCCCGGCCAGCAGCTCCCGCGGGCAACCCGCGGAGAGCCGCAGCTCCAGCAGGATCCGCTCCACCCGGCGCTCCTCGGCCGAGAGCACCTCGCGCCCGGCGCCCGGGGAGCGGCCCTCGGCGAGCGCCCGCGCGTAGGCGGCCGGGTGCTTGACGTTCCACCAGCGCACCCCGCCGACGTGGCTGTGCGCGCCCGGCCCGGCGCCCCACCAGTCGGCGCCGCGCCAGTACAGCTCGTTGTGGCGGCAGCGCGCCGGTGCCGAGCGGGCCCAGTTGGACACCTCGTACCAGTCGTAGCCGGCGGCCGAGAGCAGTTCCTCGGCGATCAGATAGCGGTCGGCGTGCTCGTCGTCGTCCGTCATCGGTATCTCGCCGCGCCGGATGCGCCGGGCCAGCGCGGTGCCCTCCTCGACGATCAGCGCGTACGCCGAGACATGGTCGGGGCCGGCGCCGATCGCGGCCTCCAGCGACGCGCGCCAGTCCGCGTCGCTCTCGCCGGGGGTGCCGTAGATGAGGTCCAGGTTGACGTGCTCGAACCCGGCCGCGTGCGCCTCGCGGACGCAGGCCTCCGGGCGGCCGGGGGTGTGGGTGCGGTCGAGCACCCGCAGCACATGGCGCCGGGCGCTCTGCATGCCGAACGAGACACGGGTGAACCCGGCGGTCCGCAGCGCCTCCAGATACGCCGGGCCGACCGACTCCGGGTTGGCCTCGGTGGTGACCTCGGCGCCCTCGGCCAGCCCGAACTCGTCCCGGATCGCCGCCAGCATCCGCCCGAGGTCGGCGGCGGGCAGCAGGGTGGGGGTGCCGCCGCCGACGAAGACGGTCTCGACCGGTCGCGGATCGTCCCCGAGCACCGCGCGGGCCAGCCGGACCTCGCCGATCAGGGTGTCGGCGTAGGTCTCCCGCGAGGCGAGCGTGCCGTCCGGGCCGCGCAGCTCACCGGCGGTGTAGGTGTTGAAGTCGCAGTATCCGCACCGGGTGGCGCAGAACGGGACGTGCAGATAGAAGCCGAGCGGGCGCCCGGCCGCGCCGGCCAGGGCGTCGTCGGGCAGGGACCCGTTCGCGGGCACGGGCTCGCCGTCGGGCAGTACGGATGGCATGAGGCCATTGTCCCGTACGCCCGGCGGCGAGCCGGAACGTCACTTCTCGAGGGTGCCCGCGTACATCCCGTCGACCAGGTCCTTGAAGCGCTCCTCGACCACCGGGCGCTTGAGCTTCAGGCTCGGGGTGAGGTCGCCGTCCTCGACGGTGAGGTCGCGCGGCAGCAGCTCGAACTTCTTGATCGTCTGCCAGCGCTGGAGGCCCTCGTTGAGCCGGCGGACGTAGCCCTCGATCAGCTCGTGGGTCGCGGGGGCGGCCACCACCTCGGCGTAGCTCTTCCCGCCCAGGCCGTGCTCCGCGGCCCAGCCCATGATCGTGGGCTCGTCCAGGGAGATCAGCGCGGTGCAGAAGTTGCGGTTGGCGCCGATCACCAGGATGTTGCTGACGAACGGGCAGACCGCCTTGAACTGGCCCTCGACCTCGGCCGGCGCGATGTACTTGCCGCCGGACGTCTTGATCAGGTCCTTCTTGCGGTCGGTGATCTTCAGGTAGCCGTCGTCGGACAGCTCGCCGATGTCACCGGTGTGGAACCAGCCGTCGTCCTCCAGCACCTCGGCGGTCTTCTCCGCCAGGCCGTGGTAGCCCTGCATGATGCCGGGGCCGCGCAGCAGGATCTCGCCGTCCTCGGCGATGCGGACCTCGGTGCCCGGCAGCGGCTTGCCGACGGTGCCGGTGCGGTACGCCTCGCCGGGGTTGACGAAGCTGGCCGCGCTGGACTCCGTCAGGCCGTAGCCCTCCAGGATGTGGATGCCGGCGCCCGAGAAGAAGTAGCCGATCTCCGGGGCGAGGGCGGCCGAGCCGGAGATGCAGGCCCGCAGCCGCCCGCCGAACGCCTCGCGCAGCTTGCCGTAGACCAGCTTGTCGGCGATGGCGTGCTTGACGGCCAGGCCCGTGGGGACCGAGGCGGTGCCGGTGGCGCGGCGGTTCTCCTGGGAGACGCGGCCGTACTCGCGGGCGACCCCGGCGGCCCACTGGAAGATCTTGTACTTGGCCGCGCCGCCCGCCCGGGCCTTGGCCGCGACACCGTTGTAGACCTTCTCGAAGATGCGCGGGACGGCGGCCATGTAGGTCGGCTGGACCACCGGCAGGTTCTCGATGATCTTGTCGACGCGGCCGTCCACCGCCACCACGTGGCCGTTGGCGATCTGGCCGGCGGTGAGCACCTTGCCGAACACGTGCGCCAGCGGCAGCCACAGGTACTGCACGTCGTCGCTGGTGATCAGGCCGGTCGACTCGATCGCGACGGCCATGTACGCCCAGCAGTCGTGGACCAGCCGCACGCCCTTGGGGCGGCCGGTGGTGCCGGAGGTGTAGATGAGGGTGGCGAGCTGGTCGGAGGTGATGCCCGACACGGTGTCCTTGACGCACTGGGGGCGCGTCTCCAGGTAGGTGCGGCCGCGCCGCTCCAGGTCCTCCAGGGTGAGCACCCAGCCGTCGTCGCCCGCCTCGGCGCCCGCCGGGTCGATCAGGACGACGTAGGTCAGCTCGGGCAGCTCGGCGCGGCGCTCCCGGGCCTTGGCCAGCTGGGCCGCGTTCTCCGCGAACAGCACCCGGCTGCCGGAGTCGGCCAGGATGAACGCGGACTCCTCGGCGTTGGTGCTGGGGTAGATGGTGGTGGTCGCGGCGCCCGCGCACAGGATGCCGAGGTCGGCGAGGATCCACTCCACCCGGGTGCTGGAGGCGATCGCCACGCGCTCCTCGGGCCGTACGCCCAGGTCCATCAGGCCGGCGGCGATGGCGAACACCCGCTCGGCGGCCTGCCCCCAGCTCAGCGACTTCCAGGTGTCCGGGCCTGCCGTGCCGGAGGGGACCGGGTACCGGTACGCCTCGTGGTCCGGTGTCGAGTCCACCCGCTCCAGGAACAGATGAGCCACGGAGGGCGGTCGGTTCTCGATCAATGTCTGTGTGTCGGTCACGACAGCCTCCGGGCCCGCTTCATCGCTCATCACTTGCCAGTGAGTTTGTTGACTCACGAGTAACCTTTCGAGCGATCAGGGTAGACGGCAAGCCCCGCGCATGTAAGGGGCCACGGCCGCTTCGTTGAATCTTCGTTGCCGCCGTGTTCACAGGGGTGGTCACGGCCTGGTCACCGGCGTGGTGGTGGCGTGGTCAGAGCGTGGTACCGGTGGGGAGGAAGCGGCCACCGAGACGCCAGGGGCGCCCGTCCACCGGACGGGCGCCCCTGTCTTCGACGGCCTGTGATCAGCGCTTGCCCTTGGCCTCCGCGCCGTCGGAATCGGTGGACAGCGCCGCGATGAAGGCCTCCTGGGGGACCTCCACGCTGCCGACCATCTTCATCCGCTTCTTTCCTTCCTTCTGCTTCTCCAGCAGCTTGCGCTTCCGGGAGATGTCACCGCCGTAGCACTTGGCCAGCACGTCCTTGCGGATCGCGCGGACCGTCTCACGGGCGATGACCCGGCTGCCGATGGCCGCCTGGATCGGCACCTCGAACTGCTGCCGCGGGATCAGCTCGCGCAGCTTGCCGGCCATCCGCACCCCGTACGCGTAGGCCTTGTCCTTGTGGAGGATCGCGGAGAAGGCGTCGACCTTGTCGCCGTGCAGCAGGATGTCCACCTTGACCAGGTCCGCCTGCTGCTCGCCGGTGGGCTCGTAGTCGAGCGAGGCGTAGCCGCGGGTCTTGGACTTCAGCTGGTCGAAGAAGTCGAAGACGATCTCGGCCAGCGGCAGGGTGTAGCGCAGCTCGACGCGGTCCTCGGAGAGGTAGTCCATGCCCAGCAGCACCCCGCGGCGGGACTGGCACAGCTCCATGATCGCGCCGATGAACTCGCTGGGCGCCAGCACGGTGGAGCGCACCACCGGCTCCCAGACCTCGGCGATCTTGCCGGTGGGGAACTCGCTGGGGTTGGTGACCTGGTGCTCGCTGCCGTCCTCCATCACCACGCGGTAGACCACGTTGGGCGCGGTGGCGATCAGGTCCAGGCCGAACTCGCGCTCCAGGCGCTCGCGGATCACGTCCAGGTGGAGCAGGCCCAGGAAGCCGACCCGGAAGCCGAAGCCGAGCGCCGCGGACGTCTCCGGCTCGTAGACCAGCGCGGCGTCGTTGAGCTGGAGCTTGTCCAGGGCCTCGCGCAGCTCCGGGTAGTCCGAGCCGTCCAGCGGGTACAGCCCGGAGAACACCATCGGCTTGGGGTCCTTGTAGCCGCCCAGCGGCTCGACGGCGCCGCCGTGCATCTGGGTGACGGTGTCACCGACCTTCGACTGGCGCACGTCCTTGACGCCGGTGATCAGGTAGCCCACCTCGCCGACGCCCAGACCGTCCGCCGGGGTCATCTCGGGCGAGGAGACGCCGATCTCCAGCAGCTCGTGGGAGGCGCCGGTGGACATCATCTTGATGCGCTCGCGCTTGTTGAGCTTGCCGTCCACCACCTTCACATAGGTGACGACGCCCCGGTACGAGTCGTAGACCGAGTCGAAGATCATCGCGCGGGCGGGTGCGTCGGCCTTCCCGACCGGCGCCGGGACCTCGGCGACCACCTTGTCCAGCAGCTCGGGCACGCCCTCACCGGTCTTCGCGGAGACCTTCAGGACGTCGGACGGGTCGCAGCCGATGATGTGCGCCAGCTCGGCGGCGTACTTCTCGGGCTGCGCGGCCGGCAGGTCGATCTTGTTGAGCACCGGGATGATGGTGAGGTCGTTCTCCAGCGCCAGATAGAGGTTGGCGAGGGTCTGCGCCTCGATGCCCTGGGCGGCGTCCACCAGCAGGATCGTGCCCTCGCAGGCCGCCAGCGAGCGGGAGACCTCATAGGTGAAGTCCACGTGGCCCGGAGTGTCGATCATGTTCAGGACGTGCGTGGTGCCCTGGCCCGCGCCGGTGGTGGGCGCCCAGGGCAGCCGGACCGCCTGGGACTTGATGGTGATGCCGCGCTCGCGCTCGATGTCCATCCGGTCCAGGTACTGGGCGCGCATCTGCCGCTGGTCGACCACGCCGGTGAGCTGGAGCATCCGGTCGGCCAGCGTCGACTTGCCGTGGTCGATGTGCGCGATGATGCAGAAGTTGCGGATCAGCGCCGGCTCGGTACGGCTCGGCTCCGGCACGTGGGTAGGGGTCGCGGGCACGCGGGGGTCCTGTTTCTCGACGGTTCTCGGCGTTAGGTCGGCGTTGGTCGGCGGTTCTCGGCGGTTCTCGGCGGTTCTCAGTGGTCTTCGGCGGTCGGTGCTTCTCGGCGTCGCGTCCGTGTCCGGGGCCCCGTCGGCCTGACGCGGCGGGGCGGGGCTGACGGGGCTGGTCGGTACGTCGCCTTCCATCGTAGGTGCGCGCGGCCGCGCGTGGCTCCAGCCACCGGGCCGGGCGGGGGCGGCCCGTGCGGGTTTGGGAGGTCTCCGGCCCTGCTGCTAGCCTGAAGCACTGCGTCTCGTGACCTCTCACCCGAGGCGCGCAGCTCGTCCGAAGACATCCGATACACATCCGATAAGGCTCATACGTGGCGAACATCAAGTCCCAGATCAAGCGGAACAAGACGAACGAGACGGCGCGCCTGCGCAACAAGGCCGTCAAGTCGTCGCTGAAGACCGCGATCCGCAAGGCCCGCGAGGCCGTGGCGGCCGGCGACGTCGAGAAGGCCGTCGCCCTGACCCGCGACGCCTCCCGCGCGCTCGACAAGGCCGCCAGCAAGGGCGTCATCCACGCCAACGCCGCCGCCAACAAGAAGTCGGCGCTGGCCAACTCGGTCGCCTCCCTCCAGGGCTGACCCACCCGGGGCGACGAGCCCCACGCCGTCGACCGGACCACGCGGCCCCTCTACCGCCCGGGACATGGCACCCCAGCAGCACTTTCGCGCCGCACGCGGCCTGCGTTCGCCACGCGGGTGCGGCGCACCGGCAGTACACCGAAGGCCCCGCAGCGTCCTGTTCCCCGGACGGCGCGGGGCCTTCGCCGTTCACCCGCGGTACCGCGCCCAGGGCCCGCGCCCAGGACCCGCGCTCAGGGCCGGCGCGACCGTGCCGCCTGCGCGATGACCACGACGGCCTTCTCCAGCGCGTACGCCGGATCCGCGCCGGCGCCCTTGACCGCCGCGTCCGCCTCGGCGACCGCCCGCAGCGCCGCCGCCACCCCGTCGCCCGACCAGCCGCGCATCTGCTGGCGTACCCGGTCGATCTTCCACGGCGGCATGCCCAGCTCCCGGGCCAGGTCGGCGGGGCGCGCCCCGCGCGGCGCCGTCGCCAGCCGGCCGATCGCGCGCACCCCGGAGGCCAGCGCGAAGGTGATCCCGGGCAGCGGCTGGCCCACCGCGATCGCCCAGCGCAGCCGCTCCAGCGCCTCCGCGGTGCGGCCGGTGACCGCCAGATCGGCGACCTCGAAGCCGGTGGCCTCGGCCCGGCCGGTGTAGTAGCGGGCGACGACCGCCTGGTCGATCGCGCCGTCCACGTCGGCCGCCAGCTGGGCACACGCCGACGCCAGCTCCCGCAGATCGCTGCCGAGGGCGTCCACCAGCGCCTGGCATGCCTCCGGGGTGGCCGAGCGCCCCGCGGTGCGGAACTCGGCACGCACGAACGCCAGCCGGTCCCCGGGCTTCGTCATCTTCGGGCAGGCCACCTCGCGGGCCCCCGCCTTGCGCGCCGCGTCCAGCAGGCCCTTGCCCTTCGCGCCGCCCGCGTGCAGCAGCACCAGGGTGATCTCCTCGGCGGGCGCGGCCAGATACGCCTTGACGTCCTTGATGGTGTCCGCGGACAGGTCCTGGGCGTCGCGCACCACCACGACCTTGCGTTCGGCGAACAGCGACGGGCTGGTCAGCTCGGCGAGCGTGCCCGGCTGGAGCGCCTCGGGCGTCAACTGCCGCACGTCGGTGTCGGCGTCGGCGGCGCGGGCCGCCGCGACCACCTCGGCCACGGCGCGGTCGAGCAGCAGATCCTCCTGCCCCACGGCGAGCGTGACGGGCGCGAGCGGATCGTCGGTGGGAGTCGTCTTCCTGGCCATCGCGCCCAGCATCCCACGCGTCACCGACATCCTCCGCGTGCCGGACAATGCGCAGGTGAGCAACGTGCGACAGATACTGGTGCTGCCCGACCGCGACGCGGCACTGGAGGCGGCCGAGGAGGCCGCGGACCGCTTCGGCCTGGCCGAGGAGCCCGACGTGGTGCGCGAGGCGCTGGCCGGTGAGGACGACGCCGAGGACGCCCAGTGGCTGGTGGTGATCGAGGACGGCGACGGCCTGGACCGGGCGCTGCTGGAGGAGCTGGCCGAGGAGTACGGCGGCTGGCGCGAGGAGGAGTGACCGGCCGGCCTCCGCCGGTTGCCCGACTACCATGATCCGGTCCCCATTGCCCGAATCGCGAAGTGATGCCCCATGCCGCTGCCCAAGGCCGAACTGCACCTGCACATCGAGGGAACGCTCGAACCCGAGCTGGCCTTCACCCTCGCGGAGCGCAACGGCGTCGGCCTGCCCTACGCGACCACCGACGAGCTGCGCGCCGCCTACTCGTTCACCGACCTCCAGTCGTTCCTGGACCTCTACTACGCCCTGACCGCCGTCCTGCGCACCGCGGACGACTTCGCCGAGCTCGCCGACGCCTATCTGGCCCGGGCCGCCGCCCAGGGCGTGCGGCACGCCGAGATCTTCTTCGACCCGCAGGCGCACACCGCCCGCGGTGTCGCGTTCGGCACCGTGATCGAAGGGCTGACCCGCGCCCTGGACCGGGGCGCGGAGCGGTACGGGATCACCAGCGGTCTGATCATGTGCTTTCTACGGGACCAGTCCGAGCAGTCGGCGCTGGAGACCTTCGAGGCCGCCCGCCCCCACCTGCACCGCATCATGGGCGTCGGCCTGGACTCGGCCGAGGTCGGCAACCCGCCGGCGAAGTTCCGCGAGGTCTACCGACTCGCCGCCGAGGCCGGGCTGCACCGGGTCGCCCACGCCGGCGAGGAGGGCCCGCCCGCCTACATCACCGAGGCGCTGGACGTGCTCGGCGTCGAGCGGATCGACCACGGCATCCGCTGCCTGGAGGACTCCGAGCTCGTCGCCCGGCTGGTCCGCGACCGGGTGCCGCTGACCGTCTGCCCGCTGTCCAACGTCCGGCTGCGCTGCGTGGACACCCTGGCGGCCCACCCGCTGCCGGAGATGCTCGCCGCGGGCCTGGCGGTCACCGTCAACTCCGACGACCCCGCCTACTTCGGCGGCTACGCCGGCGACAACTTCGCCGCCGTCCGCGCGGAACTGGGCCTGGACACCGAGGCCCTGCGCCGGCTCGCGGCCACCTCCTTCCGGGCCGCCTTCCTCGACGAGGACACCCGGGCCCGGTACCTGGCCGAGGTGGAGGCGTACCGGTTCGCCTGACGCCGAAGACGGCCGGCGGCCCGCGGCAACCGGGCGCGCCGCACCCGCGCGCGGCACTACGCTCACCCACCGAGGCACCCCAGCACGGAAGGAGGGGCCGGGTGGCACTCCAGCCCGTCCTCGACCCGCTCGCCGCGGTCCGCGCGGCCGACGACCCCACCACCGACGTCTACCTGACCGGCACCGTCTTCCTGGACATCATCTTCACCGGCCTGGACCGCGCGCCGGTGCGCGGCACCGAGACCTGGGCCCGCGGCATGGGCTCCAGCCCCGGCGGCATCGCCAACATGGCCACCGCCCTGGCCCGGCTGTCCCTGCACACCACCCTCGCCGCCGCCTTCGGCGACGACATGTACGGCGACTACTGCTGGGAGTCCCTGGAACGCGACGAGGGCATCGACCTGTCGCTGTCCCGCAAGGTCCCCGGCTGGCACTCCCCGGTCACCGTCTCCATGGCGTACGAGGGCGAGCGCACCATGATCAGCCACGGCCACGAGGCCCCGCCGCCGGAGGAGCCCGCCCCCGACTGCCCGCCGCCGTCCCGCGCGTGCGTCGCCACACTGCGGCCCGGCGGCCCGGCCCAGGACTGGATCGCCCGTGCGGCGGCCCGCGGCAGCCGGATCTTCGCCGACGTCGGCTGGGACGACTCCGGCCGCTGGGACCCGGCCGACCTCGCCGACCTGCGCTACTGCGACGCGTTCCTGCCCAACGCCGCCGAGGCGATGCGCTACACCCGCACCGAGTGCCCGCGCGAGGCGGCCCGGCGGCTCGCCGAGCTGGTGCCGCTGGCGGTCGTCACCCTCGGCGCGGAGGGCGCCTACGCGGTGGACTCCGCCTCCGGCGAGACCGCCGAGGTGCCGGCGCTCAGCGTGGAGGCGCTGGACCCGACCGGCGCCGGGGACGTGTTCGTCGCCGGCTTCGTCACCGGCACCCTGGCCGGCTGGCCGCTGGCCGACCGCCTCGCCTTCGCCAGCCTGACCGCCGCGCTGTCGGTGCAGGAGTTCGGCGGCTCGCTCTCCGCGCCCGGTTGGATCGAGATCGCCGCCTGGTGGCAGCACGCCAAGGCCTACGACGACCAGGACCGCACCGCGCTGCGCCGCTACGCCTTCCTCGACGACCTGCTGCCGACCGCCGCGCGCCCCTGGCCGCTGCGGCGGGCCGTGCCGACCATCGGGTTCCGCCGGACGTGAGCACCGGGCAGGAGGGAAAATGCCCTCGGACGGGGCGGCCGGATCGTCGTACCCTTGGAATTCAAGGCCCATCAGGGCGTGACCGAACGCGAAGGCGGGACCAGTAGGCCATAGAGCCGGCCCATGACTCAGACAGACACCCAGGCAGCGCCCCGGCAGGCGCGCGCCCACTTCGTCGTCCCGGCCCAGCACCCCATGGTCACCGTTCTCGGATCCGGTGACTCCCTGCTGAGGGTCATCGAGGGAGCCTTCCCGGGCGTCGACATCCACGTACGCGGCAACGAGGTCAGCGCGACCGGCGACCCGGCGGACGTCGCCCTGGTCCAGCGGGTCTTCGACGAGATGATGCTGGTGCTGCGCGCCGGCCAACCGATGACGGAGGACGCCGTGGAGCGTTCGATCGCCATGCTGCGCGAGGAGGAGACCGCCGGGCACACCGAGACGCCCGCGCAGGTCCTCACCCAGAACATCCTCTCCAGCCGCGGACGCACCATCCGGCCCAAGACCCTCAACCAGAAGCGGTACGTCGACGCGATCGACAAGCACACCATCGTCTTCGGCATAGGGCCCGCCGGCACCGGCAAGACGTACCTGGCGATGGCCAAGGCGGTCCAGGCCCTGCAGTCCAAGCAGGTCAACCGGATCATCCTGACCCGCCCGGCCGTCGAGGCGGGCGAGCGGCTCGGCTTCCTGCCGGGCACGCTCTACGAGAAGATCGACCCGTACCTGCGGCCGCTGTACGACGCGCTGCACGACATGCTGGACCCGGACTCGATCCCCCGGCTGATGGCGGCCGGCACCATCGAGGTCGCCCCGCTGGCGTACATGCGCGGCCGGACGCTCAACGACGCGTTCATCATCCTCGACGAGGCGCAGAACACCTCCGCCGAGCAGATGAAGATGTTCTTGACGCGGCTGGGCTTCGACTCCAAGATCGTGGTCACCGGCGACACCACCCAGATCGACCTGCCCGGCGGAACCAAGAGCGGCCTGCGCCAGGTCCAGGACATCCTCGCCGATGTCGACGACGTCCACTTCGCCCGTCTGACCAGCACCGACGTGGTCCGCCACAAGCTGGTGGGACGGATCGTGGACGCCTATGAGGCGTACGACATCCGCACCGGCGGCCACGACGGCGGCCCCGACACCGGCCACGGCCGCCCGAACCGAGGAAAGTAACCCCCCGCACCATGGCGATCGACGTCAACAACGAGTCCGGCTGGGAGTTCGACGAGAAGTCGGTTCTCGACGCGGCTCGCTACGCCCTCCAGCGCATGCGCATCCACCCCCTGTCGGAGCTGTCGATCATCGCGGTGGACGCCGACGCCATGGAGCAGCTCCACCTGCAGTGGATGGACCTGCCCGGCCCGACCGACGTGATGTCCTTCCCCATGGACGAGCTGCGGCCGCCGGGGAAGGACGACGAGGAGGCCCCGCAGGGCCTGCTCGGGGACATCGTGCTCTGCCCCGAGGTGGCGAAGCAGCAGGGCGAGGCCGCGCCCACCCGGCACTCCATGGACGAGGAGCTCCAGCTCCTCACCGTCCACGGGGTGCTCCATCTGCTCGGCTACGACCACGAGGAGCCGGGGGAGCGGACCGAGATGTTCGGCCTGCAGAAGGCGATCCTGGACGACTGGCGCGCCGAGCGCGGTCTGACCGGCGCCTCCCCGGCCCCGACGATCCACTGAGCCCGCCGTGATCGTCGCCGCCGTCCTGCTGGTCGTCGTCGCCTGGCTCGCCGCCTGCGCGGAGACCGGCCTCGCCCGGGTGTCCCGCTTCCGCGCCGAGGAGGCGGTCCGCAACGGACGGCGGGGGGCCCGCAAGCTGCTCGCCGTGGCCTCCGACCCGACCGTCTACCTCAACGTCGCCCTGCTGGTGCGGGTCGGCTGCGAGATGGCGGCGGCCGCGCTGGTGACCGTGGTGGCCATGCGCCACTTCCACACCACCTGGGAGGTGCTGCTGGTCGCCATCGGCGTGATGGTGCTGGTCAGCTATGTGGCCGTCGGCGTCTCGCCGCGCACCATCGGCCGCCAGCACCCGGTGGCCACCGCCACCGCCGCCGCGTACGTCCTGGTGCCGCTGGCCCGGGTGATGGGGCCGGTCCCCCGGCTGCTGATCCTGCTGGGCAACGCCCTGACCCCGGGCAAGGGCTTCCGCCAGGGCCCGTTCGCCTCCGAGGCCGAGCTGCGGGCGCTGGTGGACCTCGCCGAGAAGGACGAGCTGATCGAGGACGAGGAGCGCCGCATGGTGCACTCGGTCTTCGAACTCGGCGACACCCTGGTGCGCGAGGTGATGGTGCCGCGCACCGACCTGATCATGATCGAGCGGTACAAGACCATCCGCCAGGCCCTCACCCTCGCGCTGCGCAGCGGCTTCTCGCGCATCCCGGTCACCGGCGAGAACGAGGACGACGTGGTCGGCATCGTCTACCTCAAGGACCTCGCCCGCCGGGTGCACATCAACCGCGAGTCCGAGACCGACCCGGTCTCCAGCGTGATGCGGCCCGCCACCTTCGTCCCCGACACCAAGAACGCCGGCGACCTGCTGCGCGAGATGCAGCGGGACCGCAACCACGTGGCGGTGGTGGTGGACGAGTACGGCGGCACCGCCGGGATCGTCACCATCGAGGACATCCTGGAGGAGATCGTCGGGGAGATCACCGACGAGTACGACCGGGAGCTGCCCCCGGTCGAGGATCTCGGCGGCGGCTCCTTCCGGGTCACCGCCCGCCTGGACATCGGCGACCTCGGCGAGCTGTACGGGGTGGCCCTGGACGACGAGGACGTGGAGACCGTCGGCGGCCTGCTCGCCAAGAACCTCGGCCGGGTGCCGATCCCCGGCGCCAGCGCGGTCGTCGGACTGCCCGAGGACGCCTCCTACCCGGACCGCCCGGCGGCGCTGCGGCTCACCGCGGAGACCCAGGCCGGCCGGCGCAACCGCATCGTGACGATCCTGGTCGAGCCGGTGGAGCCGCCGGCGGCCGGCGCGGAGCACGAGACCGCGCGGGCGGAGAGCTGACGGCACCACCGGCCGCCGGTACCGTCCGGCGCCGGCCGGTAGCGGCACCGCATATCCTCATGACCATGAGCGATGCCGCAGCCCTCGACCCCGAGAACCGCAAGATCATCACGCTGGCGCGTTCCGCGCGCGCCCGCAACGGCGTGCCGGAGGGCGCGGCCGTCCGCGACGAGACCGGCCGCACCTATGTCGCCGCCACCGTGGACCTGGCGTCCCTCAAGCTCAGCGCCCTGCGGACGGCCGTGGCGATGGCGGTCGCCAGCGGCGCCAAGTCCCTGGAGGCCGCGGCCGTGGTGAGCGACGCGCCGGCCCTCGCGGACGACGACCGGGCGGCCGTCGCCGACCTCGGCGGCCCGCAGACCCCGGTGCTGCTGGCCGGTCCGGACGGCACCGTCCGGACCACCACCACCGCCGGCTGAACCGAAGGCGCCGCGCCCGGCCGCCCGCTCGGGCCCCCTCGGGGCCTCGGTGGGCCCGGGCGCTCATCCCATCGGGGAGAATGGCGCCATGAGCGCTCGACAGGAATCCTCCACCACCGCCCGGCGGGACGCCGCCCCCGCCCCGCACCGGGCCGGTTTCGCCTGCTTCGTCGGCCGGCCCAACGCGGGCAAGTCCACCCTGACGAACGCTCTGGTCGGCACCAAGGTGGCCATCACCTCCAACCGGCCGCAGACCACCCGGCACACCGTGCGCGGCATCGTGCACCGCCCGGACGCCCAGCTGGTCCTGGTCGACACCCCCGGCCTGCACAAGCCGCGCACCCTGCTCGGCGAGCGGCTCAACGACGTGGTGCGCACCACCTGGGCCGAGGTCGACGTCATCGGCTTCTGCCTGCCCGCCGACCAGAAGATCGGCCCAGGCGACCGCTACATCGCCAAGGAGCTCGCCGGCATCCGGAAGACGCCGAAGGTCGCCATCGTCACCAAGACGGACCTGGTCGACTCCGAGCGCCTCGCCGAGCAGCTGATCGCCGTGGACCAGCTCGGCCGTGAACTCGGCATCGAGTGGGCGGAGATCGTCCCGGTCTCGGCGACCGCCGGCCACCAGGTGAGCCTGCTCGCCGACCTGCTGACCCCGCTGCTGCCCGAGAGCCCCGCCCTGTACCCGGAGGGCGACCTGACCGACGAGCCCGAGCAGGTCATGGTCGCCGAACTGATCAGGGAGGCCGCGCTCGAGGGCGTACGCGACGAACTCCCGCACTCGATCGCGGTCGTCGTCGAGGAGATGCTGCCGCGCGAGGACCGCCCCGCCGACCGCCCGCTGCTGGACGTCCACGCCACCGTCTACATCGAGCGCCCCAGCCAGAAGGGCATCGTCATCGGGCCCAAGGGCGCCCGGCTGAAGGAGGTCGGCACCAAGTCCCGCCGCCACATCGAGGCGCTGCTCGGGACGCCGGTCTTCCTCGACCTGCACGTCAAGGTGGCCAAGGACTGGCAGCGCGACCCCAAGCAGCTGCGCAGGCTGGGCTTCTGACCCCCGCGTCCGCCGGCGGGAGTCAGACACGGCCTACGCCCCTTCCTTGAGCACCGTGTGGATCAGCTCGCGCTGGGCCTCGGTGAGGGCCGGGTCGGCGCAGTGCACCGTGCGGCCGTCCACCGTGATCTCGTAGGCGTAGCCGTCCGGCACGCCGCGCTGCGGCCCGGCGCGGCCCTGGGCGACCGCGGTACGGGCGAGGGCGTCCAGGCGGTCCTCGCCGGGCCGCCCGCTGGTGTCCAGCTCGGCCCGGCGGCTGATCCCGGCGAATCCTCCGGTTCTCTTCACCGCTATACGCATACCGGGCGTCTACCCCTGCTGCGCCGGTTCGGCACCCTGGCGCGGGACCTGGG
The DNA here is from genome assembly GCA_048498775.1 of Actinomycetota bacterium. Taxonomy (GTDB): domain Bacteria; phylum Actinomycetota; class Actinomycetes; order Streptomycetales; family Streptomycetaceae; genus JBEHXI01. The sequence goes on along the minus strand of JBEHXI010000062.1, from coordinate 14,208 downwards.
TCTCCCCGGAGGCCGCCGCGGGGGCGGCGGCCGACGCGTTCACGCCGACCTTCGACCAGGCGTCGAGCACCGCCCGGTGCTCCGCGCCCTCGCCGAAGCGGGCCAGCGCGGCCGCCGCCGTGACCCGGGCGAACGTGGCGAAGTCCGCCGAGGAGGGCAGGTGGCCGCCGGTCAGCGCGTCGTACCAGATGCGGCCGGCCCGCTCCCAGGAGCGCCCGCCGAGCGCCGTGGCCAGCAGGTAGAACGCGTGGTTGGGGATGCCGGAGTTGATGTGCACCCCGCCGTTGTCCTCCATGGTGTCCTGGTAGGCGCTCATGGTGGCCGGCTGCGGGTCCTTGCCCAGCGCGGGGTCGTCGTAGGCGGTGCCCGGCGCCTTCATCGAGCGCAGCGCGACCCCGTGGACGCCGGGGAGCAGCAGGCCCGCGCCGATCAGCCAGTCGGCCTGGTCGACGGTCTGCCGCAGGGTGAACTGCTTGATGATCGAGCCGAAGACGTCGGAGACCGACTCGTTCAGCGCCCCGGGCTGGCCGTAGTAGTCGAGCGCCGCGGTGTACTGGGTGACGCCGTGGGTCAGTTCGTGGCCGATGATGTCGGTGCAGCCGGTGAAGGGCCCGAAGATGCGGCCGTCCCCGTCGCCGAAGACCATCTGCTCGCCGTTCCAGAAGGCGTTGTTGTACGCCCGGCCGTAGTGCACGGAGGCGACCAGCGGCAGCCCGGCGCCGTCGACGGAGTGCCGGGCGTAGGCGTTGAGGTACAGCTCGAAGGTGTTCCCGAGGCCGTCGTAGGCCTGGTTGACCGAGGGGTCGGCGCTGGGCGGCCCGCCCTCGGTGCGTACCGCGTGGCCGGGCAGGAACTGGTGGTGCCGGGCGTCGTCGATGGTGCGCTGCGGCTGGTCGGAGGCGGCGGTGACGCCCTCCGGGGGCGTGGGGGAGGGGCGGACGCGGCGGCGGGTGCGGTGGGCCGCGTCGAGTTCGAGGGTGTAGCGGGCGGGTCCGTGGACCTCCGGGTCGTCGTGCTGGGCGAGCCGTTCCAGGACGTGCGGCGGCACGATGGTGCAGTGCGCCGGCGGAGAAGTGAGCGCAGTCATATCCGCCAATGTGGCACTCCGTAGCCGTTCTGTCACGCGGAGTTGCGGATTCTCCCGAATATGAGTGGAAGATCGGTGTTGGGGGGTAATGTCCTGTCGTCTTGCATACTGAGAGGTGCGGGTTCTGGCTGGGTGTGTCGTGGGCGATCCGATAGGGTTGCGACATCATGCGTTTCGGGCTGCTTCTCCTTAGCTGCCGCGGCGAGGGCCTGTAGTCGAGGCCGACCCCCTCCCCGCGGAGTTCGGTGGTGCAGTTTTCCGTCGTCGGCCGTCGCCCGAGCACCAGACAGTCCACGACTTGGAGCCTGTGAGCATGAGCCACCCCGACCGCGTCGGCCGCCCCACGCCCGTCACCGCCGCCACCGTCACCCAGCGGCCCTCGGGCATGCCGATCCACCGGTACCGCCCCTACGAGGCCGTCGACCTGCCGGACCGCACCTGGCCGGAGAAGCGCATCACCAAGGCGCCCCGCTGGCTGTCCACCGACCTGCGGGACGGCAACCAGGCGCTGATCGACCCGATGTCCCCGGCCCGCAAGCGCGCGATGTTCGACCTGCTGGTGAGGCTGGGCTACAAGGAGATCGAGGTCGGCTTCCCCTCCTCCGGGCAGACCGACTTCGACTTCGTACGCTCGATCATCGAAGAGGGCGCCATCCCCGAGGACGTGACCATCTCCGTCCTGACCCAGGCGCGCGAGGAGCTCATCGAGCGCACCGTGCAGTCCCTGGTGGGCGCCCCCCGCGCCACCGTGCACCTGTACAACGCCACCGCGCCGATGTTCCGCCGGGTGGTCTTCAACGCCACCCGCGACGAGGTCAAGGCGATCGCCACCGACGGCACCCGCCTGGTGATGGAGTACGCCGACAAGCTGCTGGGCGAGGAGACCGTCTTCGGCTACCAGTACAGCCCGGAGATCTTCACCGACACCGAGCTGGACTTCGCGCTGGAGGTCTGCGAGGCGGTGATGGACGTCTGGCAGCCCGAGGAGGGCCGCGAGATCATCCTGAACTGCCCGGCCACCGTCGAGCGTTCCACCCCCAGCACCCACGCGGACCGCTTCGAGTGGATGTCGCGGAACCTCTCCCGCCGGGAGTACGTCTGCCTGTCCACCCACCCGCACAACGACCGCGGCACCGCGGTGGCCGCCGCCGAGCTGGCCGTCATGGCCGGCGCCGACCGGGTCGAGGGCTGCCTGTTCGGCCAGGGCGAGCGCACCGGCAACGTCGACCTGGTCACCCTGGGCATGAACCTGTTCAGCCAGGGCGTCGATCCGATGATCGACTTCTCGCAGATCGACGAGATCCGCCGCACCGCCGAGTACTGCAACCAGATGGAGGTCCACCCGCGCCACCCCTACGCGGGCGACCTGGTCTACACCGCCTTCTCCGGCTCCCACCAGGACGCCATCAAGAAGGGCTTCGACGCGCTGGAGGCCGAGGCGGCCCGGCAGGGCAAGCCGGTGGACGAGATCGAGTGGGGCGTCCCCTACCTGCCGATCGACCCCAAGGACGTCGGCCGCAGCTACGAGGCCGTCATCCGGGTGAACTCCCAGTCCGGCAAGGGCGGCGTCTCCTACGTCCTGAAGAACGACCACAAGCTGGACCTGCCGCGCCGCATGCAGATCGAGTTCTCCCGGATCATCCAGGCCAAGACCGACGCCGAGGGCGGCGAGGTCACCCCGGACCAGATCTGGTCGATCTTCCGCGACGAGTACCTGCCGACCGCGGAGAACCCCTGGGGCCGCATCGCGCTGCGCTCGGCGCAGACCTCCACCACCACCGACGGCGGCGACGCCCTCACCGTCGAGGCGGTCGTGGACGGCGCCGACACCACCCTGACCGGGACCGGCAACGGCCCGCTGGCCGCGTTCGTGGACGCGCTGGCCGGCGTCGGACTGGACGTGCGGGTCCTGGACTACACCGAGCACACCATGAGCGAGGGCGCCAGCGCCCAGGCCGCCTCCTACGTGGAGTGCGCGGTCGGCGACCGGGTGCTGTGGGGCGTCGGCATCGACGCGAACATCGTGCGGGCCTCCCTGAAGGCGGTCGTCTCGGCCGTCAACCGGGCGACCCGCGGCTGACCTGCCCGTCCGGCCGTTCCGTCCGGCCGCCGGCGCCCCAGGGCCCGGCGGCCGGACCGTTTTTTCGCAACTGCCTCCGTACGCGGTACTGACTCCAGGTCACGGTGTGGCTAACATCACTGCAACACGGCGCCGTTGCCGAAGCGTTATGTCGCGCGCTCCTGTGCCGTGGGACTGCCGGGACGAAACGCCGGAGGTTGCACCGTGGTCTTGCAGTGGCTCCACACGCGCTGCCCTGGCCTGCGCGTCTGGGGGATGCGTACCGCCTGGCACACCGAGGGCGACGGCGAGTTCTTCTGCCCGGACTGCGGCGGCGACCGCAACTACCGGCGCCGCAGCGGCACCCGCCGGCTGACCCTGCTCGGCATCCCGCTGCTGACCCGCGGGCCGGCCGGGACGGTCGCCGAGTGCGGGATGTGCCAGGGCCGCTTCGGCCTCGACGCCCTGGACCGGCCCACCTCGGCCCGCTTCTCGGCCATGCTCCGCGACGCCGTGCACACCGTGGCCCTCGCGGTGCTCACCGCCGGCGGCGCCGGATCGCGGCAGGCCCGCGAGACCGCGCTGGAGACCGTCCGGGCCGCCGGCTACGCGGACTGCACCGAGGACCAGCTGATCGGCGTGCTCGCCGCCCTGGCCGCCGACGAGGACCAGTCGCACGCCGACGGCCCCGGCGGGCCGGTGGACGGCTGCGGCACCTGGCTGTCCATCGAACTGCACGAGGCACTGGAACCCCTCGCCCGGCACCTGCTGCCCCAGGGCCGCGAGCGGATCCTGCTCCAGGGCGCCCGCATCGCCCTGGCCGACGGCCCCTACCTGCCCGCCGAACGCGAGGTCCTGGCGGCCGTGGGGCGCTCGCTGCTGCTGCCCGCCGAGGACACCGAGCAACTCCTGGAGGCCGCGGCGCGCACGCCGTCGTGATCGGGGGCCCGGTTCGCCTCCGGGTGCCCGGAAGCACCTGTCGACGCTCGTCGACGCCGCACTCCTTCGTTCCTCCGTCGTTGGGTCTCCTCGCTTTCGACAGGCGCGGGCGCCCTTCGGCTCACTCACCAGGGTGGGCCGGAGCGTGTGCGCACCTGCCGCCGCGGCTGAAATACTTCCCCCATGACCCTGTTCCGCGACGACGGCATCGTGCTGCGCACCCAGAAGCTGGGGGAGGCGGACCGGATCATCACGCTGCTCACCCGGCGGCAGGGGCGGGTGCGTGCCGTCGCGCGCGGAGTACGGCGGACGAAGTCGAAGTTCGGGGCGCGGCTGGAACCGTTCTCCCACGTCGACGTGCAGTTCTTCGCCCGCGGGGGTGAGCTGGTCGGCCGGGCGCTGCCGCTGTGCACCCAGGTGGAGTCGATCGCGGCGTACGGGGGCGGGATCGTCACCGACTACGCCCGCTACACGGCCGGCACGGCGATGCTGGAGACCGCCGAGCGCTTCACCGACCACGAGGGCGAGCCGGCCGTCCAGCAGTACCTGCTGCTGGTGGGGGCGCTGCGCACGCTGGCCGCCGGGGCGCACGACCCGCGGCTGGTCCTGGACGCGTTCCTGCTCCGCTCGCTGGCGGTCAACGGCTACGCGCCCAGTTTCGACGCGTGTGCCCGCTGCGGCATGCCCGGTCCGAACCGTTTCTTTTCGGTCGCATCGGGAGGAGTGGTATGCGGAGAATGCCGGGTGCCCGGTAGCGTCGTACCCTCTCCGGAGTCGCTGGAACTCCTCGGGGCCCTGCTCGCGGGAGACTGGGGGACGGCCGACGCCTGCGAGGAGAGGTACTGCCGGGAGGGCAGTGGGATCGTCGCCGCCTACCTGCAGTGGCATCTGGAGCGCGGTCTGCGCTCGCTTCGGTTCGTTGAAAAGTAGGAGAGAGCAGCCGCATGGCACGTAGTGGGATCCTCGGCCGCAAGCGCCCCGAGTACCGCGTTCCGGACCCGCACCCCTCCGGCGCGCGGCCCCCGAAGCTCCCCGGCGAGCTGGTACCGAACCATGTCGCCATCGTCATGGACGGAAACGGCCGGTGGGCCAAGCAGCGCGGGCTGCCGCGGACCGAGGGCCACAAGGTCGGCGAGGGCGTCGTCCTCGACGTACTCAAGGGCTGCCTGGAGATGGGCGTCAAGAACCTGTCGCTCTACGCCTTCTCCACCGAGAACTGGAAGCGCTCCCCGGACGAGGTGCGCTTCCTGATGAACTTCAACCGGGACGTGATCCGCCGCCGCCGCGACGAGATGGACGAGCTCGGCATCCGCATCCGCTGGGCCGGCCGGATGCCCAAGCTGTGGAAGTCGGTGGTCCAGGAGCTCCAGATCGCCCAGGAGCAGACCCGCGGCAACGATGCCATGACCCTGTACTTCTGCGTCAACTACGGGGGCCGGGCGGAGATCGCCGACGCGGCCGCCGCGCTGGCCGCGGACGTCAAGGCGGGGCGGCTGGACCCGTCCAAGGTCAACGAGAAGACGCTGGCGAAGTACCTGTACTACCCGGACATGCCGGACGTGGACCTGTTCATCCGCCCGTCCGGCGAGCAGCGGACCTCGAACTACCTCATCTGGCAGTCCGCCTACGCGGAGATGGTGTTCCAGGACGTTCTGTGGCCGGATTTCGACCGCCGGGACCTGTGGCGGGCCTGCGTGGAGTACGCCTCGCGCGACCGCCGCTTCGGCGGGGCGCTGCCGAACGAGCCCGGCGGCCTCCAGACCGGCTGAGCCGCCGCCGCCCTCACCGGGCCCGGCCGGGGGCTCAGCCCTCGGCCGGGGCCTGGCCGGAGCGTCTGGCCGCGCAGTCCGCGCAGGTGCCGAAGATCTCCACGGTGTGGTCCACGTCGACGAAGCCGTGCTCGGCGGCGATCGTGTCGGCCCACTTCTCCACCGCCGGGCCCTCGACCTCCACGGCCCGGCCGCAGCCGCGGCAGACCAGGTGGTGGTGGTGCCCGCTGCTGCACCGGCGGTAGACCGACTCGCCGTCGCTGGTACGGAGCACGTCCACCTCGCCCGCGTCGGCGAGGGACTGCAGGGTGCGGTAGACGGTGGTCAGGCCGACGGAGTCCCCGCGGTGCCGGAGCAGGTCGTGGAGCTCCTGGGCGCTGCGGAACTCGTCGACCTCGGCGAGCGCGGCCGACACGGCGGCGCGCTGTCGGGTGGCACGTCCCTGCACGGGGGGCTTGGGGGCGGTGGCCACAGTCTGCTCCTCCTCGGTCGCGACTCGGTCGCGCGGCTGCGATCGGCGGCTCGTCCCTATTGTGCCAGTGACCACCGATCGGGGACCGGACCGATTTGGTGGGCGGGGCGTCGGCGCCGGTAATCTGAGGTATTCGCTGGGCCGCAGCGGGCCGCACCGTCGTGACGCGCGGGCGACCGGCGGACCCAACCCGACCGCTTCGTCGTACTGAAGAGAGCACCGTGGCCGCCGACAAGATCGACACCATCGTCAGCCTGAGCAAGCGCCGTGGCTTCGTCTACCCCTGCTCCGAGATCTACGGCGGCCAGCGCGCCGCCTGGGACTACGGGCCGCTCGGCGTCGAGCTGAAGGAGAACATCAAGCGCCAGTGGTGGCGCTCCATGGTCACCTCGCGCGACGACGTGGTCGGTATCGACTCGTCGGTCATCCTGGCGCGCGAGGTCTGGGAGGCCTCCGGCCACGTCGCCACCTTCACCGACCCGCTGACCGAGTGCACCTCCTGCCACAAGCGGTTCCGCGCGGACCACCTGGAGGAGGCCTACGAGGCCAAGCACGGGCACCTGCCGGCGAACGGCCTCGCCGACGTCAACTGCCCCAACTGCGGCACCAAGGGCTCCTTCACCGAGCCCAAGCAGTTCTCCGGCCTGCTCTCCACCCACCTGGGCCCGACGCAGGACTCCGGCTCGCTGGCGTTCCTGCGCCCGGAGACCGCGCAGGGCATCTTCATCAACTTCGCGGCGGTGCAGCAGACCTCCCGCAAGAAGCCGCCGTTCGGCATCGCCCAGACCGGCAAGTCGTTCCGCAACGAGATCACCCCGGGCAACTTCATCTTCCGGACCCGTGAGTTCGAGCAGATGGAGATGGAGTTCTTCGTCAAGCCGGGCGAGGACGAGACCTGGCACGAGTACTGGCTCGAGCAGCGCTGGAACTGGTACCGCGACCTGGGCATCCGCGAGGAGAACATCCGCTTCTACGAGCACGCCAAGGAGAAGCTGTCCCACTACTCCAAGCGGACCGTGGACATCGAGTACCGCTTCAACTTCGGCGGCACCGAGTTCTCCGAGCTTGAGGGCATCGCCAACCGGACGGACTTCGACCTGTCCGCCCACTCCAAGGCGTCCGGCCAGGACCTGTCGTACTTCGACCAGGAGGCCGGCGAGCGCTGGTTCCCGTACGTCATCGAGCCGGCGGCCGGCGTCAACCGCGCCATGCTCGCCTTCATGCTCGACGCGTACAACGAGGACGAGGCGCCCAACGCCAAGGGCGTGATGGAGAAGCGCACCGTGATGCGGCTCGACCCGCGCCTGGCGCCGGTCAAGGTGGCGGTCCTGCCGCTGTCCCGCAACCCGCAGCTGTCCCCGAAGGCCAAGGGGCTGGCCGCCGACCTGCGCAAGAACTGGAACATCGAGTTCGACGACGCGGGCGCCATCGGCCGCCGCTACCGCCGCCAGGACGAGATCGGCACGCCGTTCTGCGTGACCGTCGACTTCGACACCCTGGAGGACAACGCGGTCACGGTGCGCGAGCGCGACACCATGAAGCAGGAGCGGGTGTCGCTGGACCAGGTCCAGGGCTACCTGGCCAGCCGCCTGCTGGGCTGCTGACGCGGTTCCCTGCCGGTCCGCGCCGGCTGTCCGTCCCGTACGAGTGAAGGGGCCTCGCCGTTGACGGCGGGGCCCCTTCGCGTGGTTTCCCGGCCGGGGAGTTCAGTCGAGGAGCCGGCTGACGATCCGGTCGAGGGCGGCCAGGTCGTCCGGCTCCAGTGCGAGGACGGACGGCGGCGGGTCGTCCAGGATCAGCCCGGCCTGCCGTGCCGCCGCGCGCCCGGCGGCGGTGGTGTGCACCAGCTTGGCGCGGCGGTCCTCCGGGTGGGCGGTCCGCTCGACCAGCCCGCGCTTGACCAGGTCGTCGACGACCAGCGTGGTGTACGGCGCGTCGATCATCAGATGAGCGGCCAGGGCGCGCAGGGTGAGCGGCTCGGCGGCGATCCGGCGCAGCGCCTTGACCCGGATGAAGCTCATGCCCAGCGCCTCGGCGACCTGCTTGCGGCGGTCGTTGCGCTCCAGCACCAGTTCGCGCAGCCCGCGCCAGACGCGGCGGGCGCGTTCCGTCTCGGTCTCGCCCATCACGCGTTCACCGGCATCCTGATCTCGTCTGTCTGCAGGCGCTCGGCCGCGCGTTCCGCGGTGGCCCGCGCCCAGCGGCCGGAGGTGATGTTACCGATCACCAGCACCGCGGCCCCGCAACCGGCCATGATCCACCACGCGGTGCGCTCCGCGCCGGTGAATCCGCTCCCGGCGCCGCCGCTCATCCCGGCGGCCATCACCGCGCCGATCACGGCGACCCCCAGGGAACTGCCGACCTGGCGGCTGGTGGAGGCGACGGCCGCGGCCACGCCCGCCTGGGCGCGGGGCATGCCGGAGACGGCCGTGTTGGTGATGGGCGCGTTCAGCAGGCCGAAGCCGACCCCGAAGACGACGTAGCCGGTGACCAGCAGCCAGACCGGGGTGGCGGCGGAGGACACCAGGGCCTGGAACACCCCGCTGACGCACATCCCGGTGCCGGCGAGCAGCAGCGGCAGACGCGGCCCCCGGTTGCCGACGATGCGTCCCGACAGCGGCGCGAAGAACAGCGTCATGACGGCCATCGGCAGCATGAACAGGCCGGCGCGCAGGGCGTTGAGGTGGCGTACGTCCTGCAGGTAGAGGGTGTTGAGGAACAGGAAGCCGCCGAGCGAGGCGAAACCGCAGATGGCGATGGCCACCGCGCCAGAGAACGGCGCGCTGCGGAAGAAGCGCAGGTCGATCAGGGGCTCCTGGCGCCGCGGCTCCACCCACAGCAGCCCGGCGAACGACAGGACGGCGACCGCGGCGCAGCCGAGGATCAGCGGCGAGGTCCAGCCGCGCGCCGGGGTCTCGATGATCGCGTAGGTGATGGAGGCCAGCAGGAGGATCATCAGCAGCTGGCCGGCCGGGTCGACGCGGCGGGCCTTCGGCGCGCGCGACTCGGGCACGAACAGGCCGGTGAGGAGCAGCGCGGCCAGGCCGACGGGGATGTTGATCCAGAAGATCGCCCGCCAGCCGGTGGTCTCCACCAGCAGCCCGCCGATGATCGGGCCGCCGGCCATGCTGATGCCGACGACACCGCCCCACACGCCTATCGCGCGGGCGCGTTCCCGGGCGTCGGTGAAGGTGTTGGTGATGATCGACATCGCCACCGGGTTGAGCATCGAGCCGCCGATGGCCTGGAACATCCGGGCGCCCACCAGGAACGTCAGGTTGGGCGCCAGGCTGCACAGCAGCGAGGCGCCCGTGAAGATCGCCAGACCCACCTGGAAGGTGCGGCGGCGGCCGACGCGGTCGGCCGTGGAGCCGGAGAGCATCAGCAGGCTGGCGAGGACCAGCGTGTAGGCGTCGATGGTCCACTGCAGTCCGGAGACGCCGGCGTGCAGTTCCTTCTGCATCGAGGGCAGTGCCACGTTGAGGGCGGTGGCGTCGAGGCTGACGATCAGCAGGCTCATGCAGCAGATCGCCAGGACGAGCATCCGTCGCCGATGGCTGAGCTCGGGCACGTGAGGACTCCGTGGGGCCGGGGGGAGTTAGTTGTAAGCGTGGAACCATTATGAGTGTAGAACTATTTCCCGGGCCGCCGGAACCGCTTTTCCGCCCGCGGGTCCCCGTCGGCGCTACTCCGCGCCCGGGGCGCCCAGTCCGGCCAGCACCAGGGCGCAGACCGCGTCGAACGCGGCGGTGATGCCCGCGTCGCGCCACTCGGCGGCGTACTGCGGATCGTGGAAGCGGCAGGTGGCGTCCCACACCGCCCGGGCCGCGGCCGCCGGATCGGCCGCGCGCAACTCCCCGCGCGCCACGCCCTGCGCGATGATCCGCGTCAACTGGCCGACCATGGCGTCGATATGACGGGCGACGACCCCGCTGGCCTCACCTACCAGTACCTGGTAGGTGGCGAACAGCTCCGGATCGTCGCCCGCCTTGGCCCGCTTGGCCGCGAACAGCGCCCCCAGCCAGCGCCGCAGCCGCTCCGGCGCCGGGGCGCCGGTGTCCTCCGCGATCGCCGGGAGCCCGGCGTGCGAACGCGCCAGCCAGCGCTCGGTGACCGCCTCCCGCAGGGCCGCCTTGCTGGGGAAGTGCCGGTAGACGCTGCCATGGCTGACGCCGAGCGCCCGGGCCACGTCCACCACGGTCGCCTTGCCCGGGCCGAAGCGGCGCAGCACCTCCTCGGTGGCCTCCAGGATGCGGTCGGCGGTCAGGGGCTCCGGCGTCATGGCGGCCTTTCTGGCCGGCGCGCGGCGGCGCCGGGACGGGTGCGGTGGTCGGCCGAGACTACTTCTCGCTGTCCAGGTGCTGCATCTGGCCCGCGGGGTAGCGCTCGCCGGCCGCCGACCCGGCGGGCACGGCCGCCTCGATCGCGGCCAGGTCCTTCTCGTCGAGTTCGACGTCCAGGGCGCCCAGGGCCTCGGCCAGCCGGTCGCGGCGCCGGGCGCCGATCAGCGGCACGATGTCCTCACCCCGGGAGAGCACCCAGGCGATGGCGGCCTGCGCCACGGTGACGCCCCTGGCGTCGGCGACCGAGCGCAGCGCATCGACCAACTCCAGGTTGTGCTCCAGGTTCTCGCCGGAGAACCGCGGGCTCATGCCGCGGAAGTCGCCCGGCGCCGTGCCGCGCTCGCGGGTCCAGTGGCCGCTCAACAGGCCGCGGGAGAGCACGCCGTACGCGGTCACGCCGATGCCCAGCTCCCGGCAGACCGGCAGGATCTCCCGTTCGATGCCGCGGGAGAACAGCGAGTACTCGATCTGCAGGTCGGCGATGGGGGCGACCGAGGCGGCCCGGCGGATGGTCTCCGCACCGGCCTCGGACAGGCCGATGTGCCGGACGTGCCCGGCCCGCACGGCCTCGGCGATGGCGCCGACGGTCTCCTCGATGGGCACGTCCGGGTCGACCCGGGCGATCCGGTAGACGTCGATGTGGTCGGTGCCGAGCCGCTGGAGCGAGTACGCCAGGAAGTTCTTCACCGCCGCCGGGCGGCCGTCGTAACCGGACCAGCCGCCCTCCACGGTGCGCAGCGCCCCGAACTTGACGCTGATCTGCACCGCGTCGCGCCCCTGCGGGGCGGAGGCGAGCGCCTCGCGGATGAGCATCTCGTTGTGGCCCATCCCGTAGAAGTCGCCGGTGTCGAGCAGGGTGATCCCGGCGTCGAGGGCCGCGTGGACGGTGGCGATGGACTCGGCGCGGTCCGTCTCGCCGTACAGCGCGGACATCCCCATGCAGCCCAGGCCGAGGGCGGAGGTGCGGGGACCGGTGGTGCCGAGGGTGCGGGTGCGCATACGCGCTCCTTAGGTGCCGGTGGGGCAGGGAACGGAAGGCTTCCCCTCGACTATGCCTGACGAATGACAGATTTCAAAATCTGTCATTCGTCGAGTGCTGTCAGGCGGCCCCGCGCCTCCATGAGCGCGAAACCGAGGAGGTTCAGCCCGCGCCAGCGCGCCGGGTCCGCCGCCCGCTCGTCGTCCGCCGACAGCCCGATGCCCCAGACGCGGTCCAGCGGGCTGGCCTCCACCAGCACCCGGTTGCCGGTGCCCAGCAGCCAGGACCGCAGCGCGGGGTGCTGCCCGAACTTGGCGACGTTCCCGGCCACCACGAGTTCCCAGCGGTGCCGGGCCCATTCCGGCTCGTCGAAGCCGCGCACCTGGCGGCCGAGCGACTTGGCCTGCCGCGGGTGGCCGGCCGCCAGGATCCGGGCCAGTGCCTCCTCGTCCCCGAACAGCCGGGCCTTGCCCGCCATCATCCAGTGCTCGGCGGTGGCGTACCGGACGCCGCCCACGGTGAACGGCGCCGGCCACCACTGGCTCAGGCACCCCGCCCCCACGCTGCCGTCCGGGCGCGGCCGGTGTCCCCAGAAGAGCAGGTACTTCGGCCGCGCCCCGGCCGCCACCAGTGCGGCCAACTGCTCGCGGTCCCGCGCCCGGGCCGGGTCCGCCGTCCTTGGGATCCCCTCGTCCATGCCGGTGATCGTCGCAGGCGGGCCCGGGGGCGGGCAGCCGGTTTTCCGGGCCCCGGTCACCGCACCGCGCGCGGGAGCCGCAGGCTCAGCGCCACGGACGCCGCGACCCCCGCGACCTGGACCAGCAGCGCGGTCACCAGCGCGGTGCGCATCCCGGCGGACTGCGCCAGGGCCAGGAACAGGGTGCCCAGGGTGGCCACCCCCAGCGCCAGCGAGGACTGCTGGGTCGTCACCATCACTCCGCTGCCCACCCCCGCGCGGGCCGCCGGAACGTCGGACAGCACGATCCGGAACAGGGTGCTCATCGCCAGGCCCTGCCCGAAGCCGAGGACGGCCATGCCCGGTAGCAGGGCGGCCGGCCCCAGGTCCGGCCAGCCGGCCAGGGCGGTGGCGACGACCACCAGCAGCCCGGTGCCCTGCAGGACGAGTCCCGCGGTCACCACCCGGCGCCCGTGCCGCACCACCAGGCGCGGCGCGGTGAGCGACGCGGCGAAGAAGGCCGCCGCCATCGGCACCAGCGCGGTCCCCGCCGCGACCGGTCCCAGCCGCAGCCCCTGCTGGAGCGCGACCGCCATCACGAACATGAAACCGCCGAATCCGGTGAAGAACGGCAGCGCGACCAGCAGCCCGCTGCGCACCGAGTGGTTGCGCAGCAGCGTCGGCGGGACCAGTGGGTCGCCACCGCGGTCCTCGGTGCGCCGCTCGACGGCCCAGAACACGGCGCCCAGCAGCGGCGTGGCGGCCAGCAGCAGCCAGGACCACAGGGGCCAGCCCGCCGCCCGGCCCTCCATCAGCGGCACCAGCAGCGCCAGCAGCCCCGCGCCGAGCAGCGCGGTGCCGCGCAGGTCGATCCGCGCCGGGTGCGCCGAGCGGGTCTCCGGCACCGAGCGCAGCGCCAGCGCCATCGCGGCGGCCGCCACCGGCACGTTGACCAGGAAGATGGCCCGCCAGCCGGTGCCGAACAGGTCCGCGGCGACCAGCCAGCCGCCCAGCACCTGGCCGGCGACGGCCGCGATGCCGCCGGTGGCCCCGTACAGGCCCAGCGCCCGGCCGCGCCGCGTCCCGGAGGTGGCCGCGTGAATGGTCGCCAGCACCTGCGGGAGCATCAGCGCCGAGGCACCGCCCTGGGCCACCCGCGCGGCGACCAGTGTCACGGCGTTCGGTGCCAGGCCGCAGGCCAGCGAGGTCAGCGCGAACAGCGCCGTGCCGGTGAGGAACAGCCGCCGCCGCCCGGCCAGGTCGCCGAGGCGTCCGCCCAGGACGAGCAGGACGGCGTACGCGACGCCGTAGCCGGCCGCGACCATCTCCAGCAGTGCCGGCCCGGCCCGCAGGTCGCGCTGGATGGTGGGCAGGGCGACGTTGACGATGAAGAAGTCGATCATGGGCAGGGCCGCGCCGAGCAGCAGCGTCAGCAGCCCCAGGCCGCTGAGGACGGGTGGTGCCGAGTCTGCTGGGTCCGCCGCCTCCGGCGCGCCGCCCAGCCGCAGGACGCGCGGGGCGACGGCGGCGGCCGAGGGCAGGCTGCCGGTCGGGGCGGGCGGCCGGCCCGCAAGTGGGTTTCCGGTCTCCGAAGTGGTCACGCATGCCAGCATCGCGGCCGTCTCAGGGTGGTACCAGAGTGTGCTTATCCAGGTATTGGAAGCACCTGGAAACCGGATCGCGAAAGAGCGAGGCTGTCATCATGAGCGTGAGCACCGATGTCCGCCGGCGGGAACTGGCCGACTTCCTCCGCAGCCGCCGCGAACGGATCACCCCCGAGCAGGTCGGGCTGCCCCGCGGCCGGCGGCGGCGCACCCCCGGGCTGCGCCGCGAGGAGGTCGCGCAGCTCGCGGCGGTCGGCGTCACCTGGTACACGTGGCTGGA
>JBEHXI010000061.1:0-30923 GCA_048498775.1 Actinomycetota bacterium | reverse complement strand
CACCGGAGGGCACCGCACCGGACGGAGCCCAGCCGGGCGCCGCGCCCAAGGGCACCCACCGCCACACCACCGGCCGGCGCCGGTTCGTGGGGTATCTGCTGGCCGGGCCCACCCTGGTGGCCGCGGCCGCGCTGGGGGAGACGGCGCTGGGGTCGTCGAAGGCCTCGGCGGCGCTGCCGTCCCCGCCGCAGCCGCCGGAGATCTACGACCTCAACGACATGCTCACCGACGCGGCGCTGCCCACCGCGAACCTCATCACCGTCCAGGTGCACTCCGACGGCACCGCGTCGTTCGCGCTGCCGCGCGCCGAGGTCGGGCAGGGCATCACCACCTCCTCGGCGATGCTCATCGCCGAGGAGCTGGACCTGCCGCTGGAGAAGATCCGCGTCACGCTGGCCGACGCCCGCCCCGAGCTGCTGTTCAACCAGCTCACCGGCGCGTCGAACACCACCATCTCCACCTTCACCCCGATCCGGGTCGCCGCGGCGGCCGCCAAGGGCCGGCTGCTGGAGGCGGCGGCCCTCGAACTCGGCGGTACCGTCGACACGTTGACCAGCCACCTGGGTGTGATCAAGGCTCCGGACGGCCGCAGCGTGACGTACGGCGCGCTGGCGAGCAAGGCGGCGAGCGCGACGACCACCAAGGTCTCCGTGAGCCTCACCCCGGCCTCGCAGTTCAAGGTGATCGGGACCTCGCGCAACCGCATCGACGCCCGCGACATCGTCACCGGGCGCAAGCAGTTCGCGATGGACCTCCAGGTGCCCGGGGCGCTGCCGACCATGGTGTGCCGCCCGCCGACGATCAACGGCCGGCCGAAGACCGTGCACAACGCGGCCGCGGTGCGGGCGATGCCCGGCGTCACCCATGTCGCGGTGATCTCCACCGGGGTCGCGGTGCGGGCCCGCACCTTCGGGCAGTGCATCGACGCGGTCCGCGCCCTCCAGGTGGACTGGCACCCTGGCACCGAGGCGGGCAAGTCCGACGCGACGGTGCTGGCCGAGCTGCGCGCCGCCGAGATACCGCTGGTCGTCCCCAAGCTCGACCTGCTGACCAAGACCGTGGAGGGCGACTTCACCTTCCACTTCGCCAGCAACAGCGCGCTGGAGCCCAACTGCGCCGTCGCGGACGTGCGGGCGGACCGCGCGGAGATATGGTCGGGCCTGAAGTCCCCGATCGTCGCCAGGGAGCGGATCGCCGCGCAGCTGGGGCTGCCGCTGACTGCCGTCACCGTGCACGTCACCCAGGGCGGCGGCTCGTTCGGCCGCAAGCTGTTCTTCGACGCGGCGCTGGAGGCCGCCGAGATCTCCCAGGCGATGGGCAAGCCCGTCAGGCTGATGTGGCACCGCACGGACGAGTTCCGGCAGGGGCGTACCCACCCGATGGCCACCTCCCGGGTGCGCGCCAGCTACACGCTGGGCAACGTCCTGACCTACGAGCAGCGGCACACCTCCGTCGCCACCGACTTCACCCACGGCCTCGGTGAGATCATCACCGCGATGGCGGCGAAACTGCCGGTCGGCAACCTGACGTTCTCCGAGACGATCTTCGAGCTGACGCAGGACTCGCCGTACAACTTCGGGGTGACCACGCAGCTGCTCAACGAGGTGGACACCGGCTTCAACACCGGCAGCATGCGCAACATCTACTCGCCCAACGTGCGCACCGCGCAGGAGCTCATCGTCGACCAGCTGGCGAAGGGCATGGGCAAGGACCCCTACACGTTCCGCCGCGAGTTCCTCAGGGACGAACGGCTGCGCGCGGTGCTGGAGAAGGTCGCCGCGGAGGGGGAGTGGGGGCGGTCGATGCCCGCCGGAACGGCGCAGGGCATCGCGGTGCACCCCGAGTACCACGGCGCCGTCGCGGTGCTGGCCGAGATCGACTGCCGCCCGCAGACCACCGGCCGCAAGGTCCGCGACGCCTACACCGGGCCGCGCGTCACCAAGGTGGTCTGTGCCATCGACGTGGGCCTCGCGGTCAACCCGCGCGGCCTTGAGGCGCAGATGATGGGCGGCATCATGGACGGCATCGCCCTGGCCCTCACCTCCGGGCTGCACCTGAAGGACGGTGCCTTCCTGGAGGGCAGCTGGGACAACTACTTCTACACCCGGCAGTGGAACACCCCGCCCGAGCTGAAGATCATCGTGATGCCGCCGACCACCGGGAAGCCCGGCGGCGCGGGCGAGCTGGGGGTGCCGGCGGCGATGGCCGCGGTCGCCTGCGCCTACGGCCGGGCCACCGGCACGATGCCGACCACCTTCCCCATCAACCACAACGGGCCGCTGGGCTTCGAGCCGCTGCCGACCGTCCCGCCGATCCCCCAGTCCCCGACCGACGGCCTGGCCCACACGTACTAGGGAGCACCTGTGCCCACTCACTCCTTCATCCTCAACGGCAAGCGGGTCTCGGTCGACGTCGAGGACGACGTCCGGCTGCTGTGGGTGCTGCGGGACATCCTCGGTGTCACCGGCCCCAAGTACGGGTGCGGCCTGGAGGTCTGCAAGGCGTGCACCAGCCACATCAACGGCAAGGCGTTCAACCCGTGCGCGGTGCCGGTCAAGGACGTCCGGCCGAACGACGAGGTCACCACCATCGAGGGCCTCGCCGCCACGGTGGGCAAGGACCTGCACCCCATGCAGGAGGCCTGGCTGGAGTCCGACGTCGCCCAGTGCGGTTACTGCCAGCCCGGCCAGATCATGACGGCCGTGGCGAAGGTCCGCCAGGCCAGGGCGGAGGGCCGGCAGATCGGTGAGGCCGATCTGGACGAGATCCGCAACATCTGCCGGTGTGGGACGTACGTCCGCATCCGGGAGGCCATCATGGCGGGCGAGAAGCATATGTGACGCCACGTCAGGTTTCTGGCGTCCCCTACCCGGGACCGGTGCCCAGCGGCGCCGGTCCCGGGGCCGAGCCATGCTCTGATAAGCGTCGCCTATCGCGTCATCGGTGATCCCTCTTTGACGGCCCGAGCGGTGCGGGCGGAGAGTGTCCGGTGCACGCGCCTCGGCGGACGTCCCGGCGTTCCCCGCCGTCCGGACGCACCGGCCCCGGCGCACCGGGCCGCGCGCGGCCGCGGCAGAAAGGGACGCACTGACGATGAGCACCATGGACGACCCCACCGACGAGCACCTGTCCGTCACCCCGCCCAAGACCTGGGCGGTCGGGGTCCCCGCCGTGGCCAACGCCGTTCGCTACTCGCTGCGGCAGACGTCCGTCCGGCGGACCGCGCTGACCCTGCTGAACGTCAACCAGACCGAGGGCATCGACTGCCCCGGCTGCGCCTGGCCGGAGCCGGGGCCCGGCCACCGGCACCGCAACGAGTACTGCGAGAACGGCGCCAAGCACATCAACGACGAGGCGACCTCCCGCCGCGTCACCGCGGACTTCTTCCGCCGGCACACCATCGCCGAACTGGACGGGAAGTCCGACTACTGGCTCAACCAGCAGGGCCGGCTGACCGAGCCGATGGTCAAGCGGCCCGGCGCCGAGCACTACACCCCGATCGGCTGGGACGCGGCGCTCGGCCTGATCGCCGACGAGCTGAAGGGGCTGGACTCCCCGGACGAGGCGCTGTTCTACACCTCGGGGCGGGTCAGCAACGAGGCCGCCTTCCTGCTCCAGCTGTTCGCCCGCGCGTACGGCACCAACAACCTGCCGGACTGCTCCAACATGTGCCACGAGTCGTCCGGTTCCGCGCTGATGGAGACCCTCGGCATCGGCAAGGGCAGCGTGTCCCTGACCGACCTCCACGAGGCCGACCTGGTCTTCGTCGTCGGCCAGAACCCGGGCACCAACCACCCGCGGATGCTCACCGCACTGGAGCAGACCAAGCGCAACGGCGGCCGGGTCATCGCCGTCAACCCGCTGCCCGAGGCGGGCCTGATGCGGTTCAAGCACCCGCAGCGGCCGCGCGGGATCGTCGGGCGCGGCACACCGATCGCCGACCGGTTCCTGCAGATCCGCATCGGCGGCGACCTCGCGCTCTTCCAGGCGCTGAACCGGCTGCTGCTGGAGGCCGAGGACGCCGCCCCGGGCACCGTCCTCGACCGTGACTTCATCGCCGCCCACACCACCGGCTTCACCGACTTCGCCGAGGCCGCCCGCAAGGTCTCCTGGGACGACGTGCTCGACGCGACCGGGCTCGCCCGCGAGGAGATCGAGGCGGTCCGCGACGAGGTGCTGCGCGCCCGCTCCGTCATCGTCTGCTGGGCGATGGGCCTGACCCAGCACAAGCACGGGGTGCCCACCATCCGCGAGGTGGTGAACTTCCTGCTGCTGCGCGGGAATTTGGGCCGCCCCGGCGCCGGGGTGTGCCCGGTGCGCGGCCACAGCAACGTGCAGGGCGACCGCACCATGGGCATCTGGGAGCGGATGCCGCAGTCCTTCCTGGACGCGCTGGAGCGGGAGTTCGGCTTCACCCCGCCCACCCGGCACGGCCTGGACACGGTGGACGCCATCCGCGCGATGCGGGACGGGCGCGCGAAGGTCTTCCTCGGTGTCGCGGGCAACTTCGTCCGCGCCACCCCCGACAGCCAGGTCACCGAGGCGGCCCTGCGCACCTGCCGCCTGACCGTGCAGATCTCCACCAAGCTCAACCGCTCCCACACGGTGTGCGGCGAGACCGCGCTGATCCTGCCCACGCTGGGCCGCAGCGACCGGGACGTCCAGGAGACCGGCGAGCAGTTCGTCACCGTCGAGGACTCCATGAGCGAGGTGCACACCTCACGGGGCAAGCTGCCGCCGGCCTCCCCGCACCTGCTCAGCGAGGTCGCCATCATCTCGCGGCTGGCCCGCCTGACCCTCGGGGACCGCCCGGCCATCGGCTGGGCGGACTTCGAACGCGACTACGACACCATCCGGGACCGCATCTCCCGTGTGGTGCCGGGCTTCGAGGACTTCACCGCCCGGGTGGGGCGGCCCGGCGGCTTCCGCCTGCCCAACCCGGTCAACGAGCTGCGCTTCAACACCCCCGGCGGCAAGGCGGTGTTCACCCGCAACGACTTCCACGCGCTGCGCGCCCCGCGGGGCCACCTGCTGCTCCAGACCCTGCGCTCCCACGACCAGTGGAACACCGTCCCCTACGCGATGAACGACCGCTACCGGGGCATCCACAACGGCCGCCGGGTGGTGCTGGTCAACCCCGCCGACCTCGACGAACTCGGCCTCGCCGACCGCGCCGAGGTGGACCTGGTCGGCGTGTGGGAGGACGGTGTGGAACGCCGCGCGGAGGGCTTCCGGGTGGTGTCGTATCCGACGACCCCGGGCTGCGCCGCCGCGTACTACCCGGAGACCAACGTGCTGGTGCCGCTGGACAGCGTCGCCGACATCAGCAACACCCCGACGTCCAAGAGCGTCGTGGTGCGGCTCGAACCCGCCCGGCAGCCCGCGCCGGCCGGCTGAGGCCCCGGCTCCCCGGACAGCCCTCGGGGCCCGCACCTGCGCCGGTGCGGGCCCCGAAGGTCTCACGTCACGGCCGCAGCGGCCAGGTCGGCAGCACCTGCCGCCGCCAGGTGCCGTTGGTGACGCCGGCGAACGACGCGTACCACGCGATCACCGCGGTGATCAGACCCAGCCAGCCGCCCACCTTGCCCAGGGCGGTCGACTGCGCGAACTCACCGGCGGCCAGCAGGATGAAGGTCAGCGACAGCGCGACGAACACCGCGGCCACCGCCCCGCTGACCCGCAGCGACGCCACCGTCATGTACACCGTGAAGATGGCCCAGGCCAGCAGGTACACGCCGGTGGCCTGGTGCGCGGAGGCCGGCGGCAGGCCCGGGACGACGAACTTCACGTACGCCGCGAAGGACAGCCAGAAGGAGCCGTAGGAGGCGAAGGCGGTGGCCCCGAAGGTGTTCGCCTTGCGGAACTCCCACATGCCGGCCAGGAACTGCGCGATGCCGCCGTAGAACAGCGCCAGCGGCAGCACCACAGGGGTCAGCTCGGCGCTCAGCAAACCCGCGTTGAAGCAGCTCAGTACGAAGGTGGTGGCGGCGAACGCGGCGAGCCCGAGCGGGGCGGGATCGGCGATCGTGTCGGTCGCGGGCGGGGGCGGAAGGGTGTCGGCAGCGGCCATGGTGGGGCTCCTCCTGATGGCGGAAACCTGATGATCCGTCACCGTAGCAACGGTGCGGGCATCGCGGGAGGAGGCGCGTTGGCCGTCACGCACGCTCCCGCGTCGGAGGATCCGACAAAGTGCTGGCGGACAGTCACATCTCGGCCACGCGCCGCGTGCACCTCACCGGCCGCCGTGGCAGACTGCTGCCACGGCGCCACTCAGGAGGTAGGAACGTGAGCGAACCGCGGTCAGCCCCGACCGTCGGCCAGATCGTTCTGGGCAAGCGCCTCCAGGACCTCAGAGAGAAGGCCGGGCTCACCCTGGAGCAGGCCGCCAAGGCGCTCCGGGTGAACGCCACCACGGTGCGCCGCATGGAACGCGCCGAAGTCGGCCTGAAACTGCTGTACGTCGAGCGGCTGTTGGAGACCTACGGTGTCGAGCAGGCCGAGATCGACGACTTCGTCCAGCTGGCCGAGGAGGCCAACAGGCCCGGCTGGTGGCACCGGTTCCGCGATGTGCTGCCGGACTGGTTCAGCGTCTACGTCAGCCTGGAGGGCGCGGCCTACCTGATCCGCGCCTACGAGCCGCACTTCGTCCCCGGACTGCTCCAGACCGAGGACTACGCCCGGGCCGTGCTGCAGGTCGGCTTCCCCGCCGCGAGCCGGCAGGAACTCGACCGCCGCGTCGCCCTGCGGATGGAACGCCAGGAGCTGCTGCGCCGCCCGGACGCCCCGCGCCTGTGGGTGGTGCTGGACGAAACGGTGCTGCGCCGCCCGGTCGGGGGGTCCGCGGTGATGCGCGCCCAGATCGACCGGCTCGTCGAGGCCGCGGCGCTGCCGCACATCACCATCCAGATCGTGCCGTTCTCCGCCGGGCCGCACCCGGGGATGTTCGGCCCCTTCCAGCTCTTCCGGTTCCGCTATCCGGAGCTGCCCGACATCGTCTACGCCGAAGCCCTCACCGGGGCCGCCTACCTCGACGAACGCGACGACGTCGTCGCCTATCTCGAGGCGCTGGACCGGATGGGCACCCAGGCGGTGCCGGCCTCCCGGACCGAGTCCCTCCTTGCCGCCCTGCGCAAGGAGATCTGACGTGCGCACGGTGTTCCGCACTTCCCGCACATCCCGCACCACCCGGCCCACCACCCCGAACGGAGGGGACGCATGACCGACCCCGGACTCGCCGCCGTCTCGATCGACACCAGCAAGCCGCACCCGGCCCGCATGTACGACTACTACCTCGGCGGCAAGGACAACTACCCGGCCGACGCCAAGGCCGCCGAGGAGGTCATAGCCACCTTCCCGGAGATCCGGACCGTCGCCCGCGTCAACCGTTCCTTCATGCACCGGGCGACCCGCTTCCTGGCCGGCGAGTGCGGCATCCGCCAGTTCCTCGACATCGGCACCGGCATCCCCACCGAGCCCAACCTCCACCAGGTCGCCCAGAGCGTCCACCCGGACGCGCGGATCGCCTACGCGGACAACGACCCCATCGTCCTGCTGCACGCCCAGGCCCTGCTGCGCTCCACTCCCGAGGGCCGCACCACCTACGTCCAGGGTGACGTGCGCGAACCGGAGAAGATCCTGTCCTCCCCGGAGCTCGCCGCCACCCTCGACCTCGGCCGGCCCGTGGAGCTCTCCCTCAACGCGCTGATGCACTTCGTCCCGGACGAGTTCGGGCCGTACGAGATCGTCAGGACGCTCGTCGACGCCCTGCCCTCCGGCAGCTACCTGGCGCTCACCCACGTCACCCCGGACTTCAACCCCGAGGCGTGGGAGGGGATCGAGGACATCTACCGGCGCGGCAGCATCCCGATCCAGTTCCGCACCCGCAGCGAGGTCGAGCGCTTCTTCGACGGCCTCGAACTCGTCGACCCGGGCGTCGTGGTGGCCCACCGGTGGCGGCCGGACGAGGCGACGACCGCCCAGAACTACACCGACGAGCAGGTGTCGCTCTACGTCGGCGTGGCCAGGAAGCCGTAGGCCCCGCCGTCCGCCCGCCTCGGGGTCCCCGAGGCGGGGCGGACCCGCTCAGCCCTCCGCGCCCTCGAACAGCCGGCGCGGGGTGCCGACCAGCATGGCCTCGATCTGCTCCTCGGTGACGCCGCGCTCGCGGACGTACGGCAGCACCTCCTCGCCGATGTGCAGGTAGTGCCACTGCGGCAGGAACGGCATCACCCCGGGGTCGATCCAGTCGATGTAGCAGGCCGCGTCCTGGGAGAGGACCATGCTCTCCGCGTAGCCGCGGCGGCACATCTCGACCAGGGTGTCGGCGCGCGCCTCGAAGGTGGTGGCGATGTTCAGGCCGAAGCGGTCCATCCCCAGCACGAACCCGGCGTCGGCGAGCTCGGCGAGGTGGTCGCAGTCGGTGGTGTCACCGCTGTGCCCGAGCACCACCCGGCGCGGGTCGACGCCCTCCTCGTCGCAGAGCACCCGCTTGACGTCGAGGCCGGTCCGGGAGTCCGGGTGGGTGTGCACGGTGACCGGGACCCCGGTGCGGTGGTGGGCCCGCGCGACGGCCCGCATCACCCGCTCCACGCCGGGCGTCATGCCCTCGTGGTCGATCGCGCACTTGAGCATGGCGGCCCGCACCCCGGTGCCGGCGATGCCCTCGGTGATGTCCTTGACGAACATCTCCACCATCGGGTCGGGGACCTCGGAGCCCACGATCTCGTTCAGGGCCGGCCCGCGGTGCTGGAAGAAGAACGGGACGCTGTCGTAGGTGTAGACGCCGGTCGCGACGATGATGTTGAGCTCGGGCACCTGCTCGGCGATGCGCTTGATGCGCGGTATGTAGCGGCCGAGGCCCACCACGGTCGGGTCGACGACGGTGCGCACCCCCTGCGCGGCGAGGGCGCGCAGCCGGGTCACGGCGTCGGCGACGCGGTCCTCCTCGCTGCCCCACTCCTCGGGGTGGTTCTGCTGGACGTCGGCGGTGAGGACGAAGACATGCTCGTGCATGTAGGTGCGGCCCAGTTCGGCGGTGTCGACGGGGCCGAGGGCGGTGGCGGTCCGGTGCATGGTGCGCGCAACTCCTTCTTCCGGGACCGCGTGCCGGCGGGGCCGGCGGGGGGACGGGTCCTGGTGGTCGCGGTGGGGATCCCGGGGGCGGTGGGCCGCCGGTGGCAGGAAGAATAGGCACGCGCTAAGCAATGCTCAATAAGTTGGACGAGGGGAATCCCGCCGGACCCCGATGGCCTAGAGTCGGGCCATGACCGCCGAGCCCGCAGCGCGCGCCCGCCTCAGTGCCGAGGAGCGACGGCGGCAGCTGATCGGCATCGGGCTGCGCCTGCTGGTGACCCGCCCCATCCACGAGCTGTCCATCGACGAGGTGGCCGCCGACGCCGGGATCTCCCGGGGGCTGCTGTTCCACTACTTCCCGACCAAGCGGGACTACTACGCGGCCGTGGTGCGCGCCGCCGCGCAGCGGATGCTCCGGCACGCGCAGGCGCCGAAGGGCGCCTCCCCGGCGGAGCGCATCCGGGGCATCACCGAGGGCTTCACCGGCTTCGTCCAGCGGCGCCGGGAGAACTACGTCGCCCTGGTGCGCGCCGCCGCGGGCGGTGACCCGATGGTCGTGGAGGTCTTCGAGGAGACCCGGCAGGTCATCACCGACCGGGTGCTGGAGGCGGTGGGGGAGCCCGATCCCGCCCCGCTGGTCCGGCTGGCGGTGCGCGGCTGGCTGGCCATGGCCGAGGAGATGGCGATCGAGAGCTGCGGCCCGGGGAGCGCGGCCGGCGCCGTCGCCCTCCCCGACCTGGTGGACTTCCTGGTCGCCGCCCTCGACCGCGTCCTGCGGCAGGCCGGCGGACGCTGAGGCGGGCGGCCCCGCTGTGCGGGAGGCGACGGCCGCCACTATTGAGCATTGCTCAACTTCTGGCTAGTGTCGCTTGCCGTACCGCACGCCGAACGTGCCGTACCGCACCCCGAAGGGGAGAGCAGAGGGAGAGCATCATGCCGGTCATCTGCCTGGTCCGGCACGGACAGGCGTCGTTCGGCGCGCAGACCTACGACGTGCTCTCGCCGGCCGGCCGCGAACAGGCCGCCGTCGCCGGAGCCGAACTCGCCCGGCGCGCGCTGCGCGACCCGCTCGTCGTCTGCGGCACCCTGGAGCGGCAGCGCGACACCGCGGCGATCCTGGCGGAGGCGGCCGGCTGGTCCGGACCGCCGCGCACCGACGCGCGCTGGAACGAGTACGACCACCTGGGCGTCCTCGCCCGGTACGGCACCCCGCTTCCGCCGGACGCCGGGCCCCGCGCCGTCCAGCCGCTGCTGGACCGGGCGCTGCGCGCCTGGATCGACGAGGACGGGACGGGCGAGGACGGCTGGAAGGCGTTCGCCACCGGCGCCACCACCGCACTGGACGAACTGGTCGCGGGGCTCGGCGCGGGACGCGACGCCGTCGTCGTCACCTCCGGGGGAGTGCTGGCGGCGATCTGCGGCGCGCTGCTGCGCACCGGTGCCGACGGCGTCGTCGCGCTCCACCGGGTCGCGGTGAACGCCGCGATCACCACGGTCGTCGCGGGTGGGTCGGGGACCAGCCTGCTGGCCTTCAACGACCACGCCCACTTCACCGGCGACCGGCGGCAGCTGCTCACCTACCGCTGACGCGGAGCCTGACGCAGAGCCTGACGCAGCGCTCCCGCCGGCGCGGGTGCCGGGTCGGGCGCCGGCCCCGGCTCGGGGTAGGGATTCGGCCGCGGCGCGGGCGGCACGGGGTCGGGCTGCGGGCGCGGCGGCGCCGGAGGCACCGGATCCGGTCCCGGGGAGGGCACCGGCCCCGGCGCGGGTCCCGGCCGCGGGCCGCCCGGTCCGGGCGCGGGTGTCGGCGTCGGCGGTACGGGATCGGGCTGCGGCGTGGTCATACGACATGCCCCTTTCGCTGCACGGTCGGACCGCGTACCAGGGGAGCGTGCCCGGGGCCGTGGGGCCCATGCCGGGTTACGCACCCATGGCGTAAAGGCGGCCCCGGTGCGTCCCCCGGGTCACACGTCCGGGTCACACGTCCGGGTCAATCCCGGCGCCGCCCCGCGCACTTGCCCGGGTGACAGGGCAATACGGTCGCGTGGCGGTGGTTCGAGCGGGTAGACGCTCCGCTGCCACGGTCGGTTTGCCCACGTGAGCCGACGCAACGGAACACCTACATACCGAGGTAGACGATGGCCCTCCCGCTTATGAAGCAGGCGCCGGATGGGCACGAGCCGCTGCGCTGGACCACCACCTTCGAACCCGGAGAGGTGACCAGCAGAGCGGCCCGCGACGCCGCCACCGCGTTCCTGGAGCGGACCGAACGGTCCGGCCGGGTCCGCGTTGCCCAGACCACGGTGCAGGACGTGCACCTGGTGGTCAGCGAACTGGTCACCAACGCCCGCCGGCACGCTCCCGGTCCGTGCCGGCTGGAGTTGGAGAGTACCCAGGACGCGGTCCGCGTGATCGTCTGGGACAGCGGTGACGCCATGCCCATCCCCCGGACCCCCGATCTGGTGCGCGGCGGCGGGCACGGCCTGGCCATCGTCGGCGCCCTGTGCCGCGAGGTCACCGTGGAGCGGTGCGAGGGCGGCAAGCGCGTGTGCGCGGAGATCGCGCTGCCCTGACCGGAATCCGCGGTGGTGCGCCGGAGTGAAGGCGGCGTGCGGAACGGTGTGCGGGCGGTGTGGGGAGTGGCGGGAAACGGGTGGCATGGCGCGGGCGCCGTGGGGAAGCCGCCTCCTCGGCGCGGATGCCGCGCCGTGCGACCACTGTTGCGATGAGGCAGGGAGGACGATGGGCGGCGATCCCGTCAGAGACGACGGCCACCACGGACTCGGCGACGCGTACTGCGCCACCCACCACTTCGCCGGCGCGCCGGAGAGCATCGGCTCGGTGCGCGCCGCCACCGAGGAGTTCCTGGCGGCGCTGGCCCGGCAGGGGGCGCCCGCCTCCTCGTCCGGCCGCGCCGACCTCCTGCTGGTGGTCACCGAACTGGCGGTGAACGCCGTGCAGTACGCGCCGGGCCCGTTCACGCTGCGGCTGCGCCGGACGTTCGACGGCGTCCACGTGATGGTGCGTGACACCAACCCGGCCGCGCCGGTGCCGCGTCCGCCGGTGCGCGCTGGCGGGACCAGGGGGCTCGGCTGGTGCCTGATCGCCACCCTCGCCGATCAGGTCAGCGTCCTGCCGGACCGCGGCGGCAAGGACATCCACGCGTTTCTGTCCTGGTAGGGCGCGGCGCGGCTACAGGCCGACCTGGTGGGCCAGCGCCAGGCACGCGTGGTCGAAGAACTCCTCGTGCGCCTGCACCATGTTGGTGTAGTGGCCAAAGACCTCGAAGCTCACCAGTCCGAAGAACTGGGACCAGACGGCGGCCAGCGCGGCCACCGTCTCCTCGGGCAGCCCGGGGGCGAGTTCGGCGGTGAGGCGGGCGAGGTCGCCACGTAGCTCCGCGGGCAGCGGGCCGCCCGGCGGCGCGGACAACAGCCCCTCGGCGTGGGCCTCGCGGGCCACCGCGATCAGGGCGAGGCCGACCCGGGAGGCCGGGGCGACAGTGTCCTGGGGTGCCTGGTAACCCGGCACCGGGGAGCCGTAGAGCAGCGCGTACTCGTGCGGATGGGCCAGGGCCCACACCCGCACCGCACGGCAGACGGCCAGCCAGCGTTCCCTCGGGGGCAGGCCGGGCGAGGCGGCCGGCGCGGCCTCCGCCGCCTCGCCGAGCGCGTCGTAGGCGTCGATGATGAGCGCGGTCAGCAACTCGTCGCGGCTGGGGAAATAGCGGTAGAGCGCCGAGGAGACCATGCCGAGTTCGCGGGCGACCGCGCGCAGCGACAGCCGGGCCGCCCCCTCGGCGGCCAACTGGCGCCTGGCCTCGTCCTTGATGGCGGCGGTGATCTCATCTCGGGCCCGTTCCCTGGCGCCCCGAAGCGCGTTCATGCCGGTCAGTGTGCCATCTGTGCGAACAGCAGCCAAGAACGAGAGCGGCGTTCACCCGGGGCTGCTCGGCCACCCGGGGCTGCTCGGCGGACCGGTCCCGGCGGCCTGGTCCCGCAGGCCGCCGGGCGTTCGGTGGGGGGGCGGGACGATGTCCGGATCCGGGCGTCCCGCGATGCGTTGTGGTGTCCGGCGGATCGTTCGGCGATGCGATCGTCCCTCGCGGAGCCGGTGCCGGACGGTGCGGCGCCGAGCGGATGGCGCGTCGGCGGACCGCGTCCGCGGCGGTAGCAGGCCGCGGGGTGGACGGGCCGGCGCGCCGGTCAGAGGCAGCGGCGCCGGTCGGAGAAGCGGCAGGCGACCTTGGCGCCCGCGGGGGTGTCCCGCACGATGCCGCGCAGCGCCTCGACCACGGTCTGCAGGTCGGTGCCGGAAAGACGTTCGAGAATCAACGAGTTGATAGCGTTGTCAACTGCCTTGATGCGCTTGACCAGTTGGCGGCCCTGCGAGCTGAGGGCCAGATGGACCACCCGCCGGTCGACCTGCCCGCTCTCGCGTTCCACCAGGCCCTTGCGAACCAGGGTGTCCACGAGCCGGCTGGGACTGCCGCTCTCGCAGACGATGTAGCGCCCGAGGGTGGCGAGCGTCATCGAGCCACGCTCGTCGAGGGCCGAGATCACCTCCGCCTGCGCCGGGGTGAGGCCGAGATCCCGCAGCGCCTGGGTCAGTTGCCGGTTGCCCTCCCGTTGTGCGGCCAGCACGAGGAAGCGCAGCTCGCTGGCCTGCTGGAGGGTCGGCGGGCTCGGATCGGGCTTGGGCATTCGGTCACCCCTCGTGTTCACTTGATCGGTTTGCGGTGTTGTCGTCACGGTCCGCACCTGTCCGTCGGCGGTTGTTTCTGCGAGCCGGTGGCTCCAATTTACATTGCGTGTCATTGATGACACATCACGCGATCCGGTCGGATGTGTGCGCACCCAATGTCGTTGTGCAGGTTATTCAGTGTTCACTCATCGATGTTGCGTCATCGATGTCGTGGGATGCATGATCTGTCATCAGTGACACCGCATCGATGTTACGTCATCGATGCGGTGACTCCCGTGACACCCGCATCGCCCGTCCTACCCCCGCCCCCACCGGCCGCCCGCACCTGGGCACGCCGTACGGACGGCCGGGACTGCAAGGTCCAACGCCAGACCTACTGGGAGAACACTGTGACCGTCCAGACCCTCAGCGCTGCCGAGGACGCTCCGCGACCGACCGACGCGGACCCCGGCGCCGTGGACATCGTGCTCGCCGAGCCCGAGGAGGCCATCGCCGCGATCGCCCGCGGAGAGCTCGTCGTCGTCGTCGACGACGAGGACCGGGAGAACGAGGGCGACCTCGTCATGGCGGCCGAGCACGCCGACGCCACGGCCGTCAACTTCATGATCACCCACGGACGCGGCCTGGTCTGCCTGTCCCTGACCGCCGAGCGCGCGGCCGAGCTGCGGCTCCCGCCGATGGTCGCCCGCAACGAGGATCACATGGGCACCGCGTTCACCGTCAGCATCGACGGCACCCGCGAGCGTGGCGTCACCACCGGCATCTCCGCTCACGAGCGGGCCCGCACCATCGAACTCGCCCTGCACGGCGAGGCGGAGGACCTGGCCCGCCCGGGGCACATCTTCCCGCTGATAGCCAAGGACGGTGGCGTGCTGGAGCGGCCCGGACACACCGAGGCATCGGTGGACCTCGCCCGCTTCGCCGGGCTGATGCCGGCCGGTGTGATCGTGGAAATCATCAACGCGGACGGCACCATGGCCCGGCTGCCCCAGCTGGCCGTCTTCGCCCGCACCCACGGCCTGGTCCTGACCAGCATCGAGAAGCTCCAGAAGTACGCGGCGAACCTGCCCGCGGCCGCACCGGCCGCGCAGGCCCTGTGAGCCTGTTCCGCCGCTTGTGCCTGCGCACGCCATCGGCCACCCGGCCGATGGTCGTGCGCAGGCACCTGCTCGGCGTCGAGGGACTGGAGCATGTGCCCAGTCAGGGTCCGTTCGTCCTGATCTCCAACCACACCAGCTTCGCCGACCACTTCTTCTTCGACGCCCTGCTGTTCGCGGCCCGCGGCGACCAGGGCGTCTTCCTGACCAAGGCCGAGAGCTTCCGGGGAGCGAAGAACACCTGGTTCGAGGCCATGGGGGCCGTGCCGGTGGACCGCGACGCCCCCGCCCGGGAACTGCTGGCCGTCGCGGACCGGATCCTGTCCGCAGGCAAGGTGCTGGTGGTCTACCCGGAAGGCACCCGCAATCGCACCCCGTCGGCCCTGATGCCGTTCAAGGACGGCGGTTTCCGGTTCGCCGAGCGTGCCGGAGTCCCCGTCGTCCCCGCCGCGCTGTGGGGCGTCCAGGACATCCTGCCCATCGGTGCCAAGGTTCCGCGCGGCGGGGTGGCCAAGGTGGTCTTCGGGCCGCCGCTGCACGCCGACCCCGCGCTGCCGCGCGCCGCCCGCATCCGGCAGTTGGCCGAACTCGGTGAGCAGGCCGTCGCCGGCTTGCTCACCCGGGCCCGCACCGGCGACCCTGCCACCACCCGGGACGCCGCCCGGCGCACCGCAGAACTGGCCGACGCCGTGCTCGAGTTGTCGGTCTCCGGCACGGACACGGTGGATCCCGTCACCCGCTACCGGCAGGCTGACCTGCTGCTGGCCGCGGCCCGCCGGATGGACCGGGACTGCCTGGCCGCCGAGGCGGCCGCGGCCCGGCTGGCCGGACTGCGCGCCATGGCGGGCGGCAGACTGATGCGCATTCCCCGGGTGCTGTCGGTACGGGCCAAGGCCCGCCGTGTGCTGCGCCGCGACCCGGACCACCTGATGGCCCACTACCTGATGGGGCGCTGGCACCTCCAGGCCCCCGCGCTGCTCGGCGGGCGCACGGCGCGGGCGGTGGCGCACTTCGCGATCGCCGAACGCCTCGGCGGCACCGACAGCCGCTACGCGATGGGACATGCCGAAGCGCTCCAGGCCGCCGGACGCTCCGAGGAGGCCCTGGCCGCACTGGCACGCGTCATCGCCGCTCCCGCCCCCGATCCGCGCACCCGGCACAGGAGCGAGCGGGCCCGCGCGCTGCGCGACGGGCTGCTGGGCTGCCCCGCACCGGCCCGTCCCGCCGAGGAGGCCGTGTCATGAGCCCGCACGACGAAGTCCTGCGCATCCTCGCCGGCCACCTGGTGCGCCCGGCGCCCGCGGGGCTGACCGAACCTTCCGTATCCGGTACCGCCACGCCGCAGGACGACGGCGGCGCCGGCCCGGCGCGCAGCACCACCAACAGCACCACAGGGAGTACCCCATGAAGACACTGACCCGATGGGCGATCGAACGGCCCAGGATGGTGCTGGCGGCCTGGCTGCTGCTGCTCGCCGCGGCCGTCCCGTTCGCGCTGCAACTGGAGGGCGGGCTGAAGGCCGGCGGCTTCTCCGACCCGCGCGGCGCGTCGGCGCAGGCACAGCACACCCTGGAGCACGCCTTCCACGAGGCGCCCAACTCGCTGCTGGTCGTCCTGCACGACGACGGCGGCCACGTCGCGGCCTCGGTCCCGGCTGCCCGAAGCGCCGTCCCCGTCAAGGGCGTCACCGCGATCACGGACTACCGCACCCATCCCGAGTGGCTGTCCCGGGACGGGCGGACGACCTTCTTCCAGGTCGGCTTCGGCAGTGACAACACCACCGTGCAGAACCTGGTACCCACCGTCCGCGCCGACGTCACCGCCAAGGTCCCCGGCGCGGTGCGGGTCGATGTCACCGGCGCCCCGGCGCTGGACTACGCGCTGAACGTGCACTCGGCACAGGACGCCGCCCGCGCCGAGATGATCGCCTTCCCGGTGCTGTTCGTCGTGCTGCTGCTGGTGTTCCGCTCGGTGGCGGCGATGGCCGTGCCGTTGGTGATGGCCGGTTTCACGCTGGCCATCACCGAGGCGGTCGGCTACGGCATGGCCAGGGTGACCGACGTCAACAGCCTGTTCACCAACATCGTCTCCATGGTCGGCCTGGCCGTCGCGGTGGACTACTCGCTGTTCATCATCAAGCGGTTCCGCGACGAACTGGCGGAGGGCCACGAGGTCCCGGAGGCCATCGAGCGGTCCATGCGCACCGTCGGGCACTCCGTGGTCTTCAGCGGGTTGGCCGTCGCGGTGGCCATGTCTGCGCTGTTCGTCCCGCGGGCGATGTCCTTCACCAGCATCGCGCTCGGCGGGGTGACGGTCACCGCGATCGCGGTGGCGATGGCCACCACCCTGCTGCCCGCCGCGCTGCGGCTGCTCGGGCACCGCATCAACTGGGGCACGCTGCGCCGCCGCGGCCGGGCCGCCGGGCCCGCCACCCCCGCGCAGGCGAGCGGCTTCGTCGCGCGCCCCGCACTGCTGCTGATCGTGCTGGTGGCCGGCTTCGCCGCGCTGGCCTTCCCCGCCACGCAGCTCACCTGGCAGGTGCCGGTCGCCAGCGCCACCATCCTGCCCGCCGACGACCAGGCCCGGGTGGGCCTGGAGCGCATCCAGCACGACATCGGCCTGCGCGAGATGTTCCCCGTCCAGGTCGTGCTGACGGCGCCGAACGGGCGGCAGGACGCGCTGCTCGCCGCCGTGCACACCGTCGCCGCCGACGCGCGCAAGACTCCCGGAGCAGCCGGCGTCACCGCCGTGACCACGCTCGGACTGCCCGAGGCGCAGCTGCCGCAGGTGCTCGCCGCCCAGGGCGCCGGGTTGCCCGCCGGGGCGCGCGCCGCGCTCGGCGGACTGTGGACCCGCGACGGCGGGACCCTGGTCACCCGGGTCCTGGTCACCCCGGCCGCCGAACCCGACACCGCCACCGCGCACCAGTTGGTGAAGGCCCTGCGCGGCGACCTTCCCGCGGTCGGCGGCCGGCAGGTCACCGCCCGGCTGGCCGGCGCCACGGCCTCCGGCAGCGACTTCGACGAGCTGGTGCTGCGCTCGGTGCCGCTGGTCGTCGCGGTGGTCGCCGCACTGAGCCTGCTGATCCTCACCCTCGCCTTCCGCTCGGTGCTGCTGCCGCTGCTGGCGCTGGCGTTCAACGGCATGGTGGTGGCCGCCAGCCTGGGCGCCCTCGCCCTGATCTCGGCCGACGGCCGGCACACCATCAACAGCGTCACCCCGCTGATGCTGTTCGCCGTGATGTTCGGGCTGAGCATGGACTACATGGTGATCATGATCTCCCGGATGCGAGAGCTGCACACCGAGGGTGCCGCGCACCGCGAGGCGGTACTCGGCGGGCTGGCCCGCACCGCCGGGCTGGTCAACGGCGCCGCCGTCATCATGGTCGCCGTCTTCGTCTCCTTCACCAGCGCCCAGATCAGCATCGTGCGCGAGATCGGCATCAGCCTGGCCATCGCCGTCGTCCTGGACGCGGTGGTCATCCGGCGCCTGGTCATGCCCGCCACGCTGCTGCTGATCGGGGAGCGGGTATGGGGACGCTCCCGAGCACGGGGTGCGGGCGCCGCGCCGGGGCAGCCCGGCCACGGCACGCCGACCACCCGCGAAGTCTCCGACCAACCGCAGGGCCTCGCCGCCCGTTAGGGGGTTCTCATGCACGCGCCGACCCAACGTCACAGCGGGGTCCTCGTCGTCTTCGAAGGCCGTCGCCGGGTCGCCTGGAGCGGCCCCGACAACGGCACCGCAGCGCCCACCGCGCTGTGGCCCACCCCGGCACAGCGCCGCGGTGTGGCGGAGGCCATCGAGCGGCAGGCACCGCTGCTGGTGATCATCGAACACGACACCGGCCCGGTGGCCCTGCTGCCCGAGGAGGTGCCCGCCGTGCCCGCGGGGCTACGGCACCTCATCGAGGAGGACGAGGGGCTGCCCGCGCTGCGCGTTCCCCTGCTCGACTGGCTGCCCGAGCCACTGCGCGAGCGAGGGCATGCCTTCCTTGCCGCGGCGGAGGCCCGGCGCTCCGCCGCGCCGGCGGCCCTGCTGCCCGAACTGATCACCGACGAGGACAGCGACCAGCCGGTCCGCTTCGCCCGCCGGGTGAGCTCCCGCCCGCTGTCCCCGTGCCAGATCGGCGCGGCCATCCGCCATCTCTTCCGGCAGCGCCTGACAGCCGGGGCGGCCCCACGGCCCGCCGTACCCGAGTCCATGAGCCCAGGAGGGACGCGATGACACCGACACCACTGGACGAGCGGGTGGTCGCGGTGACCGGCGCCGGGCGCGGCCTGGGGCTGCTGACCGCGCGCGTCCTTCTGGAGCAGGGGGCGCAGGTGATCGCCAACCACCGCTCCTTCTCGGAGGACCTGGAGCAGCTGGGCAAGGAGTTCCCGGACCGGCTGCACCCGGTCCAGGGCGACATAGGCGAGGAAGAGGCCGCGCGGGAGCTCGCCCGCGCCGGACGGGCCCTGGGCCGGATCGACGCGCTGGTGTGCAACGCGGGGATCACCCGCGACCGGCTGCTGGTCCAGATGCCGGTCGAGGAGTGGGAGGAGGTCCAGCGGGTCAACCTGCGCGGCGCCTTCCTTGCCTCCAAGCACACCCTCAAACTGATGATGCGTCAGCGCTATGGGCGGATCGTGTACGTCTCCTCGATCGTCGCCTACCAGGGCAACATCGGGCAGAGCGCGTACGCGGCGGCCAAGGCGGGGCTCGAGGGTCTGGCGCGCAGCGTCGCCCAGGAGTACACGGCGTACAACGTGCGCACCGCGGTCGTCGCGCCCGGGCTGCTGGACACCGGGCTGGCCACCGATCTGGCACCACAGTGGCGGCAGACGGTCGCCGAGCGCTCGCTGGCCGACTGCGCGGGCGCCGGCGCCCAGGCCGCCCGGACCATCGCGTACCTGAGCTCGTCCGCGGCCGACTTCATCAACGCGACGGTCGTCCACGTCGACGGAGGAGTGAAGTACCCGTGAACGAGCAGAGCGCCACCCGGCACATCCCCGCACCGTTGGAAAGGGTTCGCGCGGTGCTGACCACCCCCACCGCGCTACCCGACTGGAATCCGGCCATCCACACCCTGACCGGCAGCGGTCCGGCCGAGCCCGGCCGCCGCTACCCGATCAGCGCCCGGGGCGGCCTCCGCGGCCACCTGGACTACACCACGGTGACCGAGCGGCGGATCGGCCATCGCATCATGGTCCGGGGCCTGGAGGAGAACGGCTACTGGCAGCTCACCCCGGACGGCGCCGGTACCGTGGTCGAGCACGGTTTCAGCCACCGGGGGCCGCTGGCCCGGCTGTTGTCCCGCGGCTTCGTGGGCGTGGCGGAGTTGCGGCTGGACCGGCTGACCGAACGGGTGCGGCATTACGGGTGAGTCCTCGGGTCCTGCCCCGGGCGGCGGCCTGGACGCGGTCGGGTCCTCCGCGGCCTCCGTGCCCGGGCCGTCCCGGGGCGCACCACGGCGGGCGGTCGCGGAAGATACTTTCAGCACTCTTGCGAGATCCTGAAAGGATCCTCCACCCTGGTGCCGGCCACGCCTTCCCGGGCCTGGCCTGGCAGGGCCAGACCCCGCGCGGGAACAGCTCCAGGACCCCAGGACCGGCAACAGCCCAGGAGGACCGACCGATGGACGCCAAGGACGCCAAGGACGCCAAGGACGCAGCCTTACGCGTGCGCCGCCGCACCGTGCTCGCCGGAGCGGGCGCGGCGCTCGCGGGCCTGACGGCCGCCGGCACGCCGGCCCGGGCCGCGACCCGCACCGGCCTGCGCCGCCCCACTGACCTGACGCCCCGTCAGCAGGCGGGGCAGCGGGTGGTCTACTCCTACTCCGGCCTGACCCCACCGTCCGCCCTGCTCCAGAAGATCGCCGCGGGCGAGGTCGCCGGAGTGATCTTCTTCGGCGAGAACATCTCGAGCGACAGCCAGATCGCCTCGGTGACCGCCCGGTTGGCGCAGGCAGGCGCGAGCAGTCCGGTGGCGGCGCCGCTGCTGCTGATGACCGACCAGGAAGGCGGGCTGGTGCGCCGCCTGCCCGGGGCGCCCACCCAGTCCGAGAAGCAGGTCGGGCAGTCCTCCGACCCGGTGACGGCGGCGACCCAGGCCGGTGACGGCGCCGGCCGCAACCTCGCCTCGGTGGGGATGAACGTCAACCTCGCGCCGGTGCTCGGGGTCTACCGCAGCGGCGGCGACTTCCTCGACCAGTACCAGCGGTCGTACGGCCAGAACGCCTCCACCGTCGGCACGCTGGGCAGGGCGTTCATCACCGCCCAGCAGAAGACCGGCGTCGCGGCCACCGCCAAGCACTTCCCCGGGCTCGGCGCGGCCTCCGCGAGCCAGAACACCGACACCGGCCCCGTCACCCTCACCCAGTCGCTGTCCCAGCTGCGCTCCGTCGACGAGGCGCCCTACACGGCGGCCATCGCGGCGGGCGCCGCGCTGGTCATGGTCTCCTGGGCGGTCTACCCGGCCCTGGACGCCCACCACCCGGCCGGTCTTTCGTCCACCGTCGTCCAGCAGGAGCTGCGCGGCCGCCTCGGCTTCACCGGCGTCACCGTCACCGACGCGCTGGAGGCCGGGGCGATCGACTCCTCGTACACCACCGCGCAGCGGGCCGTCCTGGCCGCCGGAGCGGGGATGGACCTGCTGCTGTGCTCGGCGCGGGACGTGGGCCAGGGCGAGGACGCGGTGACCGGTCTGGTGGACGCGCTGGGCGACGGCACACTCGACGCGACGGAGTTCGACGCGGCCGTCCGGCGCGTCACGGCGCTGCGCGCGTCGCTCGCCTGAGACATCCTGAGACAGTCTGAAGACAGCAGGCCCGAGGGGGACCCGTACCCGCGCCGGACGTCCGGGAACCCGCCAAGTGGTACGGATCACAGTGTAGTTGTGCATCCACACGCCAAGCGCGTTGAACCTTCACGCCGTACGCTCCGTAAATCAGCCGGACGGAACGGCATCGACACTCCACCGCGCGCCCGGCGCGGGGAACGTCGAGAGATCGGAGCGCGATGAGTCGAGCGGTAGATTCGCGGCGCGGCAGCACGCGTGGACGCGGACGCCAGGGCGGTCCACCGGAGCCCTTCGGCGCGGCCGGTGCCCCGCCCGGGGTGATCGCCGAACTCAGCCCGGCGGCCCGCAGGTGGCTGGGCGGCGGGCTGGGCGTGCTGGCCTCGGTGGTCGGCGTCGGGCTGGTCCTGAGCGCGGGCGCCGGTGTCCAGGAGTTCATGGACTACTTCGCCGGCGTCCTCTCGCTCGTGGCGCTCACCGGCGCCGTGATGTGGGGCGTCATCTCCACCGGCGTCATCCTCGGTCCGCGCGGCCGCATCTGGTCGCAGGGCGTGCACCGCGCCCTGGCCGTGATCTCGCTGGGCTTCCTGGTGCTCCACGTCGGCATCAAGGTCTCCGAGCAGGAGGCCTCCGTGATGCAGGTGATCCTGCCGATCGGGACCACCGCCCACACGATCCTGGTGGCGGTCGGCGTCATCGCCGGGTACCTGCTGGTGCTCTCGGTGGGCACCGGGCTGGCGCGCGGCGCCTTCGCCGCCCGCCGGCACCCGGTGCGCTGGCGCCTGCTGCACGCGGCCTCGTACGTCTCCTGGCTGGCGGCCCTGGTGCACGGCCTGAAGGCCGGCCGGCCCGCCGCGTGGTGGGTCACCGCCTCCTACATCGTGTGCCTCATCGTCGTCGGGATCGCGGTGGCGGTACGGCTGCGCGCCCCGTCGCGCCAGGACGTCGCGCCGTCGATCCGGCGGCAGACCATGGTGCCGATGCCGACCGGCCGGCGGCGGGCCTCCGGCCGTCGCAGACGGGGGTCCGGAACAGTGCGCATGACGATCAGCTCGATGGTGCGGCCTCCTGAACAGGGGGTTCGCTCGCGGATCGAGGGCCGCCGATGAACAACCTCCCGGTCCGGAGCACCCAGGCGGGCAACCTGCCGGAGGTGCGCGCCCTGGGCCTGCCCCGGCTGACCGCCGGAATGGACCTCGGCGTCCGCCTCGACCACACCATGCACCTGTCGGTGCACGGCGACATCCCCCAGCTGACACTGGACCAACTCACCGACCTGGCCGCGCAGATCGACGTGCGCGGCCGCGGTGGTGCCGGGTTCCCGTTCCACCGCAAGCTGCGGGCCGTCACCCAGTCGGCCATCGCCCGCAAGAGCCCGACCGCGGTCGTCGTCAACGGCAGCGAGGGCGAACCCGCCTGCCAGAAGGACACCGTGCTGCTGGCGCGCGCGCCGCACCTGGTGCTGGACGGCGCCCTGCTGGCCGCCGAGGCCCTGGGCGCCGAGCAGGTGGTGGTCGGCGTCACCCGTGCCTCGCTGGAGGAGTCGGTGCGCCAGGCGATGGCCGAGCGCGGCCTGTCCGACCGGCGTGGCAGGCGGCGGGCCAGCGTCTTCCGGATGCCGGAGCGGTTCGTCTCCGGTGAGGCCACCGCCCTGCTGCGGGCCATCGACGGCGGCCCGCCGCTGCCGCCCGGGGTGAAGGTCCGCTCCGCCGAGCGCGGCCTCGGCGGCCTGCCCACCCTGGTCTCCAACGCCGAGACGTTCGCGCAGATGGCGGTGGCCGCGCGGCTGGGCGCCGAGTACTACGCCTCGACCGGCACGCCCGAGGAACCCGGCACCGTGCTGCTCACCCTGGGCGGCTCGGTGCCGCAGCGCACCGTGCTGGAGACGCCGACCGGCGTGCCCCTCGCGCACATCCTGGAGAGCATCGGCAGCGGCATCGGCCAGGGCGTCCTGGTCGGCGGCTACCACGGCGCCTGGCTGGATCCCACCTCCGCCTCGCTGGCGTCCATCTCCCGTGCCAGCATGTCCGCGCACCGGGCCACCCTCGGCGCGGGCGCCGTCCTGCCGCTGACCTACGACACCTGCCCGCTGGGCGAGACGCTGCTGGTCGCGCAGTGGCTGGCCGCCGAGACCGCCGGGCAGTGCGGGCCGTGCCGGCTCGGGCTGCCCGCGCTGGCCGCGTCGCTCGCCGAGGTGCTGAGCGGCGGCGGCCAGGCCGCGCTGGAGCAACTGCGGCAGCAGGCCGGACTGGTGAAGGGCCGGGGCGCCTGCAAGCACCCGGACGGCTCGGCCCGCTTCGTCCTGTCGGCGATCAGCACCTTCACCGACGACCTGACCGCCCATGTGCTGGGCAGCGGCTGCGGGCGGCCCGTTCTCGGAGTGCTGCCGCTGCCGAAGGACGAGGAGCCCAGCGCCGGCGAGCGCATCGCGGTGGACTGGACGCTGTGCGTGGGCCACGGGCTCTGCGCCGACCTGCTGCCCGAGGCGATGCGCCTGGACCGCGACGGCTACCCCATCTTCAGCGACGGCCCGCTGCCGGAGTACCTGCTGCCCCGCGCCCGCCGCGCGGTGGCGCGCTGCCCGGCACTGGCCCTGCGGCTGGAGAAGCGCTAGACAACGGGGTGTGCCCGAAGCCGAGTTGACCCACACCGTCCGGATCGCCGCGCCCGCCGAACGCGTCTTCGCGCACCTGGCCGACCCGGCGCAGTACGTCGGCCTGTCGCCGCTGGTCGTGGCGGTGCGCGACATCCGCGAGGCGGACGGTGTGGTGCGCTACGCGGCCGTCGAACGGTTCCGCTTCCTGCGGGTGCTGCGGTACGACAACGTCATCGCGGTGACCCTGGCGGCCGACGGTGCCGGGCTGCCGGCGGCCGCCACCGTCAGCGGTGACGTGCGCAGCCCGGGCGGGGTGCGGATGGCGTACCGGTTCGCGGTGGAGGGGGACGGGCCGGGCTGCGTCCTCACCGATGTGCTGCGGCTGCGGGCGCCGCTCGGCCTGCTGCGGTTCGCCTGCGCCCGGGCCCGCGCGGTGCAGATCGCGCGGGCCCGGGTCCTGGCCGATCGGCTGGCGGGGATCAGCCCTCCGCCACCGTCAGGTCGCTGATCCGCAGCGCGCCCCCGGCGGCGCCCGGAGTGCGGCTGGTCATCTCCAGCCGGACCCGCGCGCTGCGCACCGGCGCGAAGGTGATGACCGTCGGCCGGCCGGAGGCGTCCGCCCAGGCGATCGACGCGTCACGGACCGGGACATAGCGGTGCCCGTCCCAGAACGAGACCCGGATCGCGGCCGGCAGGGTGTGCACCGCGTCCACGGTGAAGGACGCCTCGATCCGGCCCACGGCGCGCTCGCTCTCCCAGGTCACCGACGTCCAGTCGCGGGGGCGGGCGCCGTCGAAGGCGGGCAGCAGCGCGGTGGCGTCCTTGTGGAACGCGTTGGACCAGCCGGTGGCCGGATCGCCGTCCAGCATCGCGGCGGGCAGGGTGTCCGGCGCGCCGGAGAAGGAGGCGTCGGCCAGCGGGTAGCGCACCGGGGCCGGCGCGGGGCCGGGCCGCAGCGGCGGCTCCTGGGTGACCGGTGCCGCACCGGGCCCGGTGGCGCGGACGGTGACGGTCGCCGGGCGCAGCCCCGCCGCGCGGGCGGTGACGGTGACCGGCCCGGGGACGGTGCCGGACCGGACGATGGCCAGCGCCTTGCCGTGGAAGGCGGTGCGGGTGCTCGCCTGGTACCGCTCGGCGCTCTCCTCGCGGCCGTTGTCCACCCCGGCCAGCCGGCCGCCGGTGACCTCGAAGGCGATCAGGTGGTCGGCGCCGGGCAGCATGGTCCCGCGTGCGTCGGTCACCTCGGCGGTCACGTAGCACAGCGACCTGCCGTCGGCGTCGAACTCCGTGCGGTCCGGGGTGAGGCGCAGCGCGTGCGCCTCGCCCGCGGTGCGCACCACGTCGGTGGCGACGACCCGGCCGCCGCGCCGCGCCACGGCCTTCAGCTCGCCCGGCGCGAAGGGCACCTCCCAGGTCAGGTGGAGCTTTCCGGCGCTGCCGTTGGGGCTGGTGTAACTGCCCGGGTAGGGGCCGGAGGTGACGGTCTTGTCGTCCCCGGTCGCCTCGGTGGTCTCCAGGTAGGCGCGGCCGTCGGTGGTGGTCTTGGCGTCGAAGGACCGCACGCCCAGCGAGCGGCCGTTGAGGAACAGCTCCACCGACTCGGCGTTGGCGTACGCCCGCACCTGCACGGTCTCGCCGGGCTCGTGCCCGGTCCAGTCCATCGGCAGCAGGTGCACCATGGGCTGTTTCGTCCACTGGCTGCGGAAGAGGTGGAAGGCGTCCTTGGGGAAGCCCGCGGTGTCCACCGCGCCGAAGTAGGAGGACTTCACCGGGAAGACGTCGAACGGGGTGGGCTCGCCGATGTAGTCCATGCCGACCCACAGGAACTGCCCGGCGAAGAACCGGCGGTCCCGGTCCTTCTTCAGGCTGTACTCGTGGCTGATGCACCAGGAGGCGAGGTTGTTGTCGTAGGAGGACGCCTCGCGCCGGCCCGGGGTGTGATTCTCGCCGGTGTTGAGGTGCCGCGGGTCCTCGTAGGTGCCGCGGGTGGACGTCGTCGACGCCGACTCGGACTCGAAGAGGAACAGGTGCGGGTAGCGGGCGTGCAGCTCGTCCACCGAGACGGCGGTGTTGTAGTTCAGGCCGAGCCCGTCGAGCTTGGCGAGCATCAGGTCCGCGGCGGAGCCGGGGGTGGGCAGTGAGCGGTACTTGTCGGAGCCGATGACGAGCGGCCGGGTGGTGTCGTGCGCGCGGATCGCGTCGATGATGCGCTGCGCCATGCCGAGCCCGGCGGTGCTGGTCGAGTCGGGGATCTCGTTGCCGATGGACCACATGAGCACCGCGGGGGAGTTGCGGGCCGCCAGCACCATCTCGGCGGCGTCCGCCTCGCACCAGGTGTCGAAGAAGCGGTGGTAGTCGTAGGCGGTCTTGCCGGTGTGCCAGCAGTCGAACGCCTCGACCATCATCAGGATGCCCAGCTTCTCGCAGACCGCGATCATCTCCGGCGCGGGCGGATTGTGCGAGGTGCGCAGGGCGTTGACGCCCATCTCCTTCATGATGGTCATCTGGCGCAGCAGCGCGTCGGCGTTCACGGCGGAGCCCAGGGCGCCCTGGTCGTGGTGGAGGTCGACGCCCTGGATCTTGGCGTACTCGCCGTTGAGGTACAGGCCCTTGTCGGGGTCGATGGTGACGTACCGCATGCCGAAGGCGGTGCGGTAGGTGTCGGTGACCCGCCCGCCGACCCGCAACTCCGTCTGAAGCGTGTACAGGTGCGGGGTGTCGAACGACCACAGCTGCGGGTCGGCGACGGTCATCTCGTGGGTGGCGGTGGCCGGTCGACCGGCGTCCGCGGTGACGTCGGAGGAGGTCCGGGCGACGGTGCGGCCGGCCGGGTCCTTGACGGTGGAGTGGACGGTGACCTGCGCCCGCGTCCCGGAGTCGTTGGCGACGGTGGTCTGCACCCGCACCGCGGCGTGCCCGGCGGGGGCGGTGGCGGCCAGATCCGGGGTGGTGACGAAGGTGCCCCAGCGCTGGACGTGCACCGGGTCGGTGACGACCAGCCGGGCGTGCCGGTAGATGCCGCTGCCGGAGTACCAGCGGCTGCTGGGCAGCTGGTTCTGCACCTTGACGGCGATGACGT
Source organism: Actinomycetota bacterium (assembly GCA_048498775.1). Lineage (GTDB taxonomy): Bacteria > Actinomycetota > Actinomycetes > Streptomycetales > Streptomycetaceae > JBEHXI01. The sequence goes on along the minus strand of JBEHXI010000061.1, from coordinate 3,598 downwards.
TGGGCGTGGTGCCGTCGGTGTGCAGCAGCGGGGTGAGGTCGAAGGCGAAGCCGGTGTAGCCGTAGGGGTGGTTCCCGACGAGCGTGCCGTTGCAGTAGACGGAGGAGTCCATGTAGACGCCGTCGAACTCCACCGATATCCGCTTGCCGGCCAGCGACGGCGGCAGGGTGAAGGATCTGCGGTACCAGCCCAGGCCGCCGGGGAGGAACCCGGTGCCGCTGGTGGTGTTGGACTCGGTGGTCGGGGTGAGCTCGATGCTCCAGTCGTGCGGGACGGAGACGGTGCGCCACCCCGAGTCGTCGAAGCCGGGCGTGGCGGCGTCGGCGTAGGCGCCGGTCGGGTCGGTGGCGCCGGCCGGGTTGACCAGCGCGAAGCGCCAGCCGTCGGACAGTTCGATGCTGCGGCCCGGCTCCGCGGAGGCGCGGGCCGGCGCGGTGAGCGGCGCGGCCTGCGCGCCGGTGGCGGAGACCAGTCCTCCGGCCATCGGGACCGCGGTCCCGGCGATCAGCAACGACCTGCGAGTGACCGCCATGGCGATCCCCCCTCTTCCGGTGTCTGTCTGCTGTCTGTCTGCGGATGCTGCGGATTGCCTGCGGATTGCCTGCGGATTGCCTGCGGAAGCCGATCGCGTCACGGGGGTGCCCGGTCCGCTCTGTCCGGGAACCTGGCGGATCTCCACGACCTGTGCGACCAGGATTCACGCATGAGTAACCACAATCCGCCGTCAGCGAACAGATTCTGACAGTTCCGCACAGTCATACGTCAAGAGGCGTGCGCCGGGCTCCGCGGTGAACGGTCCGCCGCGGAGCCCGCCCCCCGACTCCCCACCAGGCGCTCCGGCCACTACAGTGGCCCCGGGCTCGCGTACCGCCCGACCCGTCCACAGATACGCGGTGTGTGAACATGGCACGACCCGGCAACTCGCCGTGGAGCGCCCCGGGATGGCCGGTGGCATGCACGGTGTTGCCCGTGCCCGCGCGGCCGGCGAGCCCCGGGACGTGTTCCGGGCCGACCGCCCGCCCCTTCCGAAGACCCGGCCGGACCACCTCACGCCGGGCTTGACAACGGTCAGCGCCGGGGTGAAGGCGCGGATGACCAGGCATCGCCCACCCGGCCCCCTTCGCTGACGGCGCGGCGCGGACCCGCCGCACGTCCGGGGCGGCCGGTGCGGTTCCCCGGGGAACGAAAGCCCGCCGTTCCCGCCGATGCCTGCTGGGAGCCTTCGCTCCGCGTCCGACGTCCCCGGCTCGCAGGAATGGATGGTGCATGAGGACGGGCACAGCGGGACTGGTCGGCCGCGAGCGGGAGATCGCCGAGATCGAGGGCGCGCTCACCGCGGCCGCGCAGGGCTGCGGCAGCGTCGTGGTGGTCGGCTCCGGCGCGGGGACGGGGAAGACGGCACTGCTGGACGCGGCGGTCCGGCGCGCCCGGCAAGACGGGTTCACGGTGCTGACGGCGCGCGGCTCGGCCGCCGAGCGCGACCTGCCGTTCGGCCTGGCGAACCGGGTCTTCGAGTCCGTACCGCGGGAGCCGGCGGCCGTGCGCGTGCCGGCGGGCACCGCGGGCGACGGCGAAGGCTCGATGGCCGACCTGTGCGCGCTGCACCGGGAACTGGCCCGGCAGGCCGCCCAAGGACCGGTCCTGCTGGCCGTCGACGACCTGCAGTGGGTGGACCGTGCCTCGCTGCGCTGGCTGAGCGCGCTGCCGCAGCGCGTCGACCACGCGCCGATCGCCGTACTGCTGACGGTCTGCCCCGGCGAGCCGGCCGCCGACGCCGCCCTGCTGGACGAAGTCCTGGCCGCCAGCGCCGTCGAACTCCACCCGGCGGGCCTGAGCGCCCCGGACACCGCCACCCTGCTCGAACGCGCCGTGGGCGCCCCGGCCGACGGCGCCTTCCTGGCGGTGGTGATGCGGGAGACCGCCGGCAACCCGCTGTGCGTCACGGAGTTGGCCGCGGTGCTGCGGGACCAGGCGATCGCCCCGGCCGCCGCGGCGGCCGCCCTCCTCGGCGACCTGGCCGTCCCCCGGCTCGCCTCCCGCACCCACGCCCGGCTGCGCCGGATATCCCCGTACGCCCTCGACGTGGCCAGGGCCGTCGCCGTCCTCGGCGCGGAGGCGGACCTGGCCCGGGTCACCGGGGTCTGCGGCGCCGAACCCCCGGCCGTCATGGAGGTGCTGACCGCGCTGACCCGGACGGGCCTGCTGCGGGTGACCGGCCGGACCATCGCCTTCGCCCAGCCCCTGCTGCGCACCACACTGCTGCGCCGGATGCCCTACGCCGACCTGCAGACCCTGCACACCCGGGCGGCCCGGCTGCTGCGGGCCGCGGGCGCCGGCGAGGACCGGGTGGCCGACCAGCTGATGGCCGCCCCGGCGCTGGACGAGCCCTGGGCGGCCGGGGTGCTGCGTGACGCCGCCGACGGCGCGCTGCGGCGCGGTGAACCCCGGCGCGCCGCCGCCTATCTGAGCCGGGCGCTGAGCGAACCGGTGCCGGAGGCGGTGCGCGCCCCGCTCCTCGGTGAACTGGCCCGCGCCGAGGGATACACCGACCTGCACTCCGCGATCCGCCGCCTGGCGGCGCTGCCGGGCCGGCCGGCCGGACAGGCCGGGCAGAGCGGACCGGGGACCCGCCCCGAGGCGCTGCGGGAACTGGCCGAACTGCTCGCCGCCGCAGGCCGCCACCAGGCGGCCGTCGAACTCCTCGGTGCCGAGGCCGAATCGGCCTCCGCAGACCTCGCCCTGTGCCTGACGGAGGTGCAGTTCGACGCCGAGGGGATGGCGGAGGCGGCGGCGGAACTGCTCGCCCGGCTGCCCCGGCCCACCCCCAAGGGCGGCCAGGACGAGGGGCGTTACCTGAGTCTGCTCGCCATGCGGGCCGCCTGGGCCGGCCGGTCCCGGGCGCAGGCGGTGGCCCTGGCCCAGCAGGCCGTGGCCGTCCTGCCCGTCACCCCCGTCACCCTGCGGCCCGCCCTGCGCGCCGTGCTGGTGCTCGCGCAGGCCGGGCGGGTCGAGGACGCGCTGGAACGGGCCGACGCCCTCGTCGGCCACGCCGGACGCTGGCAGCACGTGCTGCTGGTGGCCGCCGCCCGCTCGGTGCGCGGCGAGGTGGCCCGGCGCCTCGGGCGGCTGCCGGCCGCGGCGGATGACGCGCGTGGAGCGCTCGCCGCGCTGGTGGAGTGCGGGGCGCCGCGCAACCAGGGTGCCGCGGTCGGGGCGCTGGCCCGGCTGGTGGACGTCCTGGTGGACCGCGGCGCGCTCGACGAGGCGGCGGCCCTGGTGGAGGAGGCGGGGCTGGCCGCGGAGGCACCGGCCACCTGGGGCGGGGCGGCGCTGCTGCTCGCCCGCGGGCGGCTGCGGCTGGCCGCCGGGCACCAGGCCGAGGCGCTGCGCGATCTGACCGCCGCCGGCGGGCGGTTCGCGGTGTGGGGCGTGGAGAATCCGGCCGCCGCCTCCTGGCGGTCCGAGGCCGCCGCGGCGCTTGCCCAGCTGGGTGAGGCGGCCGAGGCGCGGCGGCTGGCCGGCGAGGCCGTCGAGCAGGCCCGCCGCTGGGGGGCGCCGGGACCGCTGGGCGGGGCGCTGCGGGCGCAGGGCACCGTGC